>JAYTCO010000168.1:0-28751 GCA_043736415.1 Ferruginibacter sp. | reverse complement strand
TAAGAAAAAGATGGAAAGAATGGCTTGCTTTCGAAAAAGACCTGATGAATAGTGTGGAAGTAAGAGGTGACAGAATACATTAAAAATATAAATTTAACTGTCTATAAAAAATACTTAATTTTAAAGCATTATGTTACAAACAACTTATACTTATTGTTATTACTACCAGCTTTTGCCGGCAGAATAATAATTGTATAATTACTATATTCTTTGCCGGCCTGATTTACAGGCCGGTTTTTTTATACTTAAAAATAATTAATGATACAGAATTACAAAGGCTACACTGCAGAACAGCAATGGGTTTGGAAGGAATTATTTAGCAGGCAACAGAAAAATCTGCTGCAAAAAGGTACCGCACTTCACAACGAGAGCGTAACATTACTCAACAACGTTTTTAATGCTGACAGCATACCAAAACTTGCTGACTTATCGTCTGCCTTATTGGAGCACACGGGCTGGCAAATACATATAGTAGAAGGATTTATTCCTGCAGTAGAATTTTTATCTCTGCTTGCTGACAAAAAATTTGCAGCAAGCACCTGGCTTAGGCAACCTGCCCAATTGGATTATTTGGAAGAGCCTGATATGTTCCATGATGTATTTGGACACTTGCCGGTTTTATGCGATAATGATTATGCAGCATTTGTACATAAAGTAGGTTTGCTCGGAAAAAAATATTCATTTTCTCCTGAATGTGTTGATTTGATTGAACGCTTTTACTGGTACAGCATTGAGTTTGGTCTTGTTAAGGAAAATGATGAAACTAAAATTTTGGGTGCAGGAATTATTTCTTCCTATGGCGAAACGAACCGCATTTTTGAAGACAGTTCTGTAGAGATGAAAGAATTTAATCTTGCTGAAATACTTTACCTGCCTTTTGATAAAAGCAGTCTGCAGCCTATATATTACGTTGCAAGCAGTTTTAAAGAACTTTATCTGGCGGTAGATGATTTAGCAGTTATCTTGGAAAAAACACTTAAAAAAGAAAAGGCGTTAGTCATGTGATTCTTGAAAAAACTGGAATTCATTTGATAAATCAAGATGCGGATATTTTTGAGAAAGCATAACAACTTTCTCAAAATTTATTTGCATAAACTTTTTGTGTGATGATGATGATGGATTGAAAGGTTTGTGATTTACAGCCGCATTTATTTCATTTATTTCTTTCATTAATTGTTGTGATGATTCTTCTATCACAGCAGGTACAAATTTTTCCCAAACATAATTTGTTGCCGCATAATTAGGATGCACAAGGTCTTCAGCAAAAAAACGGTAATCCCTTAAATCATCAATTACAAGTTCATAAGCTGGAAAATAAAAACTGTTCGTATCATTTGTAATTTCATGCACCACCTGTATTAGCGCAGATTTACTTCTGTTATTCTCAATAAATCCCTCTCTTAAATGCCTTACCGGACTAATGGTAAAAATAAATTTAGCATTGGGGTTAACTGCCCATACATTTATTTGCATCTCTTTTAAAACGGATACAATTTCCAAAGCGCTTAGCAACCTGCGATTAAATTTATCAGTAGGAATTTTGTGACAATTTGCAGCTACATTATTGTAATTGTTTTCCGGCTGAATATCAATATCCTTCCATTCATAAACAAAGGCAGAACCTAGCGTAATTAAAATCCAGTCTGCAGTTTTTATAAAGTCAGCAGCTCTTTTAAGTTCAGTATTTATATTTTGTAAAGCCTTTAATTTTTCAGGATGAGAAAACCTTGTATGATGATCCCTGCTGGCCCACAACTCATTGTAATAAAATAAATCGCTTTCTTGAAAAGTATCTGTTTTGGTATAACTTTTTATGGCTTTGGCAATGCTTACGGGGTTAAATAAAATACCGTTAGGGTTTTCAATTGCTTTGAATTTGTGCGCTGTCAGCTTTTTACCAATCTGTTCTGTAAAACAAGAGCCTACCAACAACAACTTATCAGTTATTTTTATTTTTACAGGAAAAGGTTTGGGAGTAAATTCTGAACGGAATTGCATAATTTATATCAATTATAAAAATAAAAACCGGCAGAAATCTTTAAGTTAGATAAAAATTTCATTTGCCATTTGACCACATTTCTTCAACGCAATTTTATCAAAATTAAGCTGCTCTCCTCTTTCCTGAAAATACTGCAGCATTGTTTCTGTATCCATATTTCCAACCAAATCATTGCCTGCCATCGGGCAACCGCCAATTCCTTTTAATGCTGAATCAAATCTTCTACAACCTGCATTAAATGCAGCTTCCAGCTTTTCTATTCTGTTTTCAGGAGCAGAATGTAAGTGCACACCTAATTCGATATTCTTAAAAACAGGAATAATTTTTTCTATTAATACGCTCACATCATTTGCTGTTGCCAAACCAACAGTATCTGCTATGGAAATAATTTTTACACCAAGTTCTTCAATTTGTTTGGTTCGATTTATTACAATTTCTTCATTGTACTCATCAGCATATGGATTACCGAAACCCATAGAAATATATACCACTAATTCTTTATTGTGCTGTACACAAAGGTTTTGAATATCTGCTACTCTTTTCAATGACTCGTCAACCGAAGAATTTGTATTTCGCTGCTGAAAAGTTTCTGAAATAGAAAAAGGAAAACCCAAATATGAAATTTTATCAAATTTTACAGCATCTGTTGCACCACGAAGGTTAGCTATAATGGCAAGCAATTTTGTATTGGTATCTCTTAAGTCAAGGTTATCAATCACCTCTTTTGTATCTGCCATTTGAGGGATAGCCGTAGGAGAAACAAAACTTCCAAAATCTATTGTATCAAAACCTACTTTTAATAACTTATTAATGTACTCAATTTTTTTGTCGGTGACAATAAAATGAGGCCATCCCTGCATTGCATCTCTGGGACATTCTACCACTTTAATTGTATCTGAATTTTTAGTCATTATAGTGAAACATCAGTTTTAATTGAAAATTAGCTCTTAACTGCTACTGTTGGAGTCTGTGGTTTTCTTATTAGACTATCTGCAGGATAACTGGCTTTGATGGTATCCCGCAAAACAGTTGCCCAATTTATAATCATTGATTTTTGCGCTACATTTAATTTAGCGCCCCCATGTATCAAAGTATACGATTGTATGGGCATTTCATCCATTTCTACCTGGTTAATAATTTCTTCGAGTTTTCTGTATTGTTTTGCGATTTTGTAAGATGCAAATTCATTAAAATTAATTTCCTTTTTTCCTTCTTTTATATGATCTGCCAAATACCAGGCAAAGGGTTGAATATTATTGTACCAGGGATATGTAGAATTGTTACTGTGACAATGATAGCAACTTGCTTTTAAAACAGCGTGTACATCTGCAGGTATTGCATATTTAGCAGTAATATCACTAATTGCCACAGCCGCTAAAAGGTTTTTTTGAGGTCTGAAAAACTGCATAATTAAGAAAGCAATCAACAGAAATACCAAAAACCGTTTAAAGAATATCTTCATTGTAAATCAAAAATTTAAACACTAATATAGCGAACAATTATTTTAGTTTATTTACAATCGGTTTTACAGTGAAGCCATCCTTTCTTAACAAATCTATCAAGCCATCTTTACCAAATAAATGTGCAGCACCAACAGCCATAAAAATATTAGTTTTTAGTAAAATAGTTTTAAGTTGTTGAACCCAATTAAGGTTCCTGTTTTTTAAAAGTGCATCATTATTTTCTCCATCGGTAAATGTTTTGTCATTCACTATTGCTACTAAACTGTCAGTCTGTTGGTTCTTGTATGTCTGCACCATTTTATTAAAATACAACTTGTATTTGTCCATACTATCTATGCTTTTTAATAAATATTTTGCCTGCACGCTGTAGGGAATACTGTCAAATATTAAGGATTGAAATTCTATAGTTTCAAAACCTAAAATTTCTTTCTTTTCTTTTTTTGCGATGGTCATTAATTCAATTTCTACACCGCTGGGCGTTTTGCAGGGCATCATGCGTGGATAAAGCAATGCAGCCAGCATCATAGGTTTCATTTTATTAAAATAGCTCAGGTTCATTTTAAGCGAATCTTTATAAAACTTTGTAACTTTTTGTAATTCTTCAAATGTATATAAATCAGCCAAAGTTTTATCTTTCATGTTCATAAAAAACATTCCGCCCAAGGTATTTTTTGGATCATCAAGATCCATTTCAAAATAAACCTGATTAGATGCCTTTAAAGCAGTTTGTAAGTTTGCACTAAATTGAATATCATCCTTACATAAAATATGAAAGGTGCCAAAAAGATAACTTGGTTGCTTTAGGCCTTTACCCGAAACCTCCCACAATAAAGTATTGTTGTCTTTATTTATAGGCAGTTTAATATTGCTTTGTGCTTTGCAGCTCTGTAAAAAAAAGACAGTTGCAAAAAGATAAAATATTTTCATGGTCATTGGTCTATTTTATCAAAATAAATAAAGGAGAAAATCTTTCTAATATTTTTAAATTATTTAATAAAACCTGCTCTTTTTAAAATTTCGTCTACACTTCTTTCCACTTTTTCATCCAACACCAAAACAGGTGCATTGTGGGGTTTTATTCTTGCATCAAAAATAACAGAACTGCATCCCCAATGTTTATTTTCTGTAAAAGGATTTACACCATAAATATCATGCGAAGGATTACAGCGGGTAAACGTAACCCAAAGAAAATTATTTAGTTTTTCAGCTGTAAATGCTGCATCATCGCATAGAACAATTACAGGAAACTGATCAAATTCGTTTTCAAAATTTCTAAGTTGTTCATTAATATTTTCCAGTTCTACATGAGCACTATCATAAGTTGTAAATGCGTTTGTTTGGATAGCCACAACTCCGGGCATTACTAATTTTCCATTCAATTCAAGGAGACAATTTGGCAACGATTTACCTAATGTTCTTTTTATAACGCCATTGGCTGCAAATACAACTTTACTACCGCTGTTTATCGACGTACCGGAATAATCAAGTGTATCAATAGTTGTGTTTGTGTAAAAATGAATATCTCTTTTTAAGTTTATTCTTTCTAGTAAAAATGTAAAATATTTTTCTATGTCATGGGTATCAACACTATTTGCAGCATCAGCAGTGATGAATAAAAACTTGGCAAGACTTAACTGACCTGTTCCTAAAATATGATTTGCGATTGTTAGAATTTCAGCAGGCTGTGTTGCGGGTGTGTAAGGCGTGTATCTTTCACTACCAATAGCCAGTAAAAGTGGATGAACACCGGCTGCATCAACAGCATTCACTTCTATTAGTCCGGGTATTTCATTTTGCAAAGCACTACCGGTTATGGAATGTATTAGTTGACCAAAACTGGTATCTTCCTGTGGTGGTCTACCTACAACCGTGAATGGCCAAATGGCATTTTTTCTTGCATAAACTTTATGCACTTTCATTAACGGAAAATCGTGTTGCAAACTATAATAACCGAGGTGGTCGCCAAATGGACCTTCGGGTTTATTTTGTTGAGGTTCTACCGTTCCTGTAATTACAAAATCTGCATCGGTACTCACACAAAAACCATCTTTGTATGTATAACGAAAACGCCTTCCACCCAAAGCGCCGGCAAAAGTTGCTTCACTTAATCCTTCAGGCAAAGGCATTACGGCAGCAACAGAATGTGATGGTGGTCCGCCTGCAAAAACACTCACTTTTAATGCCTGGCCTTTTGCATTGGCTTTTGTCTGGTGCACACCAATGCCTCGATGAAGCTGGTAATGCAAACCAATTTCTTCGTCTTTTATATAATCATTTCCTGAAAGTTGTATGCGGTACATTCCCATATTTCCATTCATAATACCGGGTTTGTCAATATCTTCTGTGTACACTTGCGGCAACGTTACATAAGCACCGCCATCCAATGGCCAATGAACAATCTGCGGTATTTCACTCACTTTTATTTCTTCGTATAAAACCGGTTTCGTAACTGGATTTTTTAAAGGCAAAGCTTTGAATCCCGCCGCCAATGTTGCAATATTTTTAAACGGTTTTTTTATTGCTTCAACAGGATTATTTTTTAGGTCGATAAGATTTCTTACATGCCCTAAAGTGTTTCTAAATATAAATTCACTTCTTTGCAAAGTGCCGAAGATATTTGAAGCTGCTCTGAATTTTGAACCTTTTACTTTTTCAAATAAAATTGCGGGTCCACCTGCTGCATATACCCTTAAATGTATAGAAGCCATTTCAAGATATGGATCAACTTCTTCTTTTATGCGGAGTAGCTGTCCGCTTTTTTCAAGATCCAATAAACATTCTTCGAGAGAATTGTAAGCCATTATTGTTGTTTTAAAATACAAATTTAGTTTATAAAAAGTTTAGTCATTTACCGTAATTAGGTATTAATAAAAAGCAATAAAAATTTTAAATCTTTATGCATAAGATTCTTATGTATATTTGAATTGTGAAACAATCTAATCAGTTATTTAAGGGTTCGCTTACAACCATTTTGCTTAAACTTTTAAGTGAAAATGAAAAAATGTATGGGTATGAAATTACCAAGAAAGTTATGGAGCTAAGCAACGGTAAAATGGTACTCACCGAAGGTGCTTTATACCCAGCTTTACATAAGCTGGAAGCTGATGGATTATTGGAAGTAAAGATGGAAAACATTGGTAACAGAAACAGAAAGTATTATTCGCTAACCAAGCAAGGTAAAAAAGAAACAGGCAATAAATTAAAAGAGGTTGCTTCTTTTATTGAACAGATGCAACAGATTTTAAACCTTAAACCATCTTTGTAAAATGACACTTTCAAAAGAACAAATACAGCAACTTTTTATTTTTACTGAAAATAAATTTGTACGGTGGTATGCTTTGCAGGTTGAACTTGTTGATCACCTTGCAAATAAAATAGAAGCTGAAATGGAGGCAGATCCAACACTTTCTTTTGAGCGTGCATTGGGCAATGTGTATGCTGGTTTTGGTATTTTTGGTTTTGCAGAAATTGTAAGGGAAAAACAAGAAGCCCTTCGCAAAGGAAATAATATGCTTTTATGGAATGCTGTAAAAGCTGAATTTTCATGGCCTAATTTGATAAGAAGTATTGCAATTTTATTTCTCATCTACACCACAGTTTTTGTATTTGGGTTAAAAGTTATGGTTGTTTTTAACGCAATTGTTTGTGCTTTTTATATAATTATAAACAGAAAAAGTTTTCATCTTAGGCAAGCATTTACTCCGATGAAACTACATCGTGATAATAAAAAGAGATTATTAATGCTTAATACGCTCCCTTCTTTTAGTTTAATGCCTTTTTTTTATTTTCAATTTTTAAATATGCATTTATATAAAGTTTTTGATAGCAGTATTCAATATTCAGATAACCAAAATATAATTTTTACAGGATTATCATTTTTAACAACCATTCTTTTTTTAGCATCATCTAAAATATCATACTCAGTTTTACAAAAGGCTAATAAAATGTATCCCGAGGCGTTTGCTTAAATAGCCTTAAACAAAAAACCCGAAATCACTTTCGGGTTTTTTAATTTTATTTCTTCATGTACATTACTTCTTTAACCAGCTTTACCGTTCTTGTTACATCCGGTAAATAAAGCGCAACCAAATTTGGTGCATAATGCATCGGGGCATCTATAGATGTTATTCTGCGGACCGGCGCATCCAAATAATCAAATCCTTCTTTTTGTATGCGGTAAGCAATTTCTGAACTTACAGAAGCAAAGGGCCACTGCTCTTCCACAATTACTAAACGGTTTGTCTTTTTTACACTTTCTAAAATAGTAAACCAATCTAAAGGACGAATAGTTGCAACATCAATTACTTCGGCTTCTATTCCTTCTTTGGCAAGTTCTTCTGCTGCACCCAAAGCAACTTTCATCATTTTATTAAAAGATACAATGGTAACATCTTTACCTTCTCTCTTTATAAAACATTTACCGATAGGCAATACATATTCTTCTTCAGGCACCTCTCCTTTTTCGCCATACATAACTTCACTTTCCATAAACATTACAGGATCATCGTCTCTTATAGCCGCCTTTAGTAAACCCTTAGCATCATATGGGTTGCTTACAGAAATTACTTTTAGCCCGGGTATATTTGCATACATACTTTCAAAAGCTGTACTGTGTTGAGCGCCTAATTGTCCGGCACTTCCGTTGGCCCCTCTAAATACAATTGGGCAACCAACCTGTCCGCCGCTCATTGCAAGCATTTTAGATGCTGTATTTAAAATTTGATCTAAAGCAAGCACTGCAAAATTCCATGTCATAAATTCTACTATCGGCCTCAGTCCATTTTGTGCAGCACCAACAGCAATGGCAGTAAAACCAAGTTCTGCAATAGGTGTATCAATAATTCTTTTCTCACCAAATTCTTCCAGCATTCCCTGACTTACTTTGTAAGCACCATTGTATTCTGCCACTTCTTCTCCCATTAAAAAAACCCTTTCATCCTTTCTCATTTCTTCCTGCATGGCTTCTCTGAGAGCCTCTCTAAACGCTATTTGACGCATAAGTATTATTGAGTATTTATTATTAAGTATTAAGATTTAGAATTCTAAATTCTAAACAAATTTATTGCAACAGTGTTGAATGAGCAAAATTTAAAGCACAATGCTTTTTTGATGCAATTAAACTTCTATAAATTTTAGTAATTCATAAGCTAATCAGCAGATTATTAAATAAGCCAATTAATTTATGTTCTCAATCACCATTGCACTTGCACCGCCTCCGCCATTACAAATACCGGCAGCCCCATATTTTGCATCGTTCTGTTTTAAAACATTTAAAAGCGTTACAATAATTCTTGCTCCGCTTGCACCTAATGGATGCCCGATAGAAACTGCTCCACCATTCACATTTACTTTCGATGCATCGAGTTTCATGCGTTTTGAGTTCTCAAGTCCTACAACTGCAAATGCTTCATTTAATTCCCAAAAACTAATGTCTTCCATTGTTAATCCTGCTTTAGCAACAGCCTTGGGTACTGCAATAGATGGCGTGGTTGTAAACAATTCAGGCGCCTGTTCAGCATCTGCATAGCTTACAATTTTACCTATCGGTTTTAGACCAAGCTCTTCCATTTTTCTCTTGCTAATTAAAACAACTGCAGCAGCACCATCGTTCATTGTGCTGGAGTTTGCAGCTGTAACGGTACCGTCTTTCACAAATGCGCCTTTTAGTCCTGCAATTTTATCAAACTTTACATTAAATGGTTCTTCATCTTTAGAAAAAATAACAGGGTCACCTTTTCTTTGTGGAATAGAAACCGGAACAATTTCATTATCAAATCTTCCTTCGTTGGAAGCAGCCTGAGAACGTTTGTAACTTTCTACTGAGAATGCATCCTGCTCTTCTCGGCTGATGCCGCAGCTTGTGGCACAAAATTCCGCTGCATTGCCCATTGCCTTGCCATCATACACATCGGTAAGACCATCTTTGGCAAGACCATCAATCATTTGTACGTTGCCATATTTATTGCCCCATCGCATATTTTCTGTATAAAAAGGCACATTGCTCATGCTTTCCATTCCGCCTGCAATTACAATATCCGCATCGCCAAGCATAATACTTTGCGCTGCCAGGGAAATTGATTTCATACCACTCGCACAAACTTTATTTATGGTTGTACAATTTACTTCGTTTGGTAAACCCGCAAATTTAGCCGCTTGTCTTGCAGGTGCCTGACCAAGATTTGCCTGTATAACAGAACCCATTAAAACATCTTCAATCTGTTCAGCTTTTAACCCACTTTTTTCCAGTGCACCTTTTATTGCGGCAGCGCCTAATTGAACAGCAGTGATATCTTTAAGTGATCCACCAAAACTGCCGATGGGTGTGCGAACTGCTGAAAGAATAAATACTTCTTGCATAGGATTTTTTTGATTGCAAATGTAAGTTTTATTGTACAACGAAATCTTAAGGAAGATTTTGAGTTTAAAAAACGAAAAAACCACCCTGAGCCAGGATTTAATTTCATTAAGTAAAATTGTTTATCGTTTCTCTTAAAACTTCTTTATTTGATAAATTGTGATTGGCTCTCCGTGATAACGATTTATTTCATTCGTATCCATATTTTTAGTCGTTCTTAATTTTTTTTATTTTATGTGCCGTCATCATACAATTAATGTCATGTTTCAACCATTCGATTGAAATTAAACTCTGGGAATTATTGTAGAAGTTTTTACCCAATCTTTAAAATTGATGTCTTTTAATGTTAGATCTATATTTCAATTTTGAAATCTTCAGTTGTTTAAATTATTATTTATCAGGAGTTACTTATTTTTAAAACTGTAAATTGAATCAAAACCATAGATACTGCTGTCGAAAATTCTTATTAATTATATTGGATACCTGTTGTGTTGTAATGTTTGTTTAAGTTTCTTCAGTCTTTGATTTTATTCCTATTTCTTTTTACAGATAAAGTTTTAAATGTTGTTGTAAGTACATAATCTTTTTTTTGATTATACTTACAGCTCAGTCAAAAAAGCAGATCGTGGGTCTCCTAAATAGATTTTTTATTTAGAGTAAAGAAAAAAAATGATCCCGCTATTTTTATAAATTAAGTTCGGTTTAATATTTGTAAACTTGTTTTCATCAATTAACTCTTAAAAAAAATTTATGAAAAACAAATTGCGACTCTCCATGTTATCAATTGCAATATTACTTGGTTCTTTTGTGGCTAATGCTGCAATGGTTAATCCATCAGACAGTGCAAAAGATGCTGCTATCTACTCTCACATTGTTACGAGAGTAAATGAAATCCAGTCAATGGATAAAACTACGATGTCAGATAATTCCAAATCTGAGTTGCGTAAAGAACTTAAACAAATGAAAAAGCAGGCAGGTGGATTAGATAAAAGAGTTTATCTTTCTATCGGTGCGATCATCATAATAATTTTATTGCTTATTTTGATTTTATAAAAGATCAATCAATGTAATTGGTGCCGAACGATTTACTCGTTCGGCATTTTATTTTATACGTGGGTCAATTATACTGTAAAGTACATCTGCCAATATATTAATTGTAATAAAAATTACGGCACTTAATAATACTGCTCCCATAACAACAGGATAATCAAGTTTCTCCAAAGCATTCACTGTTACTTTACCAATTCCTTTCCAGCCAAAAATATATTCTATAAAAAAGGCACCTGCAAGCAATTCAGCAAACCAACCTGTAATAGCTGTAACTACAGGGTTTAACGCATTTCTCAGGGCATGTTTAAAAATAACTGCCTTTGTTGACAAGCCTTTAGCATAAGCAGTTCTAATAAAATCATGCTGCAAAACATCAAGCATGGAGCTTCGGGTAAGTTGGGCAATTACTGCCAGCGGACGAATACCTAGCGTAAAAGCCGGTAAAATAAGGTTTTTGATAGCCAGGTATTTTTCTCCCGTTACCTCATCTATTTCGTACAAACTACCGGTAATATTAAGACCCGTATAGTTGTGTAATAAATATCCAAAAACATAAGCAATAATAATTGCTATAAAAAAGGATGGTGCAGAAATACCTGCAATGCTCGCAAGTATAGAAGTTTTATCAATCCATGTATCTTTTTTAATTGCGGATAATACACCTAATAAAATACCAAAAAAACACGCAAATATCATTGCGGTTAAAGCAAGTATTAATGTGGCGGGCAAGGCTTCTGCCAATACAGCTGTTGTATCCTGTTTTGTCTGGTAACTTTTGCGTAAATAAGGAATTTTTAACCCAAGTTTTTTATCGCCACCAACAAAAAATCCTTTTAAATTTTTCTTTTTTATGTCTTCAGAAGAATGAATTGCAATTGGAGAAACATCATTTACATACAATAAAAACTGTTTCCATTTTGGCTGATCGAGGTATAAATCTTTGCGGATATTATCCAGTGTTTTTTTATCGCCCGTTTGCCCAACTATAAGCCTGGCAGGGTCTCCAAAGCCTTGGAACATTACAAAAACCAATGCCAACACACCAGGCAATACAAGTAATGCATAAAATATTTTTTTTAAAATCGAATTCAAAAGAATAAATATTTTAATTAATATTTTTAAAAGCTGTCCAGCTCCATTTATTTTTTACGACCGGACCATTCATTAAATATAACGTTGGGTTTACCCGGGCAACAGTTTTCATTACAGTTGCATCGCAACTAAGGAATTTTATTGATGATGAATTTATATTGTTTGCAATCCAGAAATCATTAAACCTTTTCTTTACTTTTTCCAGCTGTGACGTTACAATAAAAATTATCTTTTTTTGATTGATAAATGTTTTGACCAAACTTAAATCGCCTTCCCAATTTTTTGGATATGTTTCTAAATCTTTTATATACAGTAAATAATATTCTCCTGCTGTATTTAGTATCCCATCTGTGCTGTCATTACCACTTTCTGTGGTAAGCGAAAAATCACTTATTACAGGAATATTATTACTTCCTTTTTGAGAAAGTGTTTGTTTTCTCTCAGCAAATTCCCATGTACTGTCAGGTGTTGCATCTGATTTAAATTCTTTTAGCACCCCGCCTTTTTTATAAATAAAAACAAAGTCATATTTATCGGGTACAGCATTGGCTGGCATCTTGCGCAATTCAACTAAATTATTTCCTTTTTTATACGGCAGGCAGTCGGCCAAAGGCAAATTGCGAAGCACATACCATTGCAGCAATAAAATTAAAATGGTGGCTGATAAAATATATAAAAACGAAAAGAATGGTTTGGCAATTGGAGAAATGTATTTTGTGCTAAACAAAAGAAAGAAAGCCAACACAAGTAGTACAATGTCTTTTGTAAATGTTTGTATAGGCGTTAATGGAATACAATCACCAAAGCAGCCACAGGCACGAATTTTTCCGGTAAATAAAACGTAGGAGGTTAAAAAAGTAAAGAAAATCATCAGTAACAATAAAACTGAGATGGTCATTTTTTTCTTCCAGCCAATGAGCAACGCTACGCCTACAATGACTTCCAGCGTTATCATAATTATTGAAAACGCCAACGCATACTGATCAAAAGTTTTCATAAGCCCGGGCATAAATCCGCTCCCACTCCATGCTTCAAAAAATTCCTGCATTTTAAACGCAAGTCCTTTTGGATCTATGGCTTTAACCAACCCTGAAAAAATAAATAACAGTCCGGTAAAGATTCTCGCAACCGTAACAAAAACTTTCATGCAAAATTTATTTTAATGTTTGCCTTCACCAATTAATATCAATCCAAAAACTGCATAGTTCAAAATATCAAACAGATTCGCATCCACACCTTCACTTACCAATGTGACACCTTTATTACTTATAATTTGTTTGATCCGTAATATTTTTGATAAGGAAAGATCTACAAAGCTTTCCTGGCTCATTTCCCGCCAGGCTTCGCCGTAATCGTGGTTTTTATCTTTCATTAAAGCCTTGGCCATTGCTGCTTTTTTATCATATAATTCCTTTACAATTGCTGCATCCAGTTCTTCCGGATCATCATTGTTTATATCCAGTTGTATCAAACCAATAATTGCGTAATTTAAAATTCCTGCAAATTCACTTTTAATATCATCATCAATTTTTTGTGTAATTCCTTCCTGTATATTTCTTATGCGCTTCGCTTTGATATAAATCTGATCAGCCACAGATATTATTCTGTAAACCCGCCATGATGTGCCGTAATCAGCCGTTTTTTTTAAAAAAGTATTTCTGCATGCATCAATTATTTTATCATATTGTTCATCTGTCGTCATTGGCCCGTTTTTATTCTGCATATTTGTGCATAGCTTCAAAAATACAATTACTACTGCAATGTTTACACTTAACTGTAAAGGAAAATTAATATCGACAGAAATACCCATTGCAATGGGTATTATAAATGCTACACCTGATTCTTTTTACAAAGGAGATTTGAATGATGGGATGGATGGTATTTTAAAACTGGCTGGTAAAATGTTGAATGATGGTGCCGGCATTTTAGATGTTGGCGGACAAAGTACAAAACCCGGCAGCGAACCAATTAGTGTGCAAACAGAATTAGACAGAGTAATCCCTGCTATAGAAAATATTCACAATAATTTTCCGGAAGCAATCATTTCTGTAGATACTTTTCACAGTGAAGTTGCCATTGCAGCTGTGGCTGCGGGCGCAAGTATGGTTAATGATATAAGTGCAGGAGAATTAGATAAAAAAATGATATCTGTTGTTGCAGGTTTACAAGTGCCTTACATATGTATGCACATGGAGGGGAACCCACAAAACATGCAGCAGCAAGGCTTTTATGAAGATATATTAAAAGAAGTGCTCGATTATTTTATTAAAAAAATACATCATTGCAGAGCTGCCGGTATTAAAGATGTAATCATCGATCCTGGTTTTGGATTTGCAAAAAATGGTGAACAAAATTTTTATCTGCTAAAAAATCTTTCGGTGTTTAACATGTTGGATTGCCCTGTTCTTGCGGGACTTTCCAGAAAAAGTACAATTTATAAAACCTTAAATATTACTGCAGCCGAGGCATTGAACGGAACTACTGTTTTAAATACTTTAGCATTAAATAATGGAGCATCTATTTTGCGTGTACACGATGTTAAAGAAGCAAAGGAAACTATCACTTTATTTCAACGGTATAACCAGGCATAAAAAAAGCAGCCCAATTTAAGAGCTGCTTTTTTGTAAAAATATTTTTTATTATCTAGGATTTTGACCCTGCTGTTGCATTTGTTGTTGCATCTGTTGCTGTTGCATTTTTTTTGCAGCTTCAGGATTAGCTTTTGTTAAACTGTCTGTATATTTTTTCTGCATTTCCTGAAATTTCTTTTGTTGTGCGGCCACATCAGCCGCAGCCTGTGCTTTGGTAAGTACTTCCAAAATTTCTACTTCAAAAATTAAATTTTCGTTTGGCTTAATGTCAGCACCTGCACCGGCAGCACCGTATGCTAAACTTGATGGAATATAAATCTTTGCTTTTGTGCCTTTGTTCATCATTTTTAAACCCTCACTCATGCCTGGTATTACACCACCACCCAAAGACATATCATTTGTTAGGTTTACAGAAAGGGGCTCTAAATGACCTTTAGATGGATCAGTATTAGAATCAAACATTTTTCCTTCAATTGTTTTACCTGTGTATTTAATTTTAGTAATTGAAGATGTATCCAACATTGCTCCTGTACCTGCTTGAAGTATTTCAACATAAGCACCTTTCTCTGTTTTAGTTGCTTTGATGTTGTTTTTTGATAAATATTCTTTTAATATTTTATCATCTTTTACAAGCTGTGCAGCTGCTTTTTGTTTACCTGCAACTTCCTGTACTGCCATATTTGCCTGTCTTGCCTTATCAGCTTCTTCCTGTGTTTTGTACACATTTATTATTCTGATATTAGTATATAAATAATTTCCTTTTTTCATGAAAGGCGGCATGCTTTCAGGTTGTTTTTTAAACACAGTATCCGTCAACATTTTTGTTGAAAGGCTATCTCCTTTTTTGAGCTGCTTAAACAATTTAAAATATGCCGGAGGTAAATTTGTGGAATCTAAAGTAATAATTTGTGCACCACCCATATCTCTTGTGTTAGTTAAAATAGAATCTTTTTTACCGTTGTTATAAACAGAGGTAAAATTAAATTCAATAAACTGCCCAGGTTTTAAAGTTTCCCCTTTTCCTTCGGAAATTATTTTGTATTCCATTCCCTCTTCGCCTTTTTTATAAGGGGAATTACAAGCTGCAAAAAGAACAGCTGCCATCAATAATAAATATGCGTTTTTTCTCATTTTGTGTTGTGTTTATTTTAAAATGTATAAGTACTTAATTCTTTTTTATGTTCCATCATGGCAGTCTTAAAATCGTCAACTGCTTTTTCGAGACTGTCGTAAGTAGCCCCGCCTGCTGCATTGTAATGTCCACCTCCATTAAAATAAGTTCGTGCAAATGTATTTACATCAAACTCACCTTTGCTTCTAAAAGAACATTTTCTTTCTTCTCCCCTATCAATAATTATAGCAGCAAATTTAATTCCTTCAATGCTTAATGGGTAATTTACAAGTCCTTCGGTATCTCCGGTTTTGATATCAAATTTTATAAGATCCTGCTGTGGTATCGAAATTAAGGCGGTATTGTATTCGTAAAAAACTTCCATTCTGTTCAGCAATACATTACCTATAAAACGCAAACGAGCTTCACTCCCATTATCAAATAATGCCTCGTGAATAGGAGAGTGAATTAAACCCAGTTCTTTAAGATGCGCAACCATTCTGTGAACACTTGCTGTAGTGCCTGGAAACCTAAAAGATCCTGTGTCCGTCATTACTCCTGCATAAAGACATTGAGCTACTTCGTTTGTTATTTTTTCAGCATGTCCGGAGTTTACAATAAAATCATATACCATTTCGCAGGTACTGCTTTTTGATGTATCACTAATGCCGTATGCAAATTTTTCTACCTGTGGTTCCTGATGATGATCAATTAAAATTCTTTCTGCTGTTGTTTCATTCAATACATCTTCCATTTTTTTGGTACGGCTAAGTGTATTAAAATCGAGACAGAAAATCCAATCTGCATTTTTAATCATTTCATTTGCAACTTCCGTTTGTCGTTCATAATCCAATACTGTATTTACACCGGGCATCCATCCAATAAACGAAGCCCAGTTGGTTGGAGAGATAACTTTTACCTCATGCCCAAATTGTGACAGAAAATGGTAAAGACCAAGCGTCGATCCCATAGCATCTCCATCAGGTTTTTGATGCATGGTTATTACTACTTTTTTAGGAGTAGATAGCTGTTTAAATAAATTTTGAATTTCTAGCATAAAGGCGGCGCAAAAGTAAGTAAAAACATTGTTACTGTTTATATGTATAAATTGTTTTATAAACTATTGTTCTTGATATTGGTATTCAACTTTAAATTTTAGATTGTATTATGAGTAAAATCCCCAATGCAATTTTTTAACAAACGGCCTTGTTTATTAGCAACAATTATGTATTCTTAAGTTTTCTTTTATTTACTTTTGCGCTAAAGCTAAAAAAATGACTAACAGAACTTTTACAATGATAAAGCCTGATGCTACCCAAAATGGTAATACAGGTGGAATTTTAGAGATGATTAATGCTGCAGGTTTTCGTATTGTTGCTATGAAAATGACTCATTTAAGCGAAGCAAAAGCGGGTGAATTTTATGCTGTACACAAAGAGCGCCCTTTTTACGGTGAACTTATAACCTTTATGAGCCGTGGTGCAATAACAGCAGTAATATTAGAAAAGGAAAATGCAGTTGAAGATTTTCGCAAATTAATTGGTGCTACAAATCCTGCACAGGCAGAGGAAGGAACAATCCGTAAAAAATATGCAACATCTATAGGAGAAAACGCTGTGCACGGAAGTGACAGTGATGAAAATGCAGCAATTGAAGGAGATTTTTTCTTTAGCAAACTTGAGCAGTTTTAAAATAACAAAAATTTTTTTTATGAAAATCCTGCTTCGGTGGGATTTTCTTATTTAGGTAAGGTTAATTTTTTTACCGATTTTCTGTTTGAAGCCTTTGCTTTAACTTGCCTGCCAATGCATGTGTCTCTTACAATCATAAAATATCCTACCCGATTTATACCTTTTGCTTTTTTTGCAATGGCAATAATGCGTTTACCGCTAAGCTTTCGCAATAGTATTACTTTTTACAAATTGATGGGAACCGGCAAAAATGGAACTTTCGATAAAACGCCTGATCTGCATCAATGGGCAATAATGGCAGCACATAAAAATGACTTAAATGAGCTAACGATAGAACATATTTATGGAAGATTTTTAGCAGAATGGCTTTTGTATTTCAAATGCACTTCCACGATATATTTATTAGAACCTATTGAAGGACATGGGTTGTGGGATGGAAAAAAGCCATTTGGAAACCTTCCCCCAAAATCAGATTACGAAGGAAAAATAGCTGTAATTACACGAGCAACAATTAAATTAAACAAATTAAAATACTTTTGGCAGAACGTTGCGCCTATAGCTGCAAAAATGGTAAAGGCTGATGGGTTTGTAACCTCTTATGGTGTGGGTGAAATTCCATGGATAAAGCAGGCAACTTTTAGTATTTGGGAAAGCAAGGCTGCCATGAAAAACTTCGCCTACGGAATGAAAGAACATGCAGAGGTTATTCAAAAAACAAGACAACAAAAATGGTACAGTGAAGATATGTTTACAAGATTTAAAGTTATTAGGGAAGTGAAACTTTAAATGATTTTTTCTTTCAGTTGCTTCGGCCCGGCTAAATTTCTGCAAACTGTACAATTAAAAAATGTAATTCAAATTAGGGTTATGAAAAATATTAAGATCATAGAAGTGCCTTCTGAAATTGGTGCCGGCACTAGAGGCGCATCTCTTGGAATTGATGCAGTAAAAATTGCTGCGCTCGATTTTATGAGTAATTTCTTTGTGCACTTTCCTTCAGAAAAAATTGAAGTTGAAAACAATTTACTTTTTGAACCAATAAAATCTCCTTACGCAAAACGCATTCATGGCGTGTTAACAATGTATGAGCGCATCAGCAAAGCAGTAAACGAAAGTATAAAAGGAAATTTCTTTCCGGTTATATTAAGCGGCGATCATAGTAATGCAGGCGGTACAATTGCGGGTATAAAAATGGCAAAGCCTAAAAGCAAACTTGGTGTAATATGGATAGATGCGCATGCAGATTTGCATACACCCTACACAACTCCCACAGGCAATATGCACGGCATGCCTCTGTCTACGGCTATTGCAGATGATAATTTGGAATGCAGTGTTCATGAGCTTGATGAAAAGACGGCTAACATGTGGAACCAATTAAAAAACATCGGAAAAATTCCTCAAAAAGTTTTGCCTGAGGATATTGTTTTTATTGCACTAAGGGATTATGAAAAAGAAGAAAAACATTTAATTGAAAAGCATGGTATGAAAGTTATTACGACTGCAGAAGTCCGCAGAAACGGTGCAGAGAGCGTAAGCAGAAAGGTACTGCGTCACCTTAGTGACTGCACAGATATTTATGTAAGTTTTGACGTAGATAGTTTAGATGCTGCCATATCCCGGGGTACAGGAACGCCTGTGAGCAATGGTTTAAGAGAAAGGGAAGCAGAAGATTTAATAAGTAAATTTATGCAAAACCGAAAAATATGTTGTTTTGAAATTACGGAGGTAAACCCAACCTTGGATAAAGAAAACCTTATGGCAGAAATTGCCTTTAATATTTTACAAAGAAGTGTAAACGTATTAATGATGAATTAAAAATTCCCTCTTGATGAGGGATTTAACATTAAAATTTTATTCGTAAAAATTTATATTCCGCTTAGGAGTTTTTATAATGCTCCACTCAAATCCATAGATTTCGATCTTTTTGATGCAAGTGATGGATCCATTTCAATAGCCTTGTCACACATACCCTGACCTTTATCTTTTTGTCCCATTTTTTGAAAAGTCAAACCTGCCTGGTAAAGTGCTTTAGCATCTTTAGAATCGGCTTCCAATAATTTCTGACAATAATCCAGCGAGCGGTCATATTGTTTTTGTTCGTAAAGAATTTGAGCTAAATCTCTCAACATTTCTTTATTCCCTTTTTTCTGATAAATGCTTACCAACTTTTCTTCACCCTTTGCATACTGACCACTGTAAAGCAAAGAGTAACCATAGTTTTCATTAAAATCATTACTTGTTGCATAACCGTTTTTTGCGGCAGTTTCAAAAGCAGTTACTGCACTTCTATAATTATTGTTGTTGTAATAAAGTAAACCCAGTTCGTATGCCCATGCATTTTTTTCAGGATTTAATGCTGCAGCTTTTTCAAAGTATGGAACAGCTTTTTTATACATTTCTATATCCATATATGTTCTACCCAAAGTATAATTAACAAGAGCATCGTTGGGGTTTTTTGCAACCGCCTTTAAAAGAAATTTTTCGGCAACCATATAATTTTCATTTTCATAATTGCATAAACCTATAATGCGTTCTGCATTATCGCAGCCAACACATTTATTAGCAAATTCTGCTGCCTTATCCCATTGGCGGTAATCATAAAATAAGTTTGTAAGTTCTTTTATAATTTGTATGTTGTTAGGTTGTAACTCATAAGCTTTTAAAAAGTTAGTTTTTACCTGGTCAGTTTTACGCATTTCTTTGTTTGCCAAACCATTTTCAATATAAGCTTCTGCATAGTTTTTATTAAACGCAATTGCCTTTTCAAAATTAGCAGAAGCAGTTAAAAAACGCTTTTCATTTTTTTCAGCAATGCCTTTGGTGTAATAAAAGGAAGAACTGTCAACAAAACTGTCAGCATAAGTTTGATGTACAGCAAAAAAGTAAACGATTGATAGTATAATTTTCATAGTCGGGGCAGTGCAATTTTAATACCGCTATTGGAGCACTACTGCAGTAAACGCATTAATGCGTATATTTATTTTGTATAGCTTTTTCTTTTTATCAACACTTTCACAAATTACTTTTTTGTTGGTATAATTTCCACTTCCCCAGTATGACTCGTCGTCTGTATTATGTATTTCTGTCCATTGGCTTTTACCTTTTATTATTATCGTTTTAGCTTCATGTGCATAGTCAATTACATTTAAAATAATAATAACGTCATTTTTACGGTCTTTTGCTTTTCTTTTGTAAACAATTATTCCATCTTTCGGTTTGGAAATATCTTCCCAGTTAAATCCATTTTTATCGAACTGTAATTCGTGTAATGCCGGAATATTTTTATATAAATTATTTAAGTTTTTAACACACTCCTGCATACCATTATGTGGTTTGTGTTGTAGTAACTCCCATTGGAGCTCGCTGTCATAATTCCATTCGTTTGTTTGCGCAAATTCATTACCCATAAATAACAGTTTTGCACCGGGATGTGTATACATATAAGTATAGAATAATCGGAGGTTTGCAAATTGTTGAAATTCGTTGCCGGGCATTTTATATATCATGGGGCTTTTGCCATGTACAACTTCATCATGACTTAGCGGCAGCATAAATTTTTCGTCATAAAAATACATCATGCTAAACGTGAAATCGTTCTGGGCAGCAGTTCTTTTGTTACCGTTTTTTTTGAAATATTTAAACGAATCATGCATCCATCCCATCATCCATTTCATACCAAAGCCTAACCCGTTCTTTGATGTGGCTAACGTTATTCCTGACCAATCGCTTGCTTCTTCTGCTATCGTTTGTACATCCGGATATTCACGGTAAACCATATTATTAAAATCCTGCAAAAAAGAAATGGCTTCTTCATTGTCATTACCTCCTTTTTCATTGGGCTCCCACTCACCTTCCCCTCTTGAAAAATCAAGTCTGATAATAGAATTTACTGCATCAACTCTTATTCCGTCAATATGAAAATTCTGTAGCCAAAAATGTGCGCTGCTTAATAAAAAAGAACGCACTTCTCCCCTTTTGTAATTAAAAATATAACTGTTCCAGTCTTTGTGAAAACCCTTTTTCATGTCTTCATATTCGTATGTATGCGTACCATCAAACATGTATAGGCCATGCGCATCACTAGGAAAATGAGATGGTACCCAATCGAGTATTACGCCAATATTATTTTTATGCAGTTCGTTTATAAGGTGCATAAAATCCTGCGGAGTTCCATAGCGGGAAGTAGCAGCAAAAAAGCCTGTACATTGGTAGCCCCAACTTCCATCGTATGGATATTCTGTTACAGGCATAAACTCCACATGTGTAAAGCCCATTTGCTTTACATAAGGCACAAGCCTTTCGGTAGTTTCAGTGTAAGAATTAAAAAGATTTGGTTCATCTTTTTTAGGCCGCATCCAACTGCCAAGATGAAGCTCATATACAGACCATGGTGCATTTAATGCATTGTGTTTTTTTCTGTTGTGCATCCATTCAGCATCGCTCCAATGATAATTTAACTGCTTGGTTTTTGATGCAGTACCCGGTCTTAATTCTGCGTAAACTGCATACGGATCTGCTTTGTAGGTTTCCTTTCCTTCAAAGCCTGTTATGAGGTATTTATATAAAATATTTTCTGTGAGGTAAGGTATAAATCCCTCCCAAATACCGGATTTATCAAGCCGTACAAACAATGGATGTAGGTTTTTTTTCCAGCCGTTAAATTCTCCTATAACGCAAACTTCTGTTGCATTTGGGGCCCACACTGCAAAATAAAAGCCCTCCGTATTTAGTACATTAATTTTATGGCTCCCAAATTTTTGATGGCCATAAAAATGTTCTCCATCAGCAAACAGTTTAATATCTTTTTTGGTAAACAAAGAATAATTCCAAACCATTTTTGTGCTGTCTATAAAATTTTCGTCTTCGTATGCCATTTAATCAACAAGTTAAACCGTTTGTACTAAATAGGGTTAACATAAATTTAAGAAAAGTTAGTTTGCATTTAATTTAATATGCAACATTTTTGTAATAGAATTTTTTGCAATAACCAAAACTAACAAAATGAACCCAAAACTTATTTTGCTCGTCTCCCTAAATCTATTTTTCTTTTTTGCATCTGCACAAAAAATCGAAGTTTCCGGTACTGTAAAAGATACTGCAACAAAAGCTAGTTTAAAAAACGCAGTAGTGATGCTGCTTACACCAAAAGATTCTTTTATAACATCATTTTCAAGAGTAAAAGATGATGGTTCATACACACTTAAAAATGTACAGCCGGGTAAATATATTTTGTCGGTAACCCATCCAAACTTTGGAGATTTTGTTGATGATATTGAAGTTAAGAATGGAAATGAAATTTTAGCGCTTGTTGCTATGACACCCAAAAGTAAATTGCTGGAAGCCGTAATTGTAAAAAGCGGAAACCCTATCCGTTTAAAAGGAGACACTACCATTTATACAGCAGATAGTTTTAAAGTAAGTGCCAATGCTAATGTAGAAGAATTGCTTAAAAAAATGCCCGGTATACAGGTTGATAAGAACGGACAGATAAAAGCAATGGGGCAAACAGTTGAAAAGGTTTTAGTAGATGGCGAAGAATTTTTTGGGGATGATCCGGGAATGGCGGTAAAGAATTTACGGGCCGATGCAGTTAAAGAAGTACAGGTTTTCGATAAGAAAAGTGAGCAAAGCGAATTTACCGGCATAGACGATGGTAAGACGCAAAAGACCATCAACCTAAAATTAAAAGAAGATAAAAAGAAAGGATATTTTGGAAAAATTGACCTTGCCGGTGGGTTAAAAAAAGATATTGATGACAGATACAATGATAATATTTTACTGAGCTCTTTTAAAGGGAAAAGAAAAATTACAGGGTTTTTATTGAATGGAAATACCGGGCAGGATGGTTTAAGCTGGCAGGATGAAGAAAAGTTTGGAGGGGGTAATGAAGGGATGGTTGTTGATGAAGAATTAGGATACACCTATTATAGCGGCAACAGAGGATCTTCAGACGGTGAACCTTATATTGATGCTCAAAACGGTTTTATAACAAATGTAAATGCCGGCGTACAATACAGCAATAAATGGAATGATAAACACAATTTAAATTTTGCACCTAGGTTTAACAGCCAACGCTATAATAATAATCAACAAACATTTACACAAACACAAATTGGCGACTCGGTTCTAAATGAAAACACGAATGGCTTTACCAATATAAACAGAAGTAATGTAAAATTGAAAGGTATTTACGATATTAAATTAGACTCATCAAACACTTTAAAAATTACTGCTAACAGTAACTTTTACAATACCGAAAGTAATGAACTTAGAAGTGGAATTACAACAGGTAAAAACGGCACATTTAAAAATGGATCAGACAGATTATTGTCAACAAAAAGCAACAAAGAAGCATACTCAGGCATTGCAGTATTTAAACATAAATTTAAAAAAACAAGGCGGACATTAACTGTAACTGCGGATTGGAATTTCCTTGAAAATCAAGGTAAAACATTTTTAAAGTCTGACACACTCAATAGTTTTTTAGTTGCCCTGCCTAACTTAAACCAGATGAGGGATTTTGAAAAAGCCACAACCAACATAAGCACTAAAGTTGTGTACACAGAACCATTGAGCAAAAATTATTCCTTAGAGTTAGGTTATCAGGTCAGCTTAAATAATGGTACAAACGGCCAGTCTACTTTTGAATACAGCAATACATCTGCAAAGTTTGATACAAAAGTAGATACGCTCTCAAACAGGTTTAAACAAAATATTACCCAAAATATTCCTTCAGCTAAAATTAACTACAACTACAAAAAATTGAAAGTAAATATTGGTAGTGGCGTAAGCTTTATCAATTTTAATTTGCAGGATATAAGCATTGGTAAAAGTTATAATAGAAATTTTACCAACTTTTTTCCATCTGCAAATATAACTTACACATATAAACCGAGCCACAACGTAAGCTTTAGATATAGTGGAAGTACAAGGCAGCCAACTATTGATCAGTTGCAACCATTAAGAAATAACAACGACCAGTTTAATCAGTTCCTCGGTAATCCGGATCTAAAACCATCCTTTACAAATAATTATAACATCAGCAACAACGGTTATAATTTTATAAAAGATATTTATTTCTATCAGGGGTTAAATATAAACCTTATACAAAACTCCATTACCAATAACAGAACAATTGATAAAACAAATGGAAAAACTACCACGCAACCCATAAACACTGATGGAAACATTTCCTTTAATTATTATGGTGGTGGCGGTTTAAAAGTAAAGAAAATTGATACCCGCTTTAACCTAAACGCAAATATTGGTTACAATAAATTTGCAGATTTTATTAATAATCAAAAAAGTTTTTCTCAGAATACAAATGCAGGCGTGTCGATGGGTGTATCAAAATCAAAAGACAAAAAGTATGATTTAAGTATTAATTACAGCCCTGATTATAATGTTCAAAAAACTTCTCAAAACAATAATAAAATAAGCTATTTCATACACGAGTTTGGTACAGATGCTACTGTTTATTACAAAAAAGTATGGTCTGTAAATTCAAGTTACAATTTAAATATCAGGCATAAAACTGCTCAAATACCCGGTATTACAAACAACCTTTGGAATGCAAGACTCCAACGAACTTTTAAAAAAGATGAGTTTACATTATATGTTTTAGTAAGAGATATTTTAAACCAAAATATTGGTGTGGACAGAAATTTTTTCAGCAACACATTTACTGAAACCAGGAATGACAGATTACAAAGATATTGGATGCTTGGTTTTACATGGAATTTTAAAAATAAAGCAGCTAAATAATTAAAGTTTAAAAAAGAAGTATGAAAAATTTAATAGGATTATTTATTATGTTGTTTGCAGGCAATAAAACTTTTGCTCAAATATTTATTGATAAAGCTACAATTGAGTATGAGGTAAAAGCGAACATTAAAAAGAATATGGGTAATAACTCATGGGATGAAATGATGAAAGATAAATTGCCTACGTTTAAAACGGGTTACTATACTTTTACATTTGCAGAAAATAAAAGCATTTATAAGTTTGATCGTTGGTCTGAAACAGATAAAATGCCTGAATACATGCGCAAAGATGAGGAAACCAATACCTGGTATTTTGATCATAATTCAGGTAAGATGATCATACAAAAAAATATTTTCGGTTCAGCATTTAATATTGAAGACAGCATTTTAAATATTAAATGGAACTTAACAAATGAAAACAGAAATATTGCAGGATTTAATTGCAAAAAAGCTGTTGGAAAAATATTTGACAGTGTTTATGTGTTTGCTTTTTATACAGATGAAATTATGATTTCGGGCGGACCATGTTCTATAAACGGTTTACCCGGTATGATAATGGGCGTAACTATTCCAAGGTTATTTACATCGTGGATAGCTACAAAAGTTTCTGTAAACAATGTTGCTGTAAATACTATTCAGCCCACCCCTGCTAAAAAATATTTCACAATGCCTTTTATTGTAAAAACAGTCGAAGATCGTACGAAAGACTGGTACAGTTATGATGAGCAAACCGATGAAAATCTACAACAGAAAAATAGATTTATTTGGAATATGATGTTATAAGATGATAGTAAGATCTAACCAATACACAATAAAAATGCAGCGGTAAAAAAGCTGCATTTTTTTGAATAATTCTCAGAAATTTTTATAACTCAAAACCATCCTCAATTGTAGCCCCTTTTTTAACCACTACAATTCCATCTTTTACAACCAGTAAAGAGTGATCTGAATCCGGTAAATGTGAGCCTCCGTTTATTTTTACATTGTTTCCAATCCGACAATCTTTATCTGCAATTACATTTCTTAATTCGCAGTTATCTCCAATACCAACTTTTGGTACGCCATGTTCAAAATTGTGGGCTATTTCTGCTATGGTTTCATAAAAATCGTTACCCATTATGTAACAACTTTCCAACACACTTCCGCTTCCTATTCTGCTTCTAATACCTATTACAGAATTAGTAATAGATTTTGCATGTATTATACAACCCTCTGCCACCAACGATTGTGTAATAGTTGTACCACTTATTTTAGCAGGTGGCAACATACGGGCACGGCTAAAAATCATGCGTTGGTTATCAAACAAATTAAACGGAGGTATATCCATTGTAAGCGCAAGGTTAGCCTCAAAAAAAGAATGGATGTTTCCAATATCCGTCCAGTAACCACCATATTGGTAACTGATAACATTGTATTTGCTTATGGCATCAGGAATTATTTCTTTACCAAAATCTGTTGCATCTTTTTTTTCTGTCTCAAGCAAATCAAACAACACTTTTTTAGAGAATATATAAATACCCATTGATGCAAGATAATTGCGCTGCATTATCTGCATGTCCGCACCGGTATCACTTAACCATGCAGGTAAAAGTTCTGCCGAAGGTTTTTCTATGAAGGAAGTAATATGGTGCGTTTCATTTGCTTTTAATATACCGAATTCTGTGGCCTCTCTTTCACTTACAGGAATTGTGGCTATCGTAATATCTGCACCGGCATTCTGGTGGTTGTCTATCATTTCTGCAAAGTCCATCTGGTACAACTGGTCGCCACTTAAAATAAGTACATATTCAAAATCATTTTTCACAATATGTTTTAATGATTGCCTTACTGCATCTGCAGTTCCCTGAAACCAGCCAAGGCTGTCAGGGGTTTGCTCTGCCGCCAGAATATCTACAAAGCCGCTGCTAAAACCACTAAACTGATAAGTGTTTTTAATGTGCTTATTAAGCGATGCTGAATTGTATTGTGTAAGCACAAACATGCGGTTAATATTGCTGTTTATGCAGTTAGAAATAGGGATATCTACCAATCTGTATTTTCCTGCAATAGGTACGGCAGGTTTACTTCTTGTTGCTGTTAGCGGATAAAGCCTGGAGCCTGCACCACCACCTAAAATTACTGCTACTACTTGTTTGCTAGTCATGGTTTTATTTATTTTGAACCGAATTGTAAAGATTAATATATTGTTGTGCACTTGCTATCCAGCTGTTGTCAATCTCCATCATCGTTTTTCTTATGGCTTTCATCTTTTTTTTATCTTCAAAAAGTTCAAGTGCACGTTGTATCGAAATATCAATATCTGTTAATGAAGCATAATCAAAACATAAACCGTAGCCATTCTTTTCATCTATATCTTTTACTGTATCTCTTAAACCGCCAGTTCTTCTTACCACAGGTACAGTACCATAACGCATAGCATACAACTGGTTTAAACCACAAGGCTCTACCCTGCTTGGCATCAGTAAAAAATCTGCACCGGCGTACATCAAGTGACTTAATTTTTCATTGTAGGTTATTTGAGAATTGTAATATCCGACAAATTTATTTTGCAAAACCATCAGTTCGTTTTCAACTTCAGGATCACCACTGCCAAGAATTAAAAAATTTAATCTGCCTGCATATAAATTTAAAGCATTGTTGATGGCATCGGGCAAAAGATCAGCTGCTTTTTCCTGAACCAGTCTACCAATAAAAACGAATAACGGTAAGGTTTTATCCAGTTCAAAATCATCACAAAGCTTTTTCTTGTTTAGCGCTTTTCCTTCTGTATAATCTTTTACAGAAAAATTATCTAATAAAAAAGTATCCGTAATTGGATTCCATACTTTATAATCAATACCGTTTATAATACCCGAGCACTTAAAACACTCAGTTTTAAACAAACCTTCCAGACCATTTGCATCGTCCATTAACTCCAACATATAACCGGGGCTCACAGTATTTACAGCATCGGCACATTTTAAACCACAGGCAAGTGGGTTTACAATATTACTCCAGTCAAGCATTCCCCATTTCCAGGTATTCCAGGCAGGTAAATAGGCAGCTTTCCCCCAGGCCATCCAACCCTGGTATTGTGCGTTATGAATGGTAAGTACTGTGGGGATGTTTCTTAAATTTCCATAAGCAAAACATTCCTGCATCATAAATGGAATGAGCGCTGCATGGTGATCGTGTACATGAATAACATCGGGCAAATGTTCCCATTTGTTTAACCATTCCAAAACAGAAATCTGAAAAGCCACAAATCTTTCTGTATCGTCATCATAACCGTAAACTTTTTCTCTATCAAGCAAGCCATTTATATCTACACAGTATAAATCAAATCCAAGTTTATTTTCTTTTTCTTTAATGATTGTAAAATCAAAGTTCATTTTTTCCATTGAAAAATTTCCTTTGTGTACAACCTCCCAATCATTTTCATACAAAAATTTTGTGCGGTACATCGGCATTACAACCTTTGCAATGTGTCCCTGTGTTTGAAGGTATTTTGGTAGTGCACCCACAACATCTGCAAGTCCACCAACTTTAGCCATTGGATAACACTCAGCACTTACATGAATAATTTCCATAACGCAGTCAAATATTTAGAATGAATTTATGAAGTAAATTTTGAATAAATTTAAAACCGTATGCAAA
>JAYTCO010000167.1:0-1994 GCA_043736415.1 Ferruginibacter sp. | reverse complement strand
CCAATCGGCCATAATTTATTTTATAGGCAATATCATTTGCCTGGTGTGCATACTGAGTTGCAGAGTCATAAATTTTTAGGCGATAATATGCTTCTGCAATATTTACACAGGCAATGGAAAGACTACGCTGATTATTTAACTGTTCTGCCAGGGATTTGGCTCTAAAGTAATATTCTAAAGCCTGCCGGTAATCTTCCTGTTCATTATAGATTAGTCCGATATTGCTAAGATTTTTTTGCTTGCCATCAACATTATTTATCCTTTCGTTAATCTTCAAGGCTTGTAAAAAAACTTCCATTGCCTTTGGGGTACTTCCAAAAACTCACTTTTCAATGATGATCTTCAATTTCTTTTGAAAATTTTAAAATCGTTTGTTTTTTTTGAGAGATTTTTCTTTAAGTGAATGAACTTTTTTGCCTTCGTTTCATAATTTCTGCCGCTTTAGCGGCTTTTTTGTGTCATTGGGTACTAAGAGACACACTACGCCCATGAAGGTTGTTTGTAAAGCGTATATCGAAATAAATTGTACGTCAAATTCATCAGTCCTATTTTCACTTTGGCTCTCACCTTACCAATCGTTCTTATTATTACTCCGCTTGTGCTTTGGTGTATAAAGCCAAATATATGTTCTACTCTCACTCGTATTTTACTTTTTTTATTATTTCTTACTATTTGTTTTTCTGTTAGCGGGTTATTGCGATACCCCTTTTCATGTATCATGTTTTTCATCTTTGCTTTGTTTACAGCTTTCTCAAATACTTCACCAGTATAAGCGCTATCGGCGTATAGGGATTGTCCTTTATCATTTTTTGTCAATAACTCTTTGCCTGCAATGCTGTCATGTACATTTGCCTCCGTTACACAGTAATCGTCTATAAATTTCTTTTTACTGTCCACCTTTATATGATTCTTATATCCAAAATAATCATCGTTATTTTTTTTTGTCCAACGGGCATCGGTATCCTTATGCGACTTTTTCTTTTCTTCCCAGCCTTGTGGTATGTTGCCTTCTTTAATTTCTTTATTCTCTTCCCGGCTATTACGCTGTATGGGGACTTCTACTATTGACCCGTCAATTATCTTTCCTTTGTTTACAATAAGACCCTCTTTCTTTAACTCCTTATCAAATCTTTCAAATAACTGTTTCACTACATCTCCTTCCTTTAAACATTCTCTGAATGTCCATATTGTATTCCTATCGGGGACTATATCACAACTCCGCAATCCTAAAAATCGCATGAAACTAAAGCGGTCGGTTATCTGAAATTCCATTTTTTCATCACTTAACCCAAAGTATTCCTGCAATACTAAAATTTTAAACATCATAATATAGTCATAGTGAGGCCGGCCTCCAGGACCTTTCGCTTCTTTCACTAAATGCTTATCCAATGTATAGCGAAACAACTCCCAATCTATGGAGGTATTTAATTTCTCTAAAGGGTCGCCAAGTTTACTGATCCGGTCTAACTTAAATTGCTCATCAAATAATCCTGCTGTTTTTTTTGACATGGCATTTTTTTGCTATTAGACAACTTTCTTTCCTTATTTGTTGCATATTGCATTGAGTTTTTGGAACTACCCTTAAGCCAAAAATCCTTTTAATTAACGTAATTACATACCACTGGATATCAATCAGTTTATAGACTTGTTTAGTATATATTATTTTAAAATTTTTTCAGCAAGTCGGGTTGTTCCATCTATTTTGTGTGTATAAGAAAGTTCCAGGATTTTTGTGACAACAGGATAAACATTTATATTTTCAAATGCGGGAACCTTCAACCCGCTTTTAAATGCAGGGCCCCATGCTAAAAAAACAGCTCCCATTTCTTTTACTTTGTAAGGGTCAAAGCCATGTGCACCTGGTTTTGGGTTTCGGCTGGAAAAGTTAAAGACTCTGGGCCAGACTGGAAACAAAAGAATATCACCAATCCGGTTCATGCTGTCGTTCCTGGTAGCATAATGTAAGCGTCGGGGTACTTTCTTTTTGAGGTAAG
>JAYTCO010000166.1:0-28795 GCA_043736415.1 Ferruginibacter sp. | reverse complement strand
TTTTTCTTTTTGTAGTGTAGGTATTTCTTTATCTAAATTTTTAATCTCTTCTTTTTCTTTAAAAGATAATTTTTTTGTTGCTGAAGAATTTATTGGAGCAATTTGTTTTGCTTCGGCTTTTTCAACAATGCTGCCCATCACCATTTTACCATCATCTTTTCTGGTGCCTGCCTCTATTTCTTTTACATAAGCACGGTACTGGGTGTAATTGCCGGGGTAATCTTTTATTACACCATCACCCTCAAATGCAAAAAGATGTTCCACCATTCTATCCATAAAATAACGATCATGGCTTACAATTAAAATACAGCCGGGATAATCCAACAAAAATTCTTCGAGTGTGCGTAATGTTTGTAAATCCAGGTCGTTGGTAGGTTCATCTAATATTAAAAAGTTAGGATTTAAAAAAAGTACGCTCATCAAATGAAGCCTTCTTTTTTCACCACCGCTTAATTTGCTTAATGGAGTAAACTGTTGTTGTGCATTAAAACCAAACTTTTCCATAAACATGCTTGCGGAAAGCTTTGTACCATCTGCCAAGGGAAAATACTCCGCCATGTCTTTTACGTACTCAATTGCACGTTTATCTTCTTTATAAGTTAACCCTTCCTGGTTAAAATTGCCGAACACCACGGTGTCACCATGGGTTATTTTGCCAGTATCGGGTTGTTCCTGTTGCAAGGCTATTTTTAAAAACGTAGATTTTCCTACCCCATTTTTTCCAACTACGCCTATTCTTTCCCCCCTTTTAAATGTGTAGTCAAAACCTTTCATGATAATCTTATCGCCAAAAGATTTATTTACTTTTTTCATTTCCAGGATTTTTCCACCAAGCCTCGTCATTTTTACCTGAAGGCTAACTTCTGCATCTTCTTTCTTAACAGAAACTCTTTCTTCTACATCTTTAAAAGCATCTTGGCGACTCTTGCTTTTTGTAGTACGGGCTTTCGGTTGCTTGCGCATCCACTCCAGCTCTTTGCGAAATATATTCTTGTCTTTTTGAAACTCGCTGGCTTCAATATCCTGTCTTAAACTTTTCTGCTCTAAAAAATAATCGTAATCACCTTTGTACACAAAAAGTTTTTCCTCATCCATTTCAATTATTTCATTACAAACCGTATCCAAAAAATAACGGTCATGCGTTACAAGCAGGATGGTCATTTTATGGGTGCTCAAAAAATCTTCCAGCCATTCAATCATGCTCACATCAAGGTGGTTGGTAGGTTCATCAAGTATGAGCAGGCACCGGCCTTCGTGCAGCTGAGCCTCAATAAGCGACTGTGCCAGTGCTACTCTTTTGCGCTGTCCACCACTAAGCGTATTCATCTTAGCCTCCAGATCGTGGAGGTTTAGTTTCCCTAAAATCTGTTTCATTTCACTCTCAAAACCCCAGGCGTTCAGTTCCTCCATTTTGCCCATAATTTCTGTGAGGAGGTCCATATCCTCTTTACCTTCATCCAAGTATTCCTCGTATGCACTCACGGTTTTTATAACTGGGTTATCTAACCGAAGCACATTTTCACGGATGCTTTTTTCCTCCATAAAAGGCGTGTCCTGCTGCAACATGATCACCTTAACATCTTTATGTACCCACAGCGTACCGGTGTCTGCAGTATCAAGCCCTGCAAATATTTTAAGTAAAGTAGATTTGCCCGTACCGTTTCTGGCAACGAATGCGATTTTATCTCCTTCTTCTACATGGAATGAAATATTTTGGAAAAGTGTTCGGATACCGAAAGACTTACTGATGTTTTCAACTGAAGCGTAGTGCATAGGCGGCAAAGATAGGGCGAGGATGGTAGAGGAAACTCTGGGATTTTATTTAAGCTTCCAAGAAATAAATGTATTATATAGTTACTTTTGCCTATTAACAAAAATCTACACCGAAGGCATGCTTTTTAATTCTCTAAATTTCGCTGTTTTCTTGGTGATCGTATTTTTTTTATACTGGTTTGCCACAAAAAGTGATTACAAGAGGCAAAATATACTTTTATTAATATCTAGCTATTTTTTTTATGCCTGTTGGGATTGGCGTTTTTTATTCCTACTTATATTTTCTACGTTTTTAGACTATTACAACGGTATTAAAATGGCGGACGCCAAAACCAAGTCCAAGAAGAAATTTTGGTTTTGGTTAAGTATTTCAGTTAACCTAGGATTTTTAACTGTATTTAAATACTATAACTTTTTTGCAACATCTTTCGCTGAAGCTGTATCATTAGTCGGGTGGAAAGTAGGTCCATTTATACTTAATGTCATTTTGCCTGTTGGTATTTCTTTTTACACTTTCCACGGTTTATCCTACGTAATTGACATCTATAAAAACAAAATAAAGCCCGAAAAAAATATTATTGACTACTCTGTTTTTGTTAGCTTTTTCCCGCTGCTGGTAGCGGGTGCTATAGAATGAGCTACACATTTGTTACCACAAATTCACAAAAAGAGAATATTTCAGTATTCAAAAGCTGTAGATGGTTTAAAACAAATCTTATGGGGTCTTTTTAAGAAAATGGTAATTGCTGACCAGTGTGCGGAATTATCAAATTTGATTTTCAGCAATTCCGAAATTTATGGAGGAACTACCTTATTGCTAGGTGCATTCTTTTTTACTTTTCAAATTTATTGTAACTTCTCAGGCTATCCTGATATTGCCTTAGGTATTGCACGACTTTTTGGAATAACTCTTATAAAGAATTTTGCATTTCCTTACTTTTTTCGGGATATTACCAAATTTTTGAGAAGGTGGCATATCTCTTTGTCAACATGGTTCAGAGATTATTTATACATACCCCTTGAGGAAGCAAGGGAGGTATTCGTAAAAAGGTAAAAAATACCTTTAACATTTTCATTGTGAGTGGCTTTTGGCATGGTTAAAACTCGAAATTTCATTACTTGGGACGTACTAAATGCCATATACATTATGCCATCTATGTTATTCAAGACTAATAGAAACAATCTTGATTCTGTAGCTACAGGCAGGCATTTACCTCCATTGCAAGAACTTTTATCCATTATTATAATCTTTAACCTAACTGTATTTGCATTGATATTTTTTAGATCAGTTAACTTACATGAGGCTCTTCATTTTATAAGTATCATTTTTTTCCAATCATTATTTAATACGCCTAAACTTACACTTAAATTAATTTTTTTATTATTATTTATTTTTGTAGTAGTGGAATGGATGGGGCGGGAACAAAATTATGTTATTGAAAAAATGGGAATATTTATGTTATTATTTTCAGGAGCAAAGCAAGCTGTTATATATTTTCAATTTTGGTGAAGCGATTTTTAAAGAATACTATTTTATTTGGATTACTTGTAGTACGTACTCATGGGAGGTATATATGAATTTTTGTTAAGAGGTATACCTAATATATACAAACTTAAAAAAAATTATCTTGACTTTCATGCTCGGGAGATTAAAGTACTTTCCATTTGTAGTAGCCATATTTTCTTTGGAATTAATCCGGACTTCTTAACAATGAATAGTTTTAATGCAGCTCAGGTAGCACTGCCTTTCTATTATGATAATGAAACAAAGAAAATATAACGGTAAGTGGGATAGTCTTAAGTATATTATTTTGTCTGTAGATTATTTTTCATTCTATGCGGCTCCTTTTGGAGAAGATACAATGAAAAAAAATTATTATATTTACTACGATATCAAGAAATGAAACAATGTATTAGAGCAGTTAGAAGTTTTTAATAATCGGCCTGAAAACTATGAAATGATATTTTCTTTCTATGTAAAAAGAAATTTACCGAAAACGACAACTGAAAAGGGTATGGGTACTGAATACACAGCAGAAAATTCGAAAAATCTAGAAATTAAAGGTAGAGTAGCAGCATCTCGGCATTAGTTGCAGATGATCATTGCTTTAATGATAATTTGATAAATTTATATGCTATCAATAATTTTGCAAAAGTTAACATTATCTCATTAATATTAGTTTCAACACCTGCGTATTATACCTATACTAGGAGGCGAATAAAAACAGTTAACTCCTACATTAAATGCTATTAATAAAATATTGTTAACCAACAATAATATGCATTTTTATAATTTTCTAAATAACACTTCTACAAATCAGGCCTTTTATGATGCAGATCATTTAAACAACGTTGGTGCTGAAAAATTTACCAAAAAAATAAACAGCATTTTATTAAAACTTAAGTCTGCAAAAAAGAATTAAAATAAAAAATACAATCCCTTTTAAAACCTATTTTTGTGCTTTTAAGAAATCAAAAATTTATTTTCGATTATGAATAATGAACCTTCTTTGCTTACTCTTCCTAAAATTGGTAATCCTTCTTTAGGTTATATTTCTTTGATAGAAAACCCCTTTATACCTTTCAATGTTAAAAGAATATACTGGACATATTTCACCCCTGAAGAAGTACAAAGAGGCGCGCATGCTCATCATTATTTAGAGCAAATTTTAGTTGCTTTATCAGGTACAATAATTGTAGAAACAGAAATGCCAAATGGCAAAAAAGACAAATTTATCTTAAATTCTCCTGATCAAGGTTTATATATACCAAAATATACATGGCATGTTATGAAATACACCCATAATGCTGTTCAGATGAGTGTAGCTAGTATGATATATGATGAGCAGGATTATATTAGAGATTATAAAGAATTTTTGCAATTACCCTTATAAACAATTTAATAGATATATACATGAACGATAAACCCCACATTGTAAATTTGGATAAAATTGGTACAATTGATCTAGGATATATAACCCCTGTTGAAAAAGAAAATTTGCCCTTCAAAGTAAAAAGAATTTATTGGACTTATTATACACCGGAGAGTATTGAGAGAGGTGGTCACTCCCATATTAAACTTCAACAAATTTTAATTGCAGTTGCAGGCACAATTATATTAAAAACACAAATGCCGGGTAAAGACCCTGTTGAATTTGTTTTGGATAGCCCAAACAAAGGTTTATTTATTCCTAGGTTATGTTGGAGAGAGATGAAATATACTCATAACGCTGTGCAAGTATGCATCGCCAGTATGGAATATACGGAATCAGATTATATTAGAGATTATGAAGAATTTAAAGCCAGGGTAAATGAATAATGTAAAAATTCATCCTTTAGCTGAGGTACATTCTAACTCTATAGGTAACAATACACAGGTGTGGCAGTTTGCTATTATTTTAGAAAAGGCTCAAATTGGAGAAAATTGCAATATAAATTGTCACACTTTTATAGAAAATGATGTAACTATAGGTAATCGTGTAACTGTAAAAAGTGGAGTTTTTCTTTGGGATGGCATTGAAATTGCTGATGACGTATTTCTTGGACCCAACGTTACTTTCATTAATGACAAGTATCCACGTTCTAAAAATTATCCTGAAGCATTTCAGAAAACGATTATTGAAAATTCAGTATCTATTGGAGCCGGTTCAATAATTTTAGGTGGATTAACCATAGGCAAATTTGCATTAATTGGAGCGGGATGTGTGGTTACCAAAAACGTTCCACCATATTCATTAATGCTTGGTAACCCAGCTCGAATTGTAGGCGAAGTTGATAAAAAAGGTAATGTAGTAAGACGCTTTTAAGCAAATAAATTTGAATAGTATATACAATGATAAAATTTTTGGATCTTCAAAAAATAAATGAAAAATATAGCGATGACTTTAATAAGGCTTTTGATAAAGTTCTGAAAGGTGGATGGTATATTCTTGGAAAAGAATTGGAAAGTTTTGAAAAAGATTTTGCCGCTTTTTGTGAAATAAAACATTGTATTGGTGTAGCTAATGGTTTGGACGCTTTGATTCTAATTTTTGAGGCTTACAAGGAACTAGGACAAATGCACATTGGAGACGAGGTATTAGTCCCTTCAAACACATACATAGCAAGCATTATTGCAATTTCTAAAGCAGGATTAGTTCCTGTTTTGTGTGAGCCTCTTTTAGATACCTATTTAATGGATGCTTCTCTTTTAGAACAAAAAATTACTTCGAAAACAAAAGCAATTTTGCCTGTACATCTATATGGTCAGTTATGTGATATGGATGCTATTAATACGATAGCTGTTAAACACAATTTAAAAGTAATTGAAGATAGTGCTCAATCACATGGTGCAGTATATTCCAATGGAAAAAAAAGTGGCAATTTAGGAGATGCAAGTGGGTTTAGTTTTTATCCCGGCAAAAATTTAGGAGCATTAGGAGATGCCGGTGCCATTACTACAAATAATGATGAATTAGCTATAACATTAAAAGCACTTCGCAATTATGGGTCTCACATAAAATATCATAATTTATACAAAAGCATCAATAGCAGATTAGATGAATTGCAGGCTGCATTGTTAAGTATAAAACTTAAAAACCTTAACCATGAAACAATTTTGCGTCAAAAAGCAGCTGAATTTTATTTGAGTAATATTGTCAATTCCGCCGTTATACTTCCAAAAACTATACATAAAGAAGGTAATGTTTGGCATTTATTTCCAGTAAGAGTTAAGGATCGCGATCATTTTCAAACTTATATGACGAAATGCCAAATTGAAACCAATATACATTATCCAATACCTCCACACCACCAACCGGCTTACAAGGAAATGAAACACCTTAATTTTCCTATAAGTGAAACTATACACAGAGAAATTGTATCTATACCACTTAGTCCTGTGATGACACATGATGAACTAGAAATGGTAATAAAAGTTGTTAACAACTATCAGCCATGATCAGTAAGATTAAAAATGTTCTAAGAAGTGATTTAATTAAAGTCTCTTCGAAAACCGGTATTGCTACAGTCATTAAATTAGCCGCAGGATTTATAGTTTCCAAGATACTAGCAATATTTGTAGGTCCATCCGGGTTAGCTTTTATGGGACAACTAAGCAACTTTGGAAATATTATTCAAACATTAAGTACCGGAGGAATTGGCGTAGGTGTAACCAAGTATATTGCTGAATACGAGGATGAAAAAGATAAGCAACAAACCATCATTAATAACGCTATTAAAGTAACTTTAATATGTTCAGTTTTATGTACTGTTATTGTTTTATGTGCTTACAAGTTTCTTGGAAGATTTTTATTTAAATCTGATACATACAACTCTATTATATTTGTATTAGGGGCTACACTTATCCTTTATAGCTTTAACAATTTAATTTCCACAATAATAAATGGTTTTAAAAATTATAAACTTTATGTTATAATCAACTTAACTACAAGTATCGTTAGTTTAGTGGCCACAGTCGTTTTGGTTTATTATTTTGGGGTTTATGGTGCATTGTTGTCATTTGTTGTTATACCTTCTATAGTATTTTTTGTATCATGGTTAATGGTTAGAGACTTTAAATGGTTAAATCTAAATGCTGTAAAACAATCTTTAGACAAAAGTGTATTAAAAAAGTTAGGTGCCTTTTCACTCATGGCAATTAATAATGCTGTGTTAGGCGCTCTAGCACAATTAATGATACGCAAGCTTATTAGTAGTAATATGGATATGGACACTGCAGGTATTTGGGATGGAATGAATCGCTTATCAGCTGCTTACCTGCTATTGATTACAACCAGTATACAAGTATATTATTTGCCAACTCTTTCAGTTATTAAAGACAAGAAGTTATTGTGGAATGAAATTATGAAAACAGAAAAAATAATTATACCCTTAGCTTTCTTTATGTTTTTGATAATTTTTTTATTTAGAGGATTAATTATTGATTTACTTTTTACTAAAGCTTTTTATTTAATGAAAAGCGTATTTGCGTATCAGTTATTAGGAGATTTAATTAAAATTGCAGCCTGGATTATTGCATATACCATGTATGCTAAAGCGATGACCAAGCAATTGATATTAACAGACACACTTTTTACAATAATGTATGTTTTGGTATCGTATATTATGATGAATTTTTTAGGCTATGGTTTAAATGCTGTCTACTATGCATTTATTTTTAATAACATAGTTTATTTCTTATTCATGTACTTTTTTATGAAAAATTACATAGCTAATGAACGAAAGTAAACCTCTCATTACTGTAATTATTATATGTTATAATCAGGTAGAATTTATACCGGATGCTTTAAATTCTGTATTAAATCAAAGTTATCAGCTCATACAAATTATTGTTGCAGACGATCACTCTACTGATGGTTCTGTAAAGCTTTGGGAGGAATTTAGTAGTAAACATGAGTTTATATTTTTATCAAGTGAAACCAATGTGGGGCTAAATAATAACATCCTACGAACTTTGCCTTTTGTTAAGGGAGAATATGTTTCAATTTTAGCTTCAGACGATTTCATTGCATTAAATAAATTAGAAATTCAAAGCGATTATTTAATACAAAGTGGTGATGACGGCGTTTATGCAAATGGATTTACAAAATTTGGAAATGAAGAAAAATTAATTGAATTAAATCCTGTATTTGCTACAAACAATAGAAAAAGAATATTGGATTATGTTTATAGGTATGATGTAAGTGCACCTCTTTTACAATCTGGATTATTTAGAAAAGAATTAGTGAGTAATCTTGTCCAGTTTTGGAAAGATTACAAATCTGATGATTGGGTCTTTTTAATTAAAGCTTACGAACTGTATACAATTGGATTTATTGATTTACCATTATTTTATTATAGACTTCACCATTTCAACTCATATAAAAACTATTGGACAACCCTACCTATGCGGTTAGACGTGGCATCTCGTTTAGTACCGCAAGAGTATAAAATACTTACGTTCGCTAACATTATGATATCCCATGGGCATTATCTTTTAGCAGATAAGAAATATAAATCAGCATTCAAATTTTATATATCTTCACTATTTTTAAATTTCTCGTTTAAAAAAGTTTTAAGCATAATTAAAAATATAGTTGCAGTTATAAAAAAAGAAATAAAATTTTAGTCAAAGTAGGATGAATAATAACCCTTTGGTATCTATTGCTATCATTACATACAATCAGAAAGAGTTTTTAATTGAGGCTATAAACAGTGTCTTGGATCAAAACTACGACCCACTACAAATTGTGGTAGGTGATGATGGCTCATCAGATGGTACTCATGAAATTTTAAAAGAGTTTAAAAAAAAATATCCCGAAAAATTCGTTTTATATTTAGGAAAAATAAATGTAGGACTTACTAACAATTCTAATATTGTGCAAGATAGATGTGAGGGAAAATATATAGCATGGTTAGGCGGAGATGACTTAATGCTTCCTAACAAATTAATTAAACAAGTAGAATTTCTTGAAAACAATCCTGGCTATAATATAGTTTATCATAATCTTGATGTTTTCGATTCTTCGTCAAACAAACACCTTTACTTTTTCAATAGAAAAGGAGACAAATATACCGGTGGTATTAATAAAATGATCAAATATGGAACTTTTAATGGGGCATGTTCCTCAATGTATAGAAGGTCATGTGCTCCGGCTCGACCCTCATTTAATCCGGCATTACCTGTTGCATCCGATTGGTTATATTCTATTGAACATTTAAAGGATGGAGGAAAAATAGGTTTTATTGATGAAGTTCTAGGCCGATATAGAAGACATACAACAAATGTGTCTAATAGTAAATCACCGCTCGCAAGGCAGGGATTCATAGATACTATTAATACGGCAAAAATCTTATTACAAAGGTATCCTTTTTATAAAAATGAGATAAATTATTGGTTCAGCACATACTACAGAGGTAGAAGAAATGAAAATTATATTGGAAATTTGAAAAAAAGTATTTCATATAATATCTTCAGCTTTAAATCTGCAGCGTTATTATTGTTATACATCTTATCTTTTAAAAAAATAAAACTTTAGTTTTTAATATCAAATGAAATCAATTCTAATTACTGGCGGTGCAGGATTTATAGGATCACATTTAACCCGGTTATTTGTGACTAAATATGCAGAATACAATATTGTAAACTTAGATGCATTAACCTATGCAGGAAATTTGGAAAACCTTACTGACGTAGAGCACTTATCCAATTATATTTTTGTGAAAGGCGATATTACGGACACCAAACTTTTACAGGAATTATTTACGCAATATAAATTTGATGGTGTTCTTCATTGTGCGGCTGAAAGCCACGTGGATCGCTCTATTAGTGATCCATTAGCTTTTTTAAAAACTAATGTAATGGGAACAGCGTGCTTATTGCAAACTGCAAAAAACAGTTGGAAAAACGATATGGAGGGGAAGGTTTTTTATCACATTTCTACTGATGAAGTATATGGGTCTTTAGGAGATACTGGTTTTTTTACAGAGGAAACTGCTTATGATCCCCGTAGTCCATATTCTGCATCAAAAGCATCGTCAGATCATTTTGTCAGAGCGTTTTACCATACTTATAAATTGCCCGTTAAACTAAGTAATTGCAGTAATAATTATGGTCCATTTCATTTCCCTGAAAAATTGATACCACTCTGTATTCATAATATCATAAATAATAAACCTCTGCCTATTTATGGTAGAGGAGAAAATATAAGAGACTGGTTGTTTGTGGAGGACCATGTAAGTGCGATTGATGTTATTTTTCATAAAGGGGAAATTGGTGAAACATATAATATTGGGGGTCACAACGAATGGACGAACATACGCCTAGTAAAGGAACTATGCAAGCAAATGGATGAAAAGTTGGGCCGTGAAAAAGGTGCATCAGAAAAACTGATTACATATGTAACTGACAGAGCTGGGCATGATCTTAGATATGCGATTGATGCTACTAAACTTAAAGAGAAACTTGGGTGGATGCCGTCCTTACAATTTGAAGAGGGAATTAGTAAAACAATAGACTGGTATCTTGCAAATACGGAATGGCTTTATGATGTAACAAGCGGAAGTTATCAAAAATATTATACAGAACAATATCAAAATAATTAAATGAAGGGAATAATACTTGCAGGTGGTAGCGGTACAAGGCTCTATCCTATCACAATGGGTATCAGCAAGCAATTGATGCCTATTTACGATAAGCCAATGATTTATTATCCTCTAAGCACTTTGATGCTTGCCGGAATAAAAGATATTTTAATCATAACAACTCCTGAAGATCAAGATCAATTCAAACGATTATTGGGTGATGGTAAACAGTGGGGCTGTGATCTCCAATTTGCGGTGCAAAAAAATCCCAATGGTTTGGCACAAGCTTTTATTATTGGTGAGAATTTTATCGGCAAGGATAAGGTAGCTTTAGTATTGGGAGATAATATATTTTATGGAAGTGGATTTGGAGATTTATTAAGAAAAAGCACATTAAATAGTGGAGGAACAATATTTGCTTATTCAGTTAGAGACCCCGAAAGGTATGGTGTAGTGCAGTTTGATGATAATTTTAATGCTATAAGTATAGAGGAAAAACCTTGTAAACCTAAAAGTACCTTTGCTGTTCCCGGTCTATATTTTTATGATAATTCAGTAGTGGAAATTGCAAAAAATATTTCCAAAAGCGCACGGGGGGAATATGAAATAACTACAATCAATGATTATTACTTGCAACGGAAAAATTTAAAAGTGGCTGTTTTAGATAGAGGATTTGCCTGGCTTGATACTGGAACTTTTGATAGCTTAAGTCACGCATCAGAATATGTAAGAGTAATTGAAAAAAGGCAGGGTTTAAAAATTGGCTGTCCTGAAGAAGTAGCCTACCGAATGGGATTTATAAATAAAGAACAATTATTACAATTAGGCAAAAAAATGGAAAAAAGTGGATATGGGCAATACTTACAAATGATTGGATGAAAAGCATATTAGTGAAATAGTATAACAGGCGAATTAAACTAGATGAAAATATTACATATTTTATATTCAGGATTAGGGGGGCATGGAAATGTTTTTTTTAGTATGGTTGAAGCTAATGGAAAAAAGGAATATGAATTTGAAGCACTTTTTACTGGGGTAGAACCTGTAAGAGAAGAATATATTAATCGTTGTAATTACAATGCTGTCCCCTTTAAATATATAAATAAAATATCTGGGAAAAAGCATCTTTCTTTTTTTTACAAAGTTTTTAAAGCGGTAATAGAATCTAATGCAGATGTAATATTTATACATGGAAGTATAATGTTGCTGCCTGCTTGGTTAGCAAAAAAAATTAGTTTCAGTAAGAAGAAAATTATTGTACGAGAAACTCAAGCTATACATTTAAAAACAAACAGGGAAAAAACTGCGTTTATTTTTTCCATGAAACTGGCAGATAAAATAGTTTTTTTAAGCGAAGAATATAGAACCCAAACTCAAAAAAATATGGGAAGCAATTTTAAACCTCAAAAAACGCATGTGATACCCAACGGAATAGATCTAAACTTTTTTTCCCAAAAAAAATTAATTAATAATCGATCAGTAATAAAAATAGGAATGCAGAGCAGAATTGTACCCATAAAAGATCATAAAACCTTGCTTGCAGCATTTAAACTTGTATTAGAAAAAGAACCAAATAAAACATTTGAACTGGTTATTGCTGGCGATGGAGAAATGCTGCATGAACTAAAAGAAATGGCAAAAGAGTTAAATATTTTCAAGCAAACAACTTTTAAAGGATTACTTGCAGAAAAAGATTTGCCTGGTTTTTTAAATGATCTGGATGTTTATATTCATGCATCTTTTGGAGAAACCATGAGCACAGCAATTATGCAAGCCATGGCATGTGGCAAAGCAATTATAGCCTCTGATGTTGATGGGATTAATAATATGATAACTGAAGAGGAAGATGGATTGTTGGTAGAGGTAAAAAATGAAATAAAACTTGCAGAAAAAATACTTTTACTTTTAAACAATGACGAGCTAAAAATAAAGATTGAAAACAACGCTCATAAAAAAGCACAACTTGCTTTTAGCAACACCCGTATGTTTAACAGTTATAAAAAAATCTTTGCTTGAGCATTTATTTGAATATGAAAAAAAGAATTTTAATAGATGCTTCTACCGTTTCAGAAAAGACGGACGGGCTTACTCAGTATATAATAAACCTGCTTTCAAATTTTCCCGATGATTCATTTGAACAATATGATTTTTCAGTATTAGTGAATAAGAACGTTACAAACGTAGCGTTTATTAATTTAATGAAACTAGGCAAGTTTAAAAAAGTAGAATATTCTGTTGCATCTATTGGACCTAAAAGAGATATCAGCTTTTTCTTTTTCTTTTTAAAAAATAAAAATACATTAGATTTATTCCACAGTACTTCTAACCAATACCCTATATGTTTAAAAAATGGTATTGCCACGGTTCATGATATTACTTTTGAAACATATTTCCTTCAAAAATGGTGGACATTTAATTTGGCAAAAAATTATTTAAGCGTTGTGATAAAGCAGTCTTTAAAAAAAGCCAGATCCGTTATTGCCGTATCTAACTATACAAAAAATTTAATGGTGAGCAAGTACCATTTAAATGATAATACAGAAAATAAAATTAATGTAATACATGAAGGATGGGAGCATTTGGTAAATGATGATATAATTTCCAATACGCAAGCATACCAAAACAATTATGGCAGGTATTTTTTGTATGTTGGCTCCACAAAACAGCATAAAAATATGAAGAGGCTCCTTGAGGCATATCTTATGGCCTTAAAAGAGCTACCCGATATAAATTTGGTTTTAACTGGCAATGAAACATTTTTAAGTGCGGAAGAAATAGAGATAGTTTACACCATTAATAAAAATAAAAAAGTTGTATTTTTTACAGGGCATGTTGCTACTCAAATTTTAAAAAATCTATTTAAGTCTGCAGAAGCTTTTATCTTTCCATCTTTATCAGAAGGATTTGGAATACCAGTATTAGAAGCTTTTTATTTTGAAAAACCGTTGTTGTGTTCTAATACAACTTCGCTGCCAGAAATAGCGGGTGATGCCGCCATATACTTTAATCCGGAAAGTGTAGAAGACATAAGCAGAGCAATGGTTTTTTTCTATAATAACCCTGAACTAGCTTCCTCAATGATTGAAAAGGGAAAACAAAGGCTTAAAGAATTTTCGTGGCGAAAAGCAGCTATAGAAACAATAGAACTTTATGATAGACATTTAAAAAAGATGAATATTTAGAAATAATATTTAATATGATTGGTCTAAAAGCCAATTTAAAATTACTTACAATCATGTGTGGCATTTCAGGCTTTATAGATTTTAAAAAAAACACTACTCAAACAGTGTTAGAGAAAATGAACCGTACAATGACCCATCGTGGGCCTGATGGTGAAGGTTATGCATATTACAATACCGATAATGCTGATGTAGGGCTAGGGCACCGTAGACTCAGTATTATTGATCTTTCATCGGCAGGTACACAACCCTTTAATTACCAACATTTACACCTTACATATAATGGCGAAATTTATAACTTTTCTGAAATTAAATTAGCATTAGAACAAAAGGGACATCAATTTAAAAGCCATAGCGATACGGAGGTAATTGTGCATGCATATGCTGAGTGGGGCACAGATTGCATTCAAAAATTTATAGGCATGTTTGCCTTTGTTATTTACGACGAAAATAAAAATGAAATATTTGGATGTAGAGACCGAGCAGGAGTCAAACCATTTTTCTATTACCAAAAAAACGATTTGTTTCTTTTTTCATCTGAGTTAAAAGCTATTGTAGCTCACCCCGCATTTGAAAAAAATATAGATTTAGATGCAGTAGGTGCTTATATGCAATATGGCTATGTGCCCACTCCTCATTGTATTTTTGAAGATACTTACAAACTAAAACCGGGGCATTATTTTACTTATAATATTACCCAAAAAGAGTTTAACATCCATCAATATTGGAATGTATACGACGCTTATAATAAGGCCGAATTAAAAATAGATTTACCTGAAGCAATAGCAGAAACAGAAAAATTATTGTTAAATGCTTTTCAATATAGGATGGTAAGTGATGTGCCAGTGGGTGTTTTTTTAAGCGGAGGATATGATAGTGCCTGCGTTACTGCATTGCTACAAAAAAGCAATACCGAAAAAATAAAAACATTTACAATTGGTATGCCAGATGCAGGATTGGATGAAGCACCATTTGCAAAACAGATAGCAAAGCATCTAGGCACAGATCATACAGAATTTTACTGTACAGAAAAAGAAGCCTTAGACATTATACCCGAGTTGCCTTATTATTATGACGAACCTTTTGCAGATAGTAGCGCTATTCCAACAACATTAGTAAGTAGAATTGCAAAGGAAAAAGTAACAGTGGCTTTATCGGCAGACGGTGGAGATGAAATTTTTGCAGGTTATAACCATTACCAGAGTTTACAAAAAAACAATGACAGACTGAATAGAATTCCTTTTAAAGCTAGGAAGCCAATGGCTTCAATAATGAATGCAATCAAACCTTCCAATATTCCGGTTATTGGAAAAAATAAAAACTTTGTGAGTAAATATTTAAAGTTGGCTGAACTTCTAAAAAACCCTTCTTATGGAAATTTGGTTTTAAGTAATACTAAACTATTTACAGATGCAGAAATTAAACAATCCTTTATTGCCGCCATTAACAGCAATATACCAACTGCATTTAAAAGCAAAGAACTGAAAGAAAATCGCTTTTCCTTACTTCACTATAACATGGCAATAGATTATCAAACTTATTTACCGGATGATATTTTACAAAAAGTTGATAGAGCCGGTATGTCGGTAAGTTTAGAGGGCAGAGAACCATTTTTGGATCATAGAGTAATTGAATGGGCAGCGCAATTGCCGCAAAACTTTAAGATTAAAAACGCGGAAAAGAAATATATTATTAAGGAAATAGTACATAAATATTTACCTAAGCAGATGATGGACCGCCCAAAAATGGGTTTTGGAATACCCATTAACAAATGGCTGAAAGAAGATTTAAAAATGTTTGTAGATGAATATTTGTCAGATGACTTTATTGAAAAACAAAACATATTTCAATTAAAAGAAATAAAAAATATTAAGGACACTTTCTATAAACAGAACCATACCGCGTCTGATAAAATTTGGTACCTACTGATGTTTCAAATGTGGTATAAGCAGTGGATTTGAAAATAAATATTTATTTATTTTGACAGATTTTACTTAGGAATTTGTAAAAAACTAATTTTTTTAATTGTTACATAATAATTGATATTGAATAAAATTGATTTTAAAAATAGTTATGCGAGAGTTGTCTTTATTAGTTTATGATGCATTAATTAAAAATATAATAATGATAATGTTAGATGAATATGATTGTTATTAGGCTTTTAAGAATAAGTACATGAATTACCATTTTGTTAAAAAGTTAAAATTGGATATATGAAGGTTTTATTTCTATAAAAACAATACACAGTCATTTATCGAAATCAAATCTTCTTACAGTTTTGTTGAAACAGTTTTTTTTAAAAAAACTATTTATTATTTCTACCAAACATGGTTATAGGGAAACGATATTGAAAGAATACGAGCCAGCAAATCCCCGTTATAAAAAAATCTTTTTTATTAGATAACGAAATTTTGTTTAAGCAAAATTGATAGCAACATATCAATTTCACACTGAATGAGTGAGTTTTTTATAAGTCTAAATCTTTCAAAAGAATATTTAAAAGTTATCCATCATGGTGTAGATGTAGATGATGAGGAGCTTTCAGAGTTAAAAGAAGAGGTAATTAATTTGGAAATTATAGATAAGTTAGCACCATATAAAGGTCATAAATATGTAATTGAGGCAATGGAAATTGTATTACAGCATTTTCCTTAGATTAATTAATTATTATTAGGTGGCGGATCTTATAAAAATGTTTTACAAAACTTAGCAGAACAAAAAGGAATAGACAACAATGTTAAATTTTTATGGTTTAGACCAAATTCTTTGACATATATGAAATAATAAAAATTTGTTATTGTTTCATCTTTATATGAACCTTATGGACTTGTATTTATAGAAGCCATTGGTTTAAAAAAATGTGTAGTAGCTTTTGATGTGCCTGCCGGTAACGTAATTTTAAATAATCAATGTGCTCGACTGGTCTCCAAAAAGGACATATCAGCATTGGCTGAGAAAATAATTGAGCTTATAAACAATGAATCAAAATTGCGTGATCTGGAAAGAAAAGTATTTAATGTTTATAATTTAAATTATACTACATCAATTATGATCAAAAAAACCGCTGCCCATTACAAATCAATAATATTACCTGAATAATGTAGTATTTCGAGAATAATTAGTATTTTACCATATTTAAAAATGTCATTTGTACAACCGATTATTTAATTCTGTAGATTTTATTGTTGTTCCAATTATTTTGGTATTGATCATAGCTGTGTTAAACATAATTAAACGCAAACAACCTTTAGAATTACAAGATTATTTTTTTAAAGGTTACTGTCTAAGAATATTTGGAACATTTTCATTAACTGCAGTAGTTCAATATATTTTTCAATATGGAGATACTTTTAATTATTATAATATAATCCAAACAATAAGTTCCTTTTTTGCAAAAAATCCAGGTGCTTGGTTAGATATAATGTTAAAAGACCCGTCGGGGGATAATCCAAACGTACTTGCATGTGTTAATCTTTTAGAATCAGGAAATTTTGCTATAAGTGCAATTATTTTTAAAATCCCAGAAAATTTATTCATATGCAAAATTGGTTCCATTATTAACATTATTTGTTTTAATTCTTACTTGGGCATTGGGCTTTTTTTTGGAATATTTTCTTTTTTAGGTTGCTGGTATATTTTTAAAACTTTTATACACATTTTCCCAGGCTACGAAAAAGAATTCGCATGGTTTTGTCTATATCTCCCTTCCTTATGGTTTTGGTGTAATGGTATTTTAAAAGACCCGCTTAGTATTTTTGCACTGGGTTTATTGGTATATAATTTCTTTGTAAAACAGCGATCTCTTTTATACAGGGGAGTAGTTATTATGTTGTCTGTTTATCTATTACTTCAGATTAAATCCTACATTTTTTATGCATTTGCTATGGCTTCAGTTTTAGCTCTGATAGTTGTTAATTTTAAAGGCTTCAATATAATTGGTAAATTAATATCAATATTTTTCGTTGCAATATCATTAATTTTTATATATCCATTGGTATCAGAATTTGTGAGTAATTCATTTGAAAATATAACAAATCAATCCCAATTTTTTATAGAACAATATTCCAGTAATATCACAGAAGGGGACAGCACAATAATCCCTGTATATGACCCATCAGTTTTTGGGTTTTTAAAATTATGCTTAGGAGGTCTTGTTACCGTTTTCTTAAGGCCTTTTCCATGGGAATTAAATAAAATAACATACATATTCCTTATTCTTGAAAATTTACTTTTGTATGTAATTATTTTTAAAAGTTTCAAAACAGGTCCACTAGAATTTAAAAAAAATCACATTTTTTTGGCAAATTTTTGTATATTCTATTTCATTTTTTTGGGGATGATTATTGGAGTAACGACTTTTAATTTAGGAACAATTGCCAGGTACAGAGCTCCAGCACTCCCTTTTCTTTTCGCAGGGATTTATTGTATCAAATTGGTAAATAAAAGAAAGAATTTAAATAAACATTTTAAACTTTAAGTTTAAAATGTTTGACACAATGCTGTTAATTGTAAATGAATTTACTTAGAACAAATAATATTACTATTAAAAAAATGAGACCAAATTTTAAAATTTTGGACGGCCTTAGAGGTATAGCTGCAACTTACGTATTGATTCATCATTCAAGGGGTCAATTATTAATGGGTGGAAACGAATATGCCAAAATTGTTCCCTTGGCTAAATGGAGTATTAGTGATAAACTATATTATTCGGCATTGCAATTAACATCATTTGGAAGAGAATTTGTAATTTTATTTTTTGTATTATCTGGCTTTTCAATTGCTTATTCTTTACAAACCAAATCTCCAATTTTAAGCTTTTATAGTAGAAGGCTTATTAGGCTTTACCCTCCCTATATCCTTGCGCTAATATGGGCGGCAATAGTGTATTATATTTCTAGCAAAATATCTCCCATTTTTACAGCAGTAGAAAATTCAGTGTTTGATTCCTTCAGTAGTACTATTTCAAATTTATTATATATTCCAAAGGGTGCCTTTATAGGACAATTCTGGACACTCACCCATGAAGTAATTTTTTATTTGTTAATACCCTTTTTAATCTTAAATAAAAATTTATATTATATAAGTTCGTTTTTATTCTTTTGTATAAGTTTTTTTTACGGTTGGCAACAAATTACAGGATCTAATTTAATAACAATGCATATTTTTGATTACAATATATTTTTCGCAGTAGGAGTATGGTTATTCTATAATTATGGCAAAGTTGAAAAAGCATTTTTCATAGTGAATAACAAAGTGTTTTACACTACATCTATAACAATATTTTTATTATTAATTTTATTAAAATTTAAATTAGGTGAGTACAATAAAATTTCATTGGTATTTGCAGTATTTTTTACTTTTTTAATTATCGTAAATTTTTTAAAAAAAGAAATACACAATAAGGTACTCTCATTTCTAGGAACTATGAGCTACACATTATACATTACACACTTAGCTTCTATATATATATTTAAATCATTGCTTTTTAAATTTGGTTTTATTGATTCCACTGAAATAAGAACTTGGTATATTTGGATTATAGGGGTTTTTATTTCATTGGGATTGAGTTTTATATTTTATTACTTAGCTGAACGTCCCACTAAAATATTTTTAAAAAATACAGCTAAGCGTAATAAATAAATGTTTTTATCAATTTTAATTTTAAAATAATTTTATTAAGAAATGAAGTATGAATGAAGGAAAATTTATAATCTCTCTTGATTTTGAATTGATGTGGGGAGTAAGAGATAAAAAAACGAAGGAACAATACGGGGATAATGTTTTAGGAGTACACCAGGTAATCCCTAAATTATTAGATATATTTAAAAAGTATGATATTAAAGGAACATTTTCAATAGTGGGCTTTTTGTTTTTTGAAAGTAAAATACAGTTAAATAATAATCTACCCACCGCAAAACCGGCTTATAATGACAGTAATTTATCTCCATATAATGGATACATTGATACTATAAGTGATAATTATTTAAAAGATTTATACCATTACGCCCCAAAGCTCATTGAACTTATAAAGGATAATCCCGAACAAGAAATTGGAACGCATACATTTTCTCATTATTACTGTTTGGAACCCGGTCAAACGGTTAATCAGTTTAAGGAAGATTTGGAATGTGCAATAAAAGTTGCCAAATTAAATGGTATACAATTATCTTCTTTAATTTTCCCCAGAAATCAATTTAATATTCAATATTTGGATGTATGTAAAAGTTTAGGAATTCTTTGCTATAGGGGAAATGAGCACACTTGGATATATAAGGCTAAAAATGGAGGTGAAGAAAGTTTAATTCGCCGATGCATCCGTTTAGCAGATTCTTATATAAATATCTCAGGTCATAATTGTTACACAGATGAATTTATGAGGAGTAAAAGTCCTATTGATGTTCCTTCTAGCAGATTTTTACGTCCTTATATAAAAAAGCTTTCATTTTTAGATGGGTTGAGATTACAAAGAATAAAATCTGGTATGACCTATGCGGCCAAAAATAACCAAACCTATCACCTATGGTGGCATCCTCACAATTTTGGAATAAATCAAAAAGAAAACTTTGCATTTTTAGAAGAAATATTAAATCACTATAAAGTACTTAAGAACAAATATAATTTTCAAAGTTATACCATGACAAATCTTGCAAAAACTTTAAAAAATGGAAAATAAAGACTCAAATTTTAGTATTGAAGAAATCTTGAAGGCAGACCTTCCTTTTATAACAAAGTTAGCTCTAGAAAATGGTGGGAATGATAGGCTGAGTGAAAAATATTTTGAACACCGTTATTATAACACTCCCTCCAAATCATTTTCACTTCGAAAACTTATTGTAAATAATGAAATAGAAGGGTATACTACCACCAATAATTTTGAACTTAATATAGACAATAAATCCTACGTACTCGCAATTCCAGAAAATGTACTTATTTCATTAAAAGTAAGAGGAAAAGGAATGCATAACAAACTGTATTTCGCTACGGAAACAGATAATTTAGAAAACAAAAAAGTTGATTACTTTTTTGCGTTTCCCAACGAAATAAGCAGGCCCATTTACTTAAATAAGTTAAGCTATATGCAAGCCGATTGTCCTGATGTTTTAGTATTTATTACTAACCCGCTTCATTTGTTTTACAAAAAAAATTATAAACAGATAGCAGATATTGAGTCGATAAAATTGGATAAAGCTTTTAGGTTCAACAACGCATTGGTTAAATCTTACGAATTTTACTTGTGGCGTTATAAACTATACGATACAAGTGATCTTCATATAATTTCTATTTCAGATAATGGTAAAATTTTAGGGTATTCATTTTTTATTGTACAAAAAAAGAAAGGAATCAAATTTTTAGTATTGACTGACATCATTTGTTTTGATGAAAAAAAAATGCACTTAATAATTAAACAATGCAAAATTTATACTGCCGGCAAACATTTCCCATTTTTTGTAATGTTTGATCTGGAAGGCTGTATCCCTAAAACTATATTAACTTTAAAACTAAAGAATCGTATTAATTTTTTAGTAAAAGGTAAAACTGTACAAGAAACTAAAATGTTAAGCAACATAAAGTTTAATCTTTTTTTTGGCGACTTGGATATACTTTAATAATTCTGTTTCTATCAATAGAAATTTTGATAAATCTAATACCACATACTTTATCTACTATGTATTATAAGTAAATAAAAACTTAGTTTTGCGGTTACTAAAAAGTAATATACATGTGCGGAATTGCAGGTTCTATAAATTTTAAATTACCTTATGAAGTTATAAAAAAGAACATGCTTCACCGAGGGCCAGATGAACAAAATGGACTTGTTGAAAACAATGTAGATCTGTATCATTTAAGGTTATCCATTTTGGATATTGAGGGTGGCAAACAACCAATGAAACTCGATAATCGTTTTTCAATAATTTTTAATGGTGAAATATATAATCACAATGAATTGCGAAAACAGTTTGGACTGATTTGTAAAACCTCTTCAGATACTGAAACCATACTGCTCTTATATCAAAGGTTTGGAAAAGAGTTTCTAAATTATTTAGAAGGAATGTTTGTATTCGCTATTTTAGATAATAAAGAAAACACTTTATTTATTGCAAGAGATCGTGCCGGCAAAAAGCCCTTATATTTTTATAAGGATAATGAAAAAATTGTATTTGCAAGTGAATTAAATTGTTTAAAAGGAATCTTACCCTTAGAAATAAATTATGACAATTTTTATCACTATACCCGGTTAGGAACGTTTTACAGAAATTTTACTCCATATAAAAATGTTACTGAACTAGCGGGGGGGAGTTTTTTATTAATACAAACTCAAAATTTAGAAGTAAAAGCAACACGTTGGTGGAATATTAATAATTTTTACCTTAAACCTAACAATGATACTTTTGACGAAAGCAAAGAAAAAGTTGACACTTATTTAACACAGGCAATTAAGCGCAGGATAGATTCTTCCGATTTGGAGGTTGGTTGTTTTTTAAGCGGAGGAATTGATAGTGGACTTACAACTGCTATCGGTAGCCAATTTACCAATAAGTTAAAAACATTTACTGTAGCATTTGATGGTGCATACAACGAAGCCCCGCTTGCAAAATTAGTTGCTGAAAAGTATAAGACACAGCATACCGAAATTAGAATATCATTTGACAACCTCAAAAATGATGTTGAAGATATTATATCCAACTACGGTGAGCCCTTTTATGATTGCAGTGCAATACCAAGTTATTATGTGAGTAAAGAAGCCAAAAAACATTTAACTGTAATTATAAATGGGGATGGAGCAGATGAATTGTTTGCAGGTTATCGTAGGTATGTACCTTTTGCAAAATTTGATTTTTTTAAAAATATTGGAGTGGTAAAAGCCGGAGGTTCAATCCTTAAAAATTTACTCTCTCAACCGGATGATAAAAAATCTAAATACAATTATTTATACCGTTTAGCATCATTGGCATCTAAGTCAAATCTGGAAATTTATTTATCTGCTGGTGTTGATATTATGGAGGATTATGAAAACAATGTTATACAACCATCTTTCGACTATCTGGAAGTAATAAAAAATGATTTTAATTTAATTGCAGAAAATAAAAACATGACAGGTTTGCAAAAAATCATGAATATGGATTTTGATGGGAATTTGTTCAGCGATTTGCTGGTTAAAATGGATATCGCAACTATGGCTAATTCGCTTGAGGGAAGAAGCCCGTTTCTTTGTAAAGAATTATTGGAATACGTGCCATCGATGTCAGATAAGTTTAAAATAAAAGGAACTACAACAAAATATTTATTAAGAGATTTAGCTAAGAAGTACTTACCTGAGGAACTTATAAATCAACCAAAAAGAGGCTTTGAAATACCACTTAAAAATTGGGTTGATACCAAATTAAAAGAACCTATTTTTGATTATTTAGAATCTTCAAATGCTTTATGTAATCAGTTTATTAAAAAAGATTTTATTCAGGGGCTTTTAAATAATACTGTTAAGGTACCTTCCGAAAAAAGAGCAAAAATTTTATGGATGTTATTTTCTATGGAAGTATGGTATAAGAAAAACTATCTTAATAATTATTAATTTTTATCGAATGAAAAGTAAACTTTCAAAATAAAGTTTTAGGCTACCAGCAATGAAGTTTCAGGAACTAAAGAAAAATTTAAAGAAGGATTATACAGGTTTAAAAACTGTAAAAGTTGCATTGTTGGGTAACTCAGCTACGCAGTTTCTTGCTATGGCAATAAAAGGCAGCGCCTACAATGCTGGGTTAAATATTGATTTATATGAAGCAGATTATGATTTGGTGTATGAAACGTTGATAGATCAGAATCATAAAATATACACAGAGAAATACGACTACATTATACTTTTTCATTCTGCTGAAAAACTGCTTCAGTCATTTTATAAAACAAGCCTAGACAGACAGAAGAATTTTTTTGAGGACACGACTGTATACTTCGAAACCATTACTAATCTGATAAAGAAACATTCTTCAGCAGGAATCATTTTAAATAATTTCAATGAAATAGATAATGGGGTTTTTGGCAATTATGCATCTAAAACCGCATCTTCATTCATATACCAGCAAAGAAAGATAAATATTGCTCTACAGGATTTAGCCGCTTGCACAAAAAATATTTTTATCGCAGATCTATTATCTCTGGTAAACAAAGCAGGAAGTAAAAATGTTACCTCAGCCAAATGGTATCTCACTTCTCAAAACTCTTTTGTTTTAGATTTTCTACCTGAAGTTGCAAAAGCTATTACCGATATTTTAGCTGCATTATCAGGCAAAATAAAAAAGTGTTTAATTATGGATTTGGATAATACACTTTGGGGTGGTATTATTGGAGATGATGGAATTGAAAATATTCAAATTGGAGATTTAGGAATAGGAAAGGCTTTTACAGCTTTGCAGCAGTGGGCAAAAGAATTAAAAAAGCGGGGGATATTATTGGCAGTATGCAGCAAGAATGATGAGCATATTGCGAAATCAGTTTTCGAGAATCATCCAGAGATGGTTTTAAGATTAGATGATATTTCCATTTTTGTGGCTAACTGGAGCAACAAAGGCGATAACATAAAGTATATACAGGAGGTATTGAACATTGGGATGGATTCATTGGTTTTTATTGATGATAATCCTTTTGAAAGAAATTTAGTAAAAGCGATCCATCCGCAGGTTTGTGTACCCAATCTTCCAGAAGATCCTGCAAACTATGTTTCTTACCTGCAATCATTAAATTTATTTGAAACAGCATCTTTTACTGAAGAAGACACTATTCGCACAAAACAATATAAAGAGGAGAGTGAAAGAGTAGTATTGCAACATTCATTTGAATCTGTAGATGAGTATTTGCAAAGCCTACAGATGGTTGCAACTGTGGAGGAAATAAATTCCTATAACATTGGCAGATGTGCGCAACTTACACAGCGTAGCAATCAATTTAATTTAACAACTATAAGATATACAGAGCAACAACTCACCTCATTTATAAGCGATGGAGGTAAAGCAATTTGTATTTCATTAAAGGACAAATTTGGAGATTATGGGCTTATCAGCTTGGTTCTATTAGAACCTACAGAAGAGGCTATTAGAGTAAACACGTGGATAATGAGTTGTCGTGTATTGAAAAGAGGAGTAGAAGAATTTGCAGTAAATGAAATGGTGAACGCTGCTTTAAAATTAAATGCAACGACCTTAAAAGGACTGTACATTCCAACTCCAAAAAACGGCATGGTAAAAGATATTTATGCTAACATGGGCTTTACGGAAAGAGAAGCAGGAAGCGCAACTTTGCAGCTTGCCGGATTTAAGTATTTTAAAACTTTTATACAATAAGAATCACATGGAAAATAAAGAAATACTACCGGAAGTACAATCTATATTTAGAGAAATCACGGACAATCTTTCAACAGTTTTAACGCTTGCTACAATTGCAGATGATATAGAGGAATGGGACTCACTTGTACATGTACAATTATTGGTTGCTATAGAAGAAAAATACAACATCAGTTTCTCAGCAGATCAAATTGGCACTTTTGTAAATGTTGGTCAAATGTGCGATGCGATAGAAGCAGCTATTTCAAAGAAATAAATCCTAAATTTTTTTTGAAATGAACACTCCAATTTTTAGCACTGTTAAAACAAATGAACTTACCGCTGTACAGCTAACATCCATTGTACAAAGTTTTAATTTAGTTTTTGAAAAAAACGTTCCCGAATCCGATTTTAGAAGACAGTATATAAATAATTTAAAGGGTTATTCTTACCACAGCATTATGGAAGTGGGGGAACAAACTGTGGGTTACTTTAGTGCGATTCCTTACAACTACTCTTATTTTGGTGTAGAAAAAATATTCTGTTACATAGGTGCACTTTTCATTTTGCCTGCTTTTAGAAATGATCCTTTGGCAATGTTTAAATTGTATAGAAACGCTAAAAAGCTCATGCAGGAAGAAGGCGTTTTTATAGCGATGGCGGTACCTAATAAAAATGCATATCCATATTTTATGCATGCTTTAAAATGGAAAGAAGTTTCTCAACTCCCTTACTATGCGCTACCGGTTAAATATGCTAACATAACCGGCAGCATTAAAATCTTAAACAGTTTTTCTTCAATCATTGTTAGTATTTGGTTAAGTTTAAACAGATTGGTTTCTATATTTTATAACAGTAAGCAGCAGCCTTCACCAATTTATTTATTACCGAAAGAGCCATTAATGGAGCAACACAGATACGGTGGTGCACATATAAAAATTAGGCAAAAATCTTTTAATGCATTTTATACGGTTGTAAACGAAGAAGCAATCAATACTGCGTATCTCATAGATTTTTACAACAACCAAAATAAGCGAGACAGCAATAGTTTATTAAAAGCTGTGAATTATATAGTTCAAAATGAAGAGGTAGATCTGGTTTTGTTTGTGGGAGAGTTAAAAATGAAACAAACTGTATTATTCAGGATTCCCAAAAAGAAAGAACCGAGAACGATAAATTTTTGTGTTGAAGTTTTAAATAAAGATAACATCGAAGCAAAAGCTTTTGATGAGGCATCATGGAACTTTGGATTATATAATTTTGATGTGCGATGAAAAAGAAAATAGTAGTCCTTGAAAATAATTTTTTATCTACCGCTACCATGCGCAATGCTTTAATGAAAGCACTTGTGTTAAATAATTTTGACGTTTATATTTTAAGTTTTGGTAAGACAGAATTTGAAGAACAACTAAAAGAAATTAATGCAACTACTATTGATATAGGAACAAGCAATACAAATCCGATACGAATATTGCAGTACATGAAAACGATGTACACCACTATAAAACAGATAAACCCTGATGTATGTCTCACATTTACTCCCAGGCAAAATATTTACGGCAACCTTGTTTGTAAATTATTAAAAGTTCCTACAATCTCTAATATTACCGGGACTGGTGTTCCTTTTCATATAAAAGGTTTTGTATACTGGCTTGGGAGAATAATGTATAAGATCGTACTTAAACTTCCGAAAGTTGTATTTTTCCAAAATAAAGATGATTTTGAACATCTTACCCAGAAAGGTTATGTAAATTTAAAACAGGCAGTTATGATTCCCGGCTCAGGAATAGAAACTCAGAAATTTTATCCGATACCTAAAAAAGAAACAGATAAATTCGTTTTTTTATTTGTGGGAAGATTGGTAAAAATCAAAGGAATAAGTGAGCTTGTTACAGCCGCTAAACAGATTATAAAAGATAATAAAAATTGTGAGTTGTGGATTGTTGGTCCGTTGTGGTTACAAAATACTGGAAAGTTAACCATAACAAAGGAAGAGGTAAATTCGTGGAAACAGGAAGGTATTTTTTATAAAGGAGAGATAAAAGATGTCAGAAAAATTATTTCAGAATGTGATTGTTTTGTTCTTCCATCTTACAGGGAAGGATTATCAAACTCTCTCTTAGAAGCAGCAAGTATGGAAAAACCTATTGTTACAACAAATGTTACAGGTTGCAGAGATGTAGTAATTGATAGATTAAACGGTTTATTATGTGAACCTCAAAATGCTGTATCATTAGAAAAAGCAATGAGAAAGATGCTAGGATTAAATTACGGCATAAGATTAGAAATGGGAAAACAAGGTCGAATAAAAGTTAAAAAAGAATTTGAAAAATCTATTGTTATAGAAAAATATATACAACAAATTAATAAATACGCTTAAGTAAAGATGGCTAAGGCAACAATGTCTATTGATTGGGAAGATTTCGGGCAAATGTTCGGAAAATATAAGTTTGGTGAAATAACCGAACCGATAAAAGGTACAATAGAGCGCCAAACAAAAATTATTTTAGATCTTTTTGATGAAAATAATACTAAAGCAACCTTCTTTATTTTAGGTGTACTAGCTAAATTTAGACCTGAGATTGTAAAAGAAATAGCGGCTCGGGGGCATGAAATTGCTTTGCATGGTCAAAATCACGAAGCTATGTTTGCACTTACTCCGGAAAAAGCTTATAACGATGTTTCAACCTCGCAAAAAATAGTAACAGATATTATTGGAGCACCCGTTTATGGTTACAGAGCGCCATTTTTTTCTTTGATAAAAGACAATCTTTATTTATTAGAGATTCTTGCAGACCTCGGTTTAATTTATGACAGTAGTATTTTTCCAATGCTTTTACCTAGATATGGAATTAAAAACTTTCCAACTGAAGATGCATTATACAAGTTACCCAACGACAAACAGATTGTTGAATTGCCCATGACAACTGCATTCTTTTTAAAAAAACAATTGCCTGTATCTGGTGGAGGTTACATGCGTTTAATGCCTGAACCATTAATAAAAAAAGTATTTAAAACGATTGATGCTAAAAACAAAGACAGCATGATTTACATGCACCCTTATGAATTTGATACAAAAAGCATTGATGTTTCTTCCAATTATCCATGTGAATCTGAATATTCAAAATTAAAAGTAGCTGCTTTAAATTTTAGGTGGAACATATTCAGACCTACGATTACAAATAAACTGCGTTCTCTTTTAAAACAAAATCAATTTATCACTGCCGAAGAAAAAGCAAGGCAGATTATAAATTTCTCTACTCCTGTAAAATTGCCTGCCTTGTAAGCTGTTATTTTTATTTTATAGATCTCCTGTCTAATTTTCCCTCTTGAGGAATTTCTAAAACACTTTAAGCTTTAAATTTGAATTTATATGACAGCTAAGTCTTGTAAATTTGACGAATTTAATAAATGATGAAAATTATTGTAATCGGAAGTGGCTTTGCAGGTTTATCTGCAGCTTCCTTT
>JAYTCO010000165.1:0-4789 GCA_043736415.1 Ferruginibacter sp. | reverse complement strand
ATATAAAACGATTAGGAAATAAGCGGAACATTAAACGTAAAAAATTGAACAAATGACAGAAACAACAGCAATAGAAAAAACATCTCTTTTTGATGTTCAGAAAATTCGAAAAGATTTTCCGATCCTTTTGCGGACGATGAACGGTAAGCCATTAATTTATTTTGATAACGGCGCTACTACACAAAAGCCGAAACAAGTGATTGATGCGATCGTAAAATATTATACCATACAGAATGCCAACATCCATCGTGGAGTTCATCGGATGAGTCAGGATGCAACAAGTGAATACGAGAACGCCCGCATTACGGTTCAAAAACATATAGGTGCTAAATATGAGCACGAAATAATATTTACCGGCGGAACTACGGATAGCATAAATCTACTGGCTAGTGCGTTTGGAAAAAAGTATCTGAATGCCGGCGACGAGATTGTTGTTAGTGAGATGGAGCATCACAGTAATATTCTTCCGTGGCAACAGCTATGCGAAGAAAAAAATGCAAAACTAAAAGTTATCCCGATATCCGACACCGGAGAATTGCAGATGGACGAATACAAAAAACTACTTACGGCAAAAACAAAATTGGTTGCCATTACGCACATATCAAACACACTCGGTACGGTAAATCCTGTAAAGGAAATGATCGCTATCGCTCACTCAAAAAACATTCCGGTGTTTGTGGATGGAGCCCAGGCAATCCCTCATATGAAAGTGGATGTCCAAGATTTAGACGCAGATTTTTATTGCTTCGGCGGACACAAAGTTTATGCGCCAACAGGAATAGGAATCCTTTATGGCAAAGAAGAATGGCTTAAAAAACTTCCGAATTATCAGGTGGGAGGCGGAACTATTAAAACAGTTTCATTCGACAAAACAGAATATGCTGAATCTCCTCTTCGATTTGAGGCAGGCACTCCGAATATTGAAGGAGGAATTGCACTGGCCGTTGCACTGGATTACATCAACGCAATCGGGCTTGAGAAAATTGCTGCTTATGAACACGAATTGCTTAGGTATGCTACTGAAAAACTTTCTGCAATTGAAAATTTGCGAATTATCGGCACGGCAAAAGAAAAAGCAAGTGTAATTTCATTTGTGGTGGATGGCATTCATCCGCTGGATATAGGCATGCTTCTGGATGCCCAAGGAATAGCAGTTCGAACAGGGCACCATTGCACCCAGCCGCTGGTGGCACATTATCAAATTCCGGGAACTGTACGTGCAAGCTTTTCATTTTATAATACAAAGGAGGAAATTGATATTTTCGTAAATGCAATTGTGAAATCAATTAAACGGATAAACAAAAAATGACCGGTATGAAAACCATAAAAAGCATAGAGCAGGAACTCGTAGAAGACTTTGAGGTGTTTGAAGATCTGTTTGATAAATTTGGATATCTGATTGATTTGGGTAAAAATCTTAGACCATTAGATGATTCTCTGAAAACGGATAACCGTATGATAAAAGGATGCCAGGCGCATGTGTGGTTATACAGTGAATTAAAAGAGGGGAAAATTATTTTTCAGGCAGATGCGAATGCAGATTATGCAAAAGGACTTGTTGCCATGATGATACAAGTACTTTCGGAACATACACCCGATGAAATTATTAACGCCCCGCTTAATTTTATTGAAAAGATTGGATTTAAAAGTATGCTTTCTATGAAACGTGCCGGAGGATTGGAGAGCATGATAAAGCAAATGAAACTTGATGCGGTGGTGTACAAAGCAAAAGCTTGAGTAACTTTCTTAACACAATAAAAAATTGAAATAAATTCTGATAATTATTGAGGATGACACTTTTTCTCAGTAACGTCTCTGACCTTGCAGGACTTTGCGTTCACCAAACAAACATTTCAAAATTTTAAATCTCTTAAGTTTCGACTAGATTTTCTTCGTTTTATTAATGCCTGCAAAGCGAGTTATACCATTTTCATTCGGAACTTTCTTTATAACATTCACTTTTTATAAATGCATGCCTTTAATAGATAAAGTTGACGGTTATAATATTGTTTATAAATGGTTTGATTATTTAAAAGCTCAAGGTCGCCAGCCTTCGTTTGTGCCCACACTTCAAATTATCAAACGCAAAGGTTTGGTCTTTTGACCTGCCGATCTATTAATAAAAGTCTTTATTAATTAAAAAAATATCACCAGAGGGTCGGCTGGTCAAAAGACCATGCCTCTGCGTCTCACGAATACAGGCGATGGGCGCTCAAAAAGTTGCGAGTTAACAGGCGCAGTTGTAGATACGATTTATGATTGACGCAACGTCCGGCAAGGGCCGAGACGTTGCTGAGAAGTAAGATGATTGTAAATTGATTGCTCATATATTTAATAGAAACATTGAAGGATACATTAACAAAGACCAAAAATCTTTTAGACAAATCATACAACCTATTATACGCTCAAAAGGTTTTAATATTGATTTACTAGAATTAGAAATTCCACTAAAAAATTTTAAGGGTGAGTTGTTTTAGCTTGATTTATATCTTGTAAAAACAATGTTTCCCCACTAGCAAATATGCACCAGAGCAAAAGTGCGGAAGGGTATCTGTACGGCTAATTTAAAAAGATGTTTTACTTTGGATGGATAATAATAACGCCGCACAGAAAGCTTAGCACAAAAGCCACTCCTCATTTCTGCAAACAGTCTGTATCTCTGGGTTAGTAGGGGCTAGACTCCGCACCTCTGCACTTGTAGGAGTTATTAATATGTGATACACCCAACGCAGGCACAATCAAATTATTTAATTTTAAAAATAAGCAGTTCATAATCAATTATTCCCCATAGCGTATGTGAGTGGTTTGGTAATTGGTATGTATACCATTGGATGAATGGACTCATTAAAGACATTTAATTTTAAAAAAATAAAATAGTAAAAGATTTTAAATTAAACGAAGAAGCAAACAAAAGGAAATGGACTTTTCAGATAGAAAGCTCAATTTAAAAGTGCATAAATTTTAAGATGTATTTAGCCACTTTGATTTTATAGAATATGTAAATCTTTTAATACTTATTCATAATTGCATAATGTTTTTTTTTATGCAATTATACTTAAATAGTGAAAAATATTTCACGGCTGTACTGCCAGTTGCAGGAAAAAAATAAATTATGTATTAGTTATGACAGACTCAACAATTAATCAAACAAACAAAGACATCATTGGAATTGCTTCCGAAAGCGCAAAAACACTTGCAGCCGCCGTTACCGCAGCAGGCTTGGTAGAAACACTTCAAGGCAGTGGTCCATTTACAGTATTTGCCCCAACTGATGCTGCTTTTGCTGCTATTCAAAAAGACGTTGATGAACTTTTGAAACCTGAAAACAAAAAGAAACTTACCGACATTTTAACCTTTCATGTTGTGAGTGGAAACGCAATGGCAGCCGATTTAAAGGACGGCCAGGAATTGACTACCGTGCAGGGTGGAAAATTAAAAGTGTCTATTAAAGGAGACAAAGTGATGATAAACGACGCAAATGTAACCATGGCTGACGTGTCAGCATCAAATGGTGTTGTACACGTAATTGACAAAGTATTAATGCCGTAAATTTAAAATTCACTGCTGATTTCTCAGTAGGAAACCTAGCCAATTAAGCATAATACATCATCAAAGGGTAAAAAATTCCTGGCATAGGTAATTTTCTACCCTTTTGCGTTTAACACATTTTTTTCCCCAGCCTTCGTTGGTGCCCACACTTCAAATTATCAAACGCCAAGGCTTGGTCTTTTGGCCAGCCGATCTATTTATAAAAGTCTTTATGGATAAAAGATATCCCCTTGGGTCGGCTGTTCAGACCAAGCCTCCGCGTCTCACGAGCAGGGGCGTTGGGCGCTCAAAAAGTTGCGAGTTGACCAACGCAGTCGAAATTAATAAACAACCTTTATAAACTGTACAGTAAAACCCGTACGATACCTAGTGTAAACTTTTTTCAGGACGAGTCAAATTATAGCAGCCGGTTTATACCAAATATGTTGTTTCATAATTATAATTTTGTTTACACTTCTTCTTGCTTTCTTCAATTAATATTTAAAAGCATTTTATTAAAATCAATCATTCTTCTCGGGCGTTCTTTACTTTGTCTTGTTTATCAGGTATTGATCCATCCACTCAAGCCATAAGCGGCTCACTTCCATTTGCCTCACAGGGTCGCTGGCATTATGAGCGGGAATATTCCATGCAATAAATTTTGTAGGTACACCATTGTCTTTTAAAACATGGTACAACTTATACGATTGTGTCACGGGCACACGAGGATCGCCAATATTTGCAAGTATAAGTGTAGGAGCCGTTATTTTATGTGCCATAGTAATCGGCGATTGATCAATGTATAATTTCATATTATCACTCACCCATGGAGACCCGCCAATTGCTGCAGCACGGTTCACATTGGCATCTCCTAAATTATACTGGTCCACCCAATCGGTTACCGCGGCGCCGGCTATTGCTGCTTTAAAGCCGGGGTAATGTCCGGCTAACCAAACCGTCATATACCCGCCGTATGACCAACCCGTTATGCCTATCCGTGTCGTATCAATCAGGCCAGATTTTTTTAATTTCTCTAACCCTTTCATAACATCACGACCCGGTCCTGCTCCTGCATCTTTAATGATGGCTTTTTTATATGCACTTCCCATATTATCACTTCCCCGGTAATTCGGTTCAAAAACAAAATAACCTTTATTGGCCAGCAGTTGTGTGCGGGATGAAAATGTTTCAACAGAAGCTGCAGCCGGTCCGCCATGTATTATTAATACTAATGGATATTTATTTCCTGCAACATAATCTG
>JAYTCO010000164.1:0-4804 GCA_043736415.1 Ferruginibacter sp. | reverse complement strand
TTATTTAAAAAAAGAAGGTCTGCAGGATGTGCAGGTAAACCCAATTACGGGTGCTGTCAGTTTTACGTCTGCAGCTGAATTACCTATCACAAAAATAAATGCAGGTATAGAAAAACTTGGTTACCAGGTGATAGATGAAACGGCTGCTGATGCCCCAAAAAAGAAATCTTTTTTAGCCACCAACAAACAGCGATTTTTATTTACGCTGGCTTTCACATTTGTGCTGATGATGCACATGCTCCCAATGGGAACCTACACGCATTGGCTGATGAACCCGTGGATACAAATTGTATTGTGCTTACCCGTTTTTATAACCGGTATGTATTTTTTTGGAAGAAGTGCCGTTAAAAGTTTATTGCATGGTATGCCAAACATGAATGTGCTGATAGCCGTTGGCGCACTTGCATCTTTTGTGTATAGCCTTGTTGGTGCTGCATTGCAGCTTGGCGAACAATATTTATTTTTTGAAACTACTGCTTCTATCATTACGCTGGTATTTTTTGGGAATTATCTGGAAGAAGCTTCTATACAGTCAACACAAAAGGCGGTGCGGAGCTTAACAAAATCTCAAAAAGTAATGGCCAATATGATTGCTTTTGATGATGAACACAAGGAGCAGGTTTTCCCGATGGAAAATATTTATTTAAAAAACGGCGATCTAGTTTTGATTAAAAACGGTGAGCAGGTGCCGGCCGACTGTAAAATATTGTGGGGAGATTGTACCGTAAATGAAGCCATTATTACAGGAGAAAGTCTACCCTTGCCAAAGACTAAAAAAGATTTTTTAATTGGTGGAAGTGTTATGGAAGATGGGCTTGTAAAAGCGCAGGTTACGGCAGCAGGAAAAGATACAGTGCTTTCCGGCATTGTAAAAATGGTGGAGCAGGCTCAGGCCGAAAAGCCACCAATGCAAAAACTTGCAGATAAAATAAGTGCTGTATTTGTGCCCACCGTTTTAGTATTATCTGCACTTACTTTCTTGGTGAATTTTTTTGCATTTAATATATCGAGTGGTGATTCTTTGATGCGGGCAATTGCTGTTTTAGTAATATCGTGCCCATGCGCTATGGGACTTGCAACACCCGCTGCTATTGCGGTTGGGCTTGGGAGGGCTGCAAAACTCGGAATACTTTTTAAAAATGCCAGTGCGCTGGAATCTTTTAAAAAGATACAGCAGGTTGTGTTTGATAAGACCGGAACACTTACCACGGGAAAGTTTACCATAACCGATTTTACAAGCTCAATTAATGAAGCGGAGTTTAAAAGTATAGTTTTTTCACTTGAAAAATTTTCCAATCACCCAATAGCTAAAACAATTGTTACAGAGTGGAAAATCAACCAGCCAATAAGCTGGAAAAGCATTGAAGAAATAAAAGGAATTGGCATTAAAGCTACAGATGCAGAGGGCAATAATTATGAAGCAGGATCTTTTAAATTATTAAAAGAAAACGAGGGTACCTTACAACAGCACAATATTTATGTATTTAAAAATGGAAGTGAAATTGGGTGGATAGATGTGCAGGATGAAATCAGGCCCGAAGCAAAAGATGTAATAGCATCTCTCCACAAAAAAAATATTAAGACAATTTTACTGAGTGGTGACATGCAAAATAAATGTGATGCAATTGCAGCTTCACTTGGTATTGACGAAGTATATGCCGAACAGACACCTGCTCAAAAAATGGAAAAAATTGCTTCTTTAAATAATGCAGTACCAACCGCAATGGTTGGTGATGGCATTAACGATGCGCCGGCACTCGCAAAAGCTACACTTGGCATTTCTTTAAGCGATGCTTCTCACATTGCCATGCAAAGCTCAGATGTGATTTTAATGAACAGCGGCATTAAAAATTTACCGCTTGCTCTGGGTTTGGGGAAACATACTTACCTGACTATTAAACAAAATTTATTCTGGGCTTTTATTTACAATATTGTTGCGTTACCAATTGCAGCTTTTGGCTTGCTTACACCAACGCTAGCCGCACTGGCAATGGGTTTTAGTGATATAGTACTGGCAGTAAATTCTGTAAGGTTGTTTGTAAAGAAGGTAGATTAAAATCAGTATTTTTGTTTGTAAATTTTCAACTATGGAAATAAAGAAAAAAAGAAAGAAAAAAGAAAAAGTTACCAAAGAGGAAACTTTAAAAGTAAATATTGAAGAACTCCTGAAGCCTAAATCTATTGCACGTTTTTTTGGAGTAGATCCAAATGGAGAGGATGGAATGACATATCAAAAAAGGGTAAGAAATGAGTGGTAAAAATATACTCGCAGATACAAATATTGTGATGTATATCTTAAATGGTAATGAAGCGGCGTCAGTTTTTACTAAGGATCATTTTTATGTGTCCGATATTACTGAAATAGAATTGTTAGGTAAAAAAGATATTGGAGAATCTGAATATAAACTTAGAAAAGATTTTTTGGATAATTGTGTGATAGTAGATTTAACCGAATTAATTAAGAAAATCACTATTAAATTAAAACAAAAATATACTATAAAAACTGCTGATGCAATTATTGTAGCTTCAGCTATATATTTAAATGTACACTTGGTTACAGCAGACAAAGGATTTAAAAGAATTAAGGAATTGGATTTACAACTTTTAGAGCTCAACTAATATTGATGTCTCCTCAGGAAACCCTCGAAAAATATTACGGTTATAAAACATTCAGGCCTTTACAGGAAGAAATCATCAATGCTGTATTAGCCAAAAAAGATACGCTTGCAGTTTTGCCAACCGGTGGTGGTAAATCTGTCTGTTTTCAAATTCCTGCATTAATGAATGAAGGTTTGTGTTTGGTAATAAGCCCGCTTATTGCACTCATAAAAGACCAGGTAGAAAACTTAAAGAAAAAAGGTATTGGCGTGTTGGCAATTTACTCAGGAATGTCATTTGTGGAAATAAAACAAACATTACAAAATGCAGCTTTTGGTAATTATAAATTTTTATATGTTTCGCCGGAGCGGCTGGAGACAAAACTTTTTCTTGAATATTTACCTGCTTTAAAACCCTCGCTTATAGCTGTTGATGAAGCGCATTGCATATCGCAATGGGGCTACGATTTCAGGCCTTCTTATTTACGCATTGCAAATCTTAGGGAAGAGCTGCAGGATGTACCAATCATCGCATTAACCGCATCTGCAACTACATCAGTACAAAATGATATTTGCACCAATCTGCTTTTTCATAACGACTACAGTAAGTTTCAACAATCATTTGCCAGACCCAATTTATCGTACAGTGTTTTTAAACCGGCATCTAAAGAAACAAAATTGCTTGAGATTTTACGTAATGTAAAAGGTGCTGCCATTGTGTATTGCAAAAGCAGGAAACAAACAACTGTTGTGGCAGAACTGCTGCGCATGAATAATATAGAAGCGGACTTTTACCATGCAGGTTTACCGGGTGAAAAGCGCACCGCAAAACAGGATGCATGGATAAATAACAAGACAAGAACAATTGTATCTACCAATGCATTTGGAATGGGCATTGATAAACCCGACGTAAGAATAGTGGTACATTATGATGTGCCGGATTGTCTGGAAAATTATTACCAGGAAGCAGGCCGTGCAGGTAGAGATGGGAAAAGAGCTTATGCCGTTTTGTTACACAGCAGCAAAGAAACAGACGATCTTATTTATAAAATTGAAACGAAGTATCCATCCCTCCCAAAATTAAAAATGATTTACCTGGCGCTGATGAATTACCTGCAGGTTGCAGCCGGTACCGGAGAAGGCTTAAGTTTTGATATTGACTTGGCAAGTTTTGCGCAGCATTTTAAATTAAATATGCTTGAGGCAACTTATGGCATTCAAGCATTGGGGCAGGAAGGGCTAATCAGTTTTAGTGAAATGATGTTTAAGCAAAGTACTGTTGAATTTAAATCATCAAAAACGGATCTGGAAGAATTTGAAAAACTGCACCCAAAACTTGAACAAATTATTAAAGGACTATTGAGATCTTACGAAGGAATTTTTGATTTTCAATGTATTATTTATGAAAAGATATTAGCAGGGTTTATTAAAATTCCACACGCAGAACTTACAAGATCTTTACAGAAACTTCATCAAAAAGGAATTATTGATTATAAACCTGCAAGTGAGAAACCACAGATTTTTTTGCTCAAAAACAGAATGTACAATGATGATTTTTATTTAGATGTGCATGCAATGAATATCAGAAAAACAGAAGCGACAAAAAGAACGAACGCAATTGAAAATTATGTGACTAATTCTGCTTTTTGCAGAAGTAAAATAATTGGAAATTATTTTGGGGAATCGAATGCAAAAGATTGTGGCATTTGTGATAACTGTATAAATAACACAGAAGCAAAACTGAGTACTGCAGAGTTTAAAATTGTTTCTGATAAAATTATTGAATTGCTCAAAAAAGAAAAACTCAGTTACAAACAGCTTATTCAAAAATTAAAACCTGTGCGGCAAAGATCATTGTGGTTGGTAATTACTTTTTTGATTGCCGAAGAAATAATTGAAAATGGTGAAAAGGAACTACTTACATTAAAGTAAAAGACTGAAATTATAGGGTATAGATTAAGTAAAGAACAAAAAAAAGGGACCAAGATAGAAATCTAGTCCCGCTTTAAAATCCAATATCCTATGAAAAACCAAAGTGAAGATACAGCTATTTTGTTTACAGACAAACTTTTTTACATTTATTTTGTAGAATTTATACTACAAGTTTTTTTAAGAATCCTACAGTTTAGTTTTAATAAGACATTACATTCAAACCCATTATAACTTTATAAGCTAATTAAAACCAGCCTTTTGTCTTTGTGCTGCTT
>JAYTCO010000163.1:0-11344 GCA_043736415.1 Ferruginibacter sp. | reverse complement strand
TGTAAACGCAGTTCCAATACAGCTTTAGCCTGTATCTCACTCATACCAAAATTACTCATCAATCCTTCCTGCGCAATGTTTGGTGTAGCACTTTCTCTAATCAGTTTAATAACTGCATCCAGATTATCAAGTGCTATAATAAATCCTTCTAAAATATGTGCACGCTCTTTTGCCTTGCGCAACTCAAACTCTGTTCTTCTTGTAACCACTTCATGTCTAAACGCAATAAACTCTGCAATCAGGTCTTTTACATTTAAGATTTTTGGTCTGCCGTTTACAAGCGCTACATTGTTTATACCGTAAGATGTCTGCAGCTCAGAATGTTTGAACAAATGGTTTATAACGACCTGCGCCACTGCATCTTTCTTTAATTCAACAACAATTCTTGTTCCTTCTTTGCTGTTACTTTCATTGTTTACATCACTGATGCCTTCTACAATTTTTTCACTTACCAATTCACCAATTTTGGCTGTAAGCGAATCTCTGTTTACCTGGTAAGGTACTTCTGTAATAATTATTTTTTCTCTACCTCTTGCATCCGTTTCAATATTTGTCTTTCCTCTAAGAACCACTCTCCCACGGCCTGTAAGCAATCCTGCCTTCACACCTTCGTAACCATAAATTATTCCACCAGTAGGAAAATCCGGTGCTTTTACGATCTTAATTAAATCTTCAATATCTATGTCGTTATTTTCAATGTAAGCAATACAACCATCAATAACTTCTGTAAGGTTATGCGGCATCATATTCGTTGCCATACCAACAGCAATACCACTTGCACCATTTACAAGTAATTGTGGAATTTTAGAAGGCAGTACCGTAGGCTCTTTCAAACTGTCATCAAAATTCAGTTGAAAATCTACCGTTTCCTTATCAATATCATCCATCATTGCCTCAGTAAACTTTTGCATACGAACCTCCGTGTAACGCATAGCTGCCGGCTCATCACCATCCTGGCTACCAAAGTTTCCCTGGCCATCAATCATGGTGTAACGCATGCTCCACTCCTGCGCCATACGCACCATTGTATCATATATAGATGCATCACCATGCGGGTGAAACTTACCCATGACCTCTCCTACTATACGTGCAGATTTTTTATAAGGTTTGTTGCTGGCATTGTTCAGTTCATTCATACCAAAAAGAACCCTTCTATGTACCGGTTTTAAACCATCTCTTACATCCGGCAAAGCCCTTCCTACAATCACACTCATGGAATAATCAATGTAAAAAGTTTTCATCTGTTCTTCAATAACAACCGGTATTATTTTACCCCTGTTATTGGCATTGCCTGAGTTGTTTTGTTCGTTCAGTTCGCCGTCGTTTATTTCGTTGTTTTCCATAAGTTTAGAATGTCTGCGAAAGTACCGATTTTCAACTGTTTTTCAGCCTGTAGACAGGTGTTTTTTAGGATTTTTTTATACAGGATTTTTTAGGATTGTGGATAAGGTTTTGAGTTTTATTTTCTTATTTTTTGTGCGATTAGCATTATACCTTTTTCTTCTTTTGTCCAGGCTATACATTACAAGTCCTCGCACCGCCGTTAGCGGTGCTGTGGGCTTTCCATTTCTATCCTGCCGCTCTTCAGCAATATATCTTTTTTCAGCTTTTAAAAAGTTATAGTTAAGGACCTGTGCCTATAGTTACTTGAAATTCTACTCCTTTGCTATATCACTATAAAAGGCGGAAATTTTATTTTTTCTATCTTGCACAAAATTTTTATTTTGAAAAATATATTACTGTTTGGTGCAGGCAAATCAGCATCCGTATTAATAGAATATTTAATAGAAAATGCAGTTGAAAATGCATGGCATGTTACGGTCGCAGATACTGATAAAAATCTTATTGAGCAGAAAACAAAAAATAATGCATCAGCAACGGCAATAGCTGCAGATATTACTCATGATTTTACAAGAAAGGAATTGATACAAAACTGTGACCTCGTAATATCTATGATGCCCGCTTTTTTGCATATTCTTATAGCCCGGGATTGTGTGCATTACAGCAAACATTTACTTACTGCTTCGTATGCAGATGATGAAATAAATTTACTTGCAACCGAAGCCAAAAGCAAGGGCATTATTTTATTATGCGAAATGGGTTTAGATCCCGGCATTGACCACATGAGTGCCATGAAACTTATTGATGAAATTAAACACATAGGAGGAAATATTACTTCTTTTAAAAGCCATTGCGGCGGTTTGGTTGCTCCAGAAAGTGATAACAATCCATGGCACTATAAAATTAGTTGGAACCCACGCAATGTAGTGTTGGCGGGCAAAACAGGTGCAGAATATAAACTGAATGGTAAAGTGATTGAAGAAGGTTACGAACAACTGTTCGATGCCAACAGAAGTATAGAAACGGAGGATGCAAGTATTGGTTCGTTGAGTTATTATCCCAACAGAAACAGTCTTTCCTATATTGAACTTTACAACCTGCATGATGCAAAAACTTTTTTACGCACAACCTTACGCTACAGAGATTTTATGCTTGGTTGGAAAAATATTATTGAGCTAAAGCTTACAGACGAAACGCCTGCTTACAACAGCGACGGACTTTCCATTGCAGGCTTTTTTCAGCAACATATGAACCTGCACAACCTTACCCAAAAGTTAATCGATGAGCTAAAAGAAAATGAAAATTACACGAGTGAAGTAATAAAAATTATTGCAAAAAATTTAGATGCAAAACCTGAAACCAATTATTTAGTTGTTGATGAAAACGGAGAATTAATAACCAACGAAGAAACCTCTACCAAGGATCCATCTCAACTTGATCTTATTGCAAGTGCACATGATGGTAATAAAGTTTTACAGCAATTGTATTTTTTGGGAATGGATGATGAGGACACAATCATTAATAAAGGCATCATTAGTGCGGCTGAAGGGCTGCAGTTTGCCTTAGAAAATAAGCTGGCTTTAGCGCCTACAGATAAAGATATGGTTGTAATGCAGCACGATATTGAATATGAGTTAAACAGTCAGCATCGCCAGGTTATTTCATTGTTAATCGTTTTAGGAAAAGACAGCATTCATACTGCAATGGCAAAAACGGTTGGTTTGCCTTTGGGTATTGCTGCAAAACTTATTTTAAACGGAACTATCAAATTAACAGGACTACACATTCCAATTGTAAAAGAAATTTATGAACCCGTATTAAAAGAACTTAAAATGAATGGTGTTTTTTTTATTGAAAAAGAAAAATGATTTAGGATAAAAATATTTTAAACCTGTAATAATTTCTTCAATCTCTCCACTCCTTCTGAGGCTGTTCCTTCTAAAATAGTAATATTTTTTAAATGATGAACAGGAGGGATTTTTTTATCAATGATGTATTTAGGCACTTCATCCTTTACCAAATCAATTAAACCCGCCGCCGGGTAAACCTGTAAGGATGTACCAATAACAACAAAAATATCTGCATTCCTAACAACGTCAACAGCGGTTTCTATCATTGGTACATCTTCTTCAAACCAAACAATATGTGGCCTTAATTGGCTTCCATCTTCTGCAAAATCTCCAACAGAAATATCATTTAGAATATTGAAAATTTTTGTGCTGTTTGTGCAACTTCTCATTTTAAAAATTTCACCATGCAGGTGCAGTACATTTTTTGAGCCCCCCCTTTCATGCAGGTCATCTATATTTTGTGTAATGATTGTTACTTCAAAAATATCTTCCAAATCAGCGAGCCCTTTATGAGCTAAATTTGGATTTGCTTTTCTTACCTCTCTCCTCCTCTGGTTATAAAAGTCCAACACCAATGCAGGATTTTTTGCAAATCCTCCGGGTGTAGCTACATCATTAATATCATGCCCCATCCACAGTCCATCACTGTCCCTAAAAGTTTTAATACCACTTTCTGCACTTATGCCTGCGCCTGTTAAAACAACAAGATGTTTTTTCATTTTAAACAGTTTTTCCATCTGCCATTTTCAAAATCTTATTCCATTCTTCTTTTCTTACCGGCTGTACTGATAAACGCATTGATTTTATTAAAGACATCTCCTGCAAATCTTTTTCTGCTTTAACCTGGGTAAGGGTAACAGCTTTTTTTAATTTTTTTACAGGAGCAATATCTACCACAACCCACGCCGGTTCAGGAGTTGTTGGATCTTGATAATATTCTTTTACAACTTTGGCTATGCCTACTATTTCCAGGCCCTCATTGCTGTGATAAAAAAATAATTTATCTCCTTTTTTCATTGTCTTTAAATGATTCCTCGCAAGATAATTTCTCACTCCGTCCCAATATGTTTTCTTGTCCTTAACAAGCTGATCCCAACTGTATTTAAACGGTTCTGATTTTAATAACCAATAAGCCATATTCGTTTTTTTTAAATTTTTTGTATAAATATTTCCTCAATTTGAAACTACCAAATTTCCCCTGCAAATCTTATTTTATCCACATTTTTAAACTCGATTTTATCTAAAACCTAAGCTTAACTGTAGTTGGCAAAATTTATGATTGTCAATTATACAACACTTTTAATAATTAAATAAATTTTATGAAAAGACAAATGTCATCTCCTCCGTTGCAGGACGAGAAATTAATTTCATCCTTTGGAATTCAAAGGAGAAACATGTTGAAATTTTTTGGAGCATCAGCCGCTGTTGTTGCTTTAGGTACAGCATGCAGCAAAAATAATAATGATGATAATAATCCCGCTGATACAGGTGTATTTTTAGGTGTAGGAGATTTTCAGATTTTAAATTTTGCATATGCACTTGAGCAACTGGAAGCTGCATTTTACATTCAAGTTGTTACTGCTGCAAATTTTACAACTTTGTTTCCAACTTTAGAACAAACTTATATGAATGATATAAGAGATCATGAAGTAATTCATAGAGAATTTTTTAAAGCAGCTCTTGGAAGTAACGCTATACAAGGGTTAACACCAAATTTCTCTTCTATTGATTTTACATCAAGATTAGGAATTTTAAATGCTGCAAAAGCATTTGAAGATACCGGCGTTTCTGCTTATAACGGTGCAGCGCAATATATTTCGGATATAAATTATTTAGGGTTGGCAGGTAAAATTGTTTCTGTAGAAGCTAGGCATGCTGCATTAATACGTGACCTAATTTCTAATGGTACTTTCGCTGATGAACTTGACGCTAATGCAAAAGACATAGAAAAAACACCCACTGCAGTTGTAGATATTGCAAATACTTTTCTAACAACTAAAATTAGTAAGCGTGGTTTACCTGCTTAATAATCCATTTTAAAACTTTAAATCTTTAATAATGAATTTACAAAACGTATTTTTTGAAATAGAAAAAGTAGATGCAGATATTTATGATAGAATGGATTCCCGTCGTTCTGCCATGAAGGAATTTGCAAATTTTTCCGGAAAAGTTGCATTGGCTGCAATGCCATTAGCACTTGGTTCAATGTTTAAAAAAGCTTACGGACAAACGCCTACTGATGTGGTAGATGTTTTACAATTTGCATTAACACTTGAATATTTGGAAGCTGAATTTTATACATTAGGTGTTCCTCGTAGCGGCGTGCAAACAAATGCGGGTGCAGCAGGGATTGCAGCATTTACTAAAATTCGTGATCATGAAAATACACACGTTGCTTTTTTCAAGTCCGTAATAACTTCACTGGGCTCCACTCCTATTGCAAAACCAACTTTTGATTTTACAGGTGGCAAGGGCGTACCGGTTGTTGGACCTTTTCAGGGTTGGGATACCAACTATGATGTTTTTTTAGCAGTATCACAAACGCTGGAAGATACCGGTGTCAGAGCTTTTAAAGGCCAGGCAGGAAGGTTAATTAATAATAAAACTGTACTTACCGCGGCTTTAAATGTGCATTCAGTAGAAGCAAGACATGCTTCGCATGTACGTCAAATGCGTCGTGCCCGTGGTACTGCTACAGCAAATACAACTTTATATTCAGGTTCAATAAAACCATGGATAAATCAAAAAGACAGCAATATTGGAGTTGCACCTTTTGCAGCAGCTGTGCAGGGCAATTATAATGGTGAAGAAAATATTGTTCAGGGTGGTGTAACTATTACAAGCCTTCCCGGTAATGCTTCTCTAGATGCAGCTACTGCTTCTTTTGATGAGCCATTAACAAAGGCTCAGGTATTGATGCTTATAAACCCATTCATCGTTTAAGACAAATCAATCAATCCAAATAAAAAAAGCATCCTGAGAATGGATGCTTTTTTTACTTTATTATTTTCAAATTAATATCTTACCAACCACTGGCTAATATATCGGCAAGGTGAAGAGTTTCAATTTGCAAATTTTTATTTTTTATAATTCCACCCAGCTGCATTAAGCAACTACAATCTGTAGATACGACACAATTTGCTCCTGTAGCAATAATATTAGTGAGTTTTTGCTCAGCCATTGCAATTGAAATACCTTCAAACTTTACTGAAAACGTGCCTCCAAATCCGCAACAGGTTTCTACATCATTCATTTCTATTAATTCTAAACCTTTTACATTATTTAATAGTCGTCGTGGACCTTCTTTAATTTTACACTCACGCAATGCGGCACAACTGTCGTGGTAAGTTATTTTACCATTAAATGATGCGCCAAAGTTTTCCATTTTTAATGCATCAATCAAGAATTCACTAAATTCAAAAGTACGTTTACCAATAGCTTTAATTTTATTTTGATGAACACTTTTTTCAAATAAATCCGGATAGTAATTTCTTATAAAACCTACACAGCTTGCACTTGGAGCAACTATGTAATCCGCAATATCAAAATCATTTAAAAACTTTTCCGCAACAGCCCTGGATTCATCACAGAAGCCTGCATTAAAAGCCGGTTGACCGCAACAGGTTTGATTGGTATTATATAAAACGTTGCAACCTGCTTTTTCTAAAACCTTTACCATATTAAAAGCAGTTTGCGGGTAAAGCTGGTCTACAAAACACGGTATAAACAGTTGAACATTCATTATAAAAATTTATTAGATTGACTGCGAAAAGGCAATCATTTTTATAGCGGCAGCAGCGGCTTCTTCTCCTTTGTGACCATGACTTCCCCCAAGTCTTTCATCTGCCTGAACCTGATTATTTACCGTAAGAACCCCGTAAATTACAGGAACAGGTAACGTAATATTTAAATTCATTATCCCTTGGGTAACACCTTCGCAAACATATTCGAAGTGGGGCGTATCACCTCTTATAACACAACCAAGCGCAATAAAGGCATCAGGAAGTTTTATAGTATTTCCTTCTAAAGATTTGTTCCAGTATTTTTTTATTGCAAAGGGTATTTCAAAAGCGCCAGGCACTTCTACAATTTTAAAATCGACTTTATGCTGTTCTAAAATTTTCTTACAGCCTTCCTCTAAAAGAGAAACAACATGCGCATTCCATTCCGTTTTTACAATAACAACAAAGGCATCCCTTATTAGTTGGATGCCTGTTGTATCAGTTAAGTTTTTGCTACTTATTGCCATTAAATATTTTTATTTTGTTACACCAAGTTTTGCAAGGTGTTTTTCTACTTCACCGCTTTGTACAGTTGGAAAATTTGGAAAATTATCCTGTGCTTTTTGGTAAAGTTCAATTGCTTCTTTTGGCTTGCCAATATAATCCGCATAAGCTGCAGCTGTTATCAATGCATCAGCAGTAAAAGCCTCATCTTTTTCATTTACGGCAGCGGCTTTTTTATATGCATTTAAAGCATCTTCAGTTTTCTTTTGTTCTGCATAGGCATTACCTATTAAAATATATTTTTTTATTTCAACCTGTGTTGCGCCATTTGAATTGTAGTCCTTTAAATGTTGAATTGCTTTATCAAACTCTTTGATATGCAAATAACAGGCGCCAATCATGTATTCTGCACGGTTAGCATTTAATGTACCACTATACTTACTTGCAACTTTTAAAAGTCCGGTTACATTTCCTCCATCATTTACACCCCCATTTAAAACAATGTTTACAGAATCTTTGTTAAAACCGGTTTGAGCCATTTTATCAAATAAAGATTCTGCAGGGAAAATTAAAGCAGCGGCATCAAATTCTTTTGGTTCTTTTACCAATTTTTGATACCCAAAATACGCTACCAAAATAATGATTAATGCACCACCCATATAAATAATAGGTTTGCTATATGTTTCCCAAAAATTCTTTTTTACAGTGTACGTTTCGGTAGTTATATTATCCTCTGTTGTTACGGTAGGTTTGTTGTCTGCCATGTTAGTTATTGGTATATGAAAAATTTATTGGTTAATGCCTTTGTTAATCTGTAATAAATGGATAATCTTCTTGGGTATACACATCTTTTAAAAGTTCATCATCATTAGGCCATGGACTTTCTTCTGCAAATTTTACAGCTTCTTCTACTTCAGCCTTTACTCTTTGGTTGATAGATTCTATATCTTCTTCAGAAATATTAAAATCTGTTTGTAAAACTTTTAATACATGCTCAATAGGATCTCTCGTTTTGTATTCTTCAAGCTCTTCTTTGGTTCGGTATTTTTGTGGGTCACTCATGCTGTGACCTTTGTAGCGATAGGTTTTAATTTCTAAAAGTGTAGGTCCACCTTTTTCTCTTGCCCTGTTTACCGCTCTTAAAATTGCATTATGAACATCTTCGGGGCTCATACCATCAACAGTATCTGCAGGCATTTCGTATGCATCTGCCATTTTATATATATCCAATGTTTTACTTGTTCTTTTAACGGAAGTACCCATCGCATAGCCATTGTTTTCACAAATGAAAACAACAGGTAAATCCCAAAGCATAGCCATGTTAAAAGTTTCGTGCAGCATTCCCTGCCGAGCTGCACCATCACCAAAAAAGCAAAGTACTACATTTTTAGTACCTCTATATCTTTCGGCAAAAGCCAAACCCGCCCCTGTTCCTATCTGTGCGCCAACTATACCATGCCCACCAAAAAATCCTTGTTCAACTCCAAAAAAATGCATACTTCCACCCTTGCCTTTGCTGCAACCGGTAGCTTTCCCAAACAGTTCAGCCATACAACTTTTCGCACTCACGCCTTTGGCAATTGCCAATGCATGGTCACGGTATGCAGTTATAAACTTATCATCCGGTATTGTGGCAGTCATGCATCCGGCAGCAACTGCTTCCTGTCCAATGTATAAATGGCAAAATCCTCGAATTTTTTGCATTCCGTAAAGCTGACCGGTCTTTTCTTCAAAGCGGCGAAGCAGTAGCATCATCTCGTACCAATAAAGGTAAGTTTCTTTAGAAAACTTTGTAGCCAATAGTGTTTAATTTAAGTTGCAAATATAGGAAATTTGCGTTTAGATAATTGCATAAAATGTGAACTAATTATTGGCCGAGGACGTTGCATCAAACTATAATTATTGACCTATAATTATTCCATTATTTTAATTTTAGATTTGCGATAGTTTATCTTTACAGCCAATGCTTCGTCTACGAAAAATCATTATTACCCATTTTAAAAATTATGGACTCTTTTCTTTTGAGTTTACAAAAAATGTGATCGGCATATGTGGCTTAAATGGGATGGGAAAAACAAATCTGCTCGATGCTGTTTACTATTGCTGCTTTACAAAAAGTTATTTTACCAATACCGATTCGCTTAATATAAATTTTGAAAAAGATGGGTTTAGACTTGAAAGCGATTTTGAAAATAATGCCGGTACCCAAAAAGTAATTTGCATAAACCGGGGAACAGGAAAAAAAGAATTTTCTATTAATGATGTGCAGTATGAAAAACTCGCAAAACATATTGGTGTATTGCCGGCTGTAATAATTGCGCCGGATGATGTTGAGATAATTATTGGTGGTAGTGAGGGAAGAAGAAGATATTTAGATTCCGTTATTTGCCAGCTTGATGTTGAATACTTACAACAACTTATTATTTACAACAAGGTTTTACTGCAACGCAACAGCTTGTTAAAAAGGTTTGCAGAACAAGGTAAAACTGACAATGAATTACTTGAGGTTATAAATAACCAGCTTATTGTGCCTGCTCAGTTTGTTTTTGAAAAACGAATGATTTTTACGCAAAAATTAATTCCTCTTATTGAAGACTTTTATCACAAGATTGCTGATAATAATGAGCTGGTAAATTTTGTTTATACAAGTAAACTTCAAACTGAAAGTTTTAAAGAAATTTTGACACAAGCATTTGAAAAAGACAGAATTATTCAAAGAACAACTGAAGGCATACACAAAGATGATATTCACTTTACTTTAAATGGGCAAATGTTTAAAAGTATTGCCAGTCAGGGACAGCGAAAAAGTCTTTTATTTGCATTAAAACTTGCCCAGTATCAATTATTAAAAAATTATAAATCTTACAGTCCTATTTTGTTGCTGGACGATGTGTTTGAAAAGCTTGATGAAAAAAGAATGAACCGTTTGTTACATTGGGTATGCAATGAAAACGGAGGACAGGTTTTTATAACTGACACACACAAACAAAGGCTGGAAAATATATTTGAGCAACTTAATATAGATGGGCAAATAATTGAACTCTAAAATTATAAAAATGGCAGAAATATCTATGGCTGAAGCGCTTCAACAATTTTTAAAAAAAAGCAAATTAAAAACGGGTATACAAGCCATGCAGATTGAAGATGTATGGGAAAAAATTATGGGTAAAACCGTAGCAAAATACACAGACAAGCTGCAAATAGTTGGCTCAACATTATTTGTAAATACTGTTGTAGCTCCTCTTAAAAATGAATTACTTTACCAAAAAGAAAAAATAATTGAAATGGTAAATTTAGAACTTGGTGAAAAAATAATTAAGGATGTTGTTATTAAATAATTTGACTTCTTTGTTTAGACACTTCGTACAAAATTATTCCCGTTGCCACACTTACGTTTAAGGAATCAAAATCTCCCGTCATTGGTATTGCAAACTTTTCATCGCACACTTTCATCAACGCCGGGTAAATGCCTTTTTCCTCTGCACCCATCACAATAGCTGAAGGCTCAGCAAAATTACAATCGTAAGAATTTGTTGTCGCACCCATTACACTTGCAAAAACTTTAATTCCGTTTAAATGTAAATCATCTACGGCTTTCATTAAACTGTTTACTCTACAAACTGCCATGTTTTCCAACGCTCCTGCAGAGGTTAAAATAGCATCTTCATTTAAAGAACCAACACCTTTATCTGGAATAATGATTGCATGAACACCAAAGCAATAAGCACTTCTAGCAATCGCACCAATATTTCTTATATCAGTTATGCCATCCAAAATTATAAATAAAGGAACTTCTCCGTTTTCCACCACAAAAGAAATTACATCCTGTAAATTTTGATATTGAATTTTAGAAATTTGTGCAATGCATCCTTCATGGTTGCTTACATTAAAATTATTCAGTTTTTCAACAGGTACTTTGTTGATAGG
>JAYTCO010000162.1:0-11435 GCA_043736415.1 Ferruginibacter sp. | reverse complement strand
TTTACTTGCTGTTAGCGCCTGAGCTATATCAGCAATAATATCATCGATATGCTCTATGCCTGTAGATAAACGAACCATACCAGGTGTAACACCACCACGTTTTTGCTCTTCTTCACTCAGCTGCTCATGTGTAGTAGATGCAGGATGAATTGCAAGGGTTTTTGAATCGCCAACATTGGCAACATGACTTACTAATTGCAATGCATTAATAAATTTAGCTGCTGCATCTTTACCGCCTTTTATTTCAATAGTTAACATACCACCAATACCATTCTTCATATATTTTTGACCAAGCTCATAATATTTGCTGGTAGGTAATCCTGCATAATTTACATGCTCTACCAATGGATGCTGTACTAAGTATTCAGCCAGTTTCTGCCCATTGCTGTTTACTCTTTCCATTCTCAAAGAAAGTGTTTCTATACCCTGTAATAAAAGGAATGAATTAAATGGGCTTTGGCTGGAACCAAAATCTCTTAACCCCTCAACCCTTGCACGAATGATAAATGCAATATTTGGTAAACCAAGGGGATTATTTACACCAAAAACTTCAGCAAATTTTAAACCATGGTAGCTTTCGCTTGGCTCACTAAATTGTGGAAACTTTCCATTGCCCCAATCATAAGTTCCACCATCTACAATAACACCGCCAATACTTGTGCCGTGTCCACCAATCCACTTTGTGGTAGATTCAACCACGATATCTGCGCCATGCTGCAAAGGCTTAAATAAATATCCGCCTGCACCAAATGTATTATCTACAATTACAGGAATATTGTGTTTTTTTGCAACTGCCGCTATGGCTTCAAAATCAGGAATATTTAATTCTGGATTACCGATTGTTTCAAGATAAATAGCTTTTGTTTTCTCATCAATCAATTTTTCAAAAGCTTCGGGCGAATCACCATCTGCAAAGCGGGCTTCTATTCCAAGTCTTTTAAACTGTACTTTAAACTGGTTAAATGTACCCCCATATAAAAAGGAAGTTGAAACAAAATTATCACCCAACGAAAGAATATTGTTTAAGGCAATAAACTGTGCCGCCTGACCTGAACCTGTAGCCAATGCTGCTACACCACCTTCTAATGCAGTAATTCTTTTTTCAAATACATCGGTTGTTGGGTTCATCAAACGGGTGTAAATGTTTCCGAATTCTTTTAATCCAAATAAACTTGCAGCGTGTGCAGTATCATTGAATACATATGAAGTTGTTTGGTAAATGGGCACTGCTCTTGATCCTGTTACAGGATCTACATCCTGGCCGGCATGAAGTTGTAGCGTTTCAAATTTGTAATTATTCATTGTTTTGCTTTTAAATGTTGAAAATAATTTTGATAAAATAAAAAGCCCTGCTTTTTAAGGCAAGGCTTTGAAAATTGTAAAGTATAGTTTAGATATTATTTACAATGCAAAAGCCCTGTCGTGTTGTTACACATACACATGCAATGCATCATAAAAATATTTTTGTTTTTTGCTTTCATTTTTCGCTCTAACGCAAAAGTATATTTCTATAATTTATCAGCCAAATATTTTTTAATGTTGGCACATCAATTCTTAGAATTTCCTTATTTCATAATTTTCAGTTTATTATCTAGTACATTTTTAATTGCCTTGCAACAAACACTTTTATGTGGAAAAATAAAAGTTTTAAATAACTACCTTAATGTATACAAACAACATTAAAAAATCTTTACAGTTTTGATCTTAATTTAAGAGCTTGATAATTTTCTTTTGACTGCTAAAGCTGGATTTAAACACATAAAATCGCCTATATTTGCCTATATGATGAACGTGGATAACATGGAATATAATACTACTCGTAATCACCTTATAATGAAGGAATACGGTAGGCATATTCAAAAAATGGTTGAGTACTTACTTACTTTGGAAGACAGGCAGGAAAGGCAAAAAAATGCTTTCGCTGTTATTGAATTGATGGGTTTTTTAAATCCTCACTTAAAAAATGTAGAAGATTTCCGCCATAAATTATGGGATCATTTGTTTTTAATAAGCGATTTTACCCTCGATGTTGATAGTCCTTATCCCATCCCAACAAGAGAAACATTAAAGGCAAAGCCTGAAGTATTGCCTTACCCAAGAAGATATCCGAAATTTAATCATTTAGGTAAAAATATTGAGGTGGTAATTGATAAGGCTTTAAAAGAAGAAAATCCTGAAAAGAAACAGGGTTTTGCAAATGCCATTGCATATTACATGAAACTTACTTACAGCAACTGGCACAAAGAACTCGTTCATGATGACAGTATTCAAAATGAGTTAAGTGATATGACTGATGGTGAACTTGCTTTTAACAGCAGACCTTTTGTGAAACACCAGGCGCCACGTATCGAGAGAGATGAATATCCCGCAGGAAGAAACCAGTACCGCAAAAATTTTGGAGGTAGAGATAACCGACCTAATAATAACAGTAATAACAGCAACAATAACAATAACAGAAACAACGGGGCCGGAAATAGTAACAGAAATAATCCACAGGGCGGTGGTGGAGGTAACAGAGATGCAAGCGGCAGCAGAGACCCACGAACCAATAATAGCAATAACAGAAATTTTAAAAAAAGATTTTAGTTTAAATAAAACAAAATACTGCCGGCAGGTTTTCTCTCCCGGTTTTTTTATACCGCATTTTTCAAAGAAATCTGAAACAGATAAATAATTATTTTAAAACAATGTTTTCTAATGGCCATTTTTGAAGTTAGGGGAGGAAATAAATTAAACGGTGAAATAACACCACAGGGGGCAAAAAATGAAGCGCTGCAAATCTTAAGTGCGGTATTGCTTACTGCACAACCGATACAAGTAAATAATGTTCCTGATATTATAGATGTAAATCTTTTAATAGAATTATTAAAAGAAATGAACGTGAAGATTGAGAAATTGGGCGCCAACAGTTATCGTTTTCAGGCAGATGATGTAGATGTTGAATATTTACAAAGCGAAGCTTATTTTAAAAAAAGCGGAAGGCTAAGAGGATCTGTAATGCTTGCGGGTCCTTTGCTTGCAAGGTTTAAAAAAGCATATCTGCCAAAACCCGGTGGCGATAAAATTGGCAGACGCAGACTCGATACACATATAATCGGTTTCGAAAGACTGGGCGCTAAATTTTCTTACAACAGCGATACAGGTTTTTTCGCCCTGCGGGCAGATGAACTAATTGGATGTTATATGTTGCTGGATGAGCCGAGCGTTACGGGCACCGCAAATATTTTAATGGCCGCAGTGCTGGCAAAAGGTACAACTACAATTTACAATGCAGCCTGCGAACCTTACATACAACAGCTTTGCAAAATGCTCATTCGTATGGGCGCAAAAATTGAAGGCACCGGCAGCAATATGCTCACCATAAATGGGGTTGAAAGTTTAAACGGCACTACACATACCATGCTCCCTGATATGATTGAGATAGGCAGTTTTATTGGGCTCGCTGCTATGACACAGGGAGATGTAACCATAAAAAATGCAGCAGTAGCAGAGCTTGGAATTATACCTGAAAAATTCAGACAACTGGGTATCAAGATTGATATTATTGGCGATGATATTCATGTTCCTTATCAGGATAAGTATGAAATAAATAAATTTTTAGATGGTGGTATAATGACCATCTATGATAACCCCTGGCCCGGTTTTACGCCAGATTTATTAAGCATTGTTTTAGTAACCGCTATTCAGGCGCACGGTAGTGTACTCATTCACCAAAAAATGTTTGAAAGCCGTTTGTTTTTTACAGATAAACTGATTGAAATGGGTGCGCAAATTATTTTGTGCGACCCTCACCGTGCTGTAGTTATAGGGTTGGAGAGAGAAAAACAATTGCGTGGAATAACCATGAGCAGTCCGGATATTAGGGCAGGCGTGGCGTTGCTGATAGCCGCATTAAGTGCTACAGGAAAAAGTACGATACAAAATATTGAGCAAATAGATAGAGGCTATGAAAACATTGATGGTAGGCTCAGAGCGCTGGGAGCAGATATTGTTAGATTGTTATAATACACGCATGAAAATAAAGTCTAAGAAAAACATAAAAAAAGCTCAAAGTAATTAAACTATGAGCTTTTTTGTTGCAACTAATTTTTTTTAGTATGGAAAATTCCTAGAAACTTTACGCATCATTCTATCCATAATTTCATTAGCGTTGCTCATAATATTTTCATTCATCTCTTTGTAAAATCTCCAAAGTAAATTACCTTTTTTGCCGTCATATAATTGCATAGTAAGCCCACCACTTCCTGTTTTACTAGCCCCGCCAAACAAAATTGCTTTAGCAATGGCACCACCTTCGCTACCTCCTACAACTTCATGGTCGTAAATGCACTTTATTACAGCATCTACACCCAAAATTTTTGCAATAGAGTCAGGCAGTGTTTCTCCAAGTTTATTATATATTCCAGCTTTTTTTAAAAGAATATTTGTTCTGTCTACTTCCTGAAAAGTAACTGAGTATTTCCCACCCTTTTTTAAAAGATAAGTATACATACCCTGCTGCATATTATTACTAAGTTTTTGTTCGTCTGCTTTAATTGCGTCTGCGTCAAAATCTTTTGGTTTTTTCTTGTACGTAATGTTTGCAATAAACGGTAAAATTGCAACAGTTTTGTGTGCTTCAATAGTCTCTTTAAAGTCGGGTGATTTGTAAACCTGTTTAGAAGACTCTCCGCCCAAAATTTGTGAAAACGCCGCTTGGGATAGGCAAATTAAAAGAAGTGTAGAAATAATTTTTAAATTTTTCATAGAGTTATTTTTAGTTTTGGCAAATATATGGTTAGAAGAAAGTCAAGTTTCATTGCTAAAAAAATTCTTTTCTTTGTGTATGCTTTTTAACATTTGTAAACATTGTAATTACGCAGCTTATAGGTTAAATAAAATAACTCATAATTTATTACATAATTAAAGATGAATAAGGGGATGCCGTACAAGTGAGTGACACAACGATGTTGATTGTAGCTGTTTCTTTGTTTGGACAATAAAAATATTTAAACCAAAAAATTAATTAAAAATTAAGATCAATCCCAATTCTTATATCTCAATATCTAATACTAGTTCATGAATAAAATTTTAATTATAACAGCACCATCAGGAGCAGGAAAAACTTCTATTACAAAATATTTAATGCAGAAATTTCCGGTGCTTACATTTTCTGTTTCAGCGGCTACTAGGCAGGCAAGGGGTACAGAAAAAGATGGTGTAGATTATTATTTTATAAGCCCGGAAGATTTTAAATACAAAATACAAAATAATGAATTTGTTGAATGGGAAATGGTGTACGAGGGCAAATATTACGGTACGCTAAAAGCTGAACTGCAGCGTATTTGGGAACAGGGTAAAATACCGGTGCTCGATATTGACGTTAAAGGTGCCATACATGTACAACAACAATTTAACGAAGGCACATTAAGCCTTTTTATTGAACCGCCTTCAGTTGGTGATCTTAAAACTCGCCTGGAAAGCAGAGGTACAGAATCCAAAGAATCCCTGGCAGCAAGGCTTAACAAAGCTTCTTATGAATTATCATTTAAGGAACAGTTTGATAAAACGGTTGTAAACGCAGATTTACAAACTGCCTGCAGCGATGCTGAAAAAATTGTAACTGATTTTTTAAACAGATAGTTTTCAAATACTTAATTTTATATTATGGAAGTATCTATCTCCGCATTAGTTGCCATATTGGTTTCTTTGCTTTTAATAGGATTTTTTGCGGGTGTAGAAATAGCTTTTGTATCTGCCAATAAATTATCGTTAGAGCTAAACAAAAAACAAGGCAGTTATACAGGAAAAATATGGGGGAGTTATGCAGAACAACCTGCAAAATTTATAGGTACAATATTGGTTGTTGTAAATATTTTGCTGGTTGTATATGGTTTGCTTATTGGTGTTATTCTTAAACCTTTCTGGAACTTTATATTTCCAAATGCAACATTTAAATATGCAAGTTTTGTTCAATTATTTTTTGAAACAATTGTAGCAACAACATTAATTATTTTTATAGAATTTACAAGTAAAGCATTTTTTCGTGCACGCAACAACAGTATTCTCTCCAGCGGCTTCATCACATACATTGTTCAGTTTATTTACTCATTGTTTGCTTCAGTAGCTTCCATATTTGTAAGCATGGCAGAATGGATATTAAAATACATTTTTAATGTAAAAATAAACGAGCGAAAAGAAGTATTCAGTAAAGTTGATCTGGAGCATTATTTACTGCAAAATAAAATGCACAACGAAGAAGAGTCTTCTGACATAAATAAAGAACTATTTGAAAATGCATTGTCTATAGGCGATGTAAAAATTAGAGAGTGCCTTGTACCCCGAAAAGAAATTGTAGGCGTAAGCAACCAAACTTCTGTTGCAGAAATTAAAAATGTTTTTATAGAATCAATGTTGAGTAAGCTTGTTATTTATGATAAAAATATTGATAATATAATCGGTTATGTACATCAGTTAGATCTTTTTAAAAGCCCTGCAACACTGCAGGAAATAATGTTACCAATACCAACCGTGCCTGAAACAATGAGCGCTACAGATTTAATGGCAAAGTTTAGCAGAGAAAGAAAATCTATTGCTTGGGTAATTGATGAGTTTGGCGGCACTGCAGGTATCGTAACAATGGAAGATTTGCTTGAAGAAATTTTTGGGGAAATAAAAGATGAATACGATGATGTGGAAGAATTTGTTGATAAGCAACTTACAGACAACGAATATCTTTTCAGCGGAAGAATAGAGCTTGATTTTATTGCTGAAAAATACGGGCTTGAATTTCCGGAAGATGAAACTGCTGAAACACTTTCCGGCTTTATTATACAGCGCAATGCAGATATTCCGAAAGCCAATGAACAGATCATTATTGGTAATTACGAATTTAATATCCAGACCATAAGCGATACCCGAATAGAAACAGTAAAACTAAAAGTGCTGAAATAGGTCCAATAAATAATCCTGTTTATAATAAATACAATTGCTTATTAAGCTGTTTTTACTTTTGCAAAATGATTATAGGTGCACATGTTTGGGGAGAAGATATTGAACAAAGCCGGCTTTTGTTTGCGTTAAAAAATGCTGCTTTATCAAAGCCGGCCAATCAAATAATTTTATTTACAGATTTTATTGTAAATGCCCTTCCGCAAAATTGTTTGCAGGTATACATCTACCCAAAACCAAAAAACAAACTGCTCTTGTATTATTGGTACAAATACAAATTACCCAAACTGCTTTTAAAATATAATATCAGTTTATTTATAAGCAATGCAGGAATGTTATCTTCAAGTAATGCAGTAAAACAGTTTTTGTTTATTGAGAATAAAAATTTGTTGGAAGAGCGAAATAATTTTTTTAAAAAAAAGTTTGCTGAGGCCGCATCAGCTGCACAAAATGTTTTTGTAACTGATGATATTTTAGCGGATAGCTTTAATAAAAAATTTCCTGATTTTACAGGTAAAATACAAAAACTTTATTTTGATGTAAATGAAAACAATGCAGTGTTTACTTTAAATGATATTGAAGCTGTAAAAGAAAAATATACTGCAGGGTTTGAATACTATTTATTTCGGGTAAATGCTTTTTCACAAACGCAACTCCTAACTGCCTTAAAATCTTTTTCTCAATTAAAAAAATGGCAAAAAACTTCTTTAAGGTTAATGTTGCTTTTTGAAAATGAAATAGATGAAAAGCTGTTGCCTGATTTTAAAAATTACAAGTATAAAAATGAAGTTGTGTTGTTAAAAGAAATCAATGAAAACACATTATCATTAACTGCGGCAGCTTTCGCTTACATATTTTTTGGGGATTATAAAAGCAGTAAAAATGTGTACAATGCATTTTATTATAATATCCCTGTAATAGCTGCGGATACTATCTCTAACAATTTACTTTTTAAGTTGGCAGTAACTTACGCAGCAATTAATGTAGATAGTTTGGCGCTTGAACTTCAACTGATTTATAAAAATGAAAGCTACAAACTTCAGCTTCTTCAAAAAGCGACTATGTTCCTGACGAAGTTTGACAGTAACACAGCTTCACAAAAATTTGTTGAAATAATTTCAAATTAATAAAGGGTCATACCTTTAAAATAAAATACAACAAATGGACTTTTTAACACCGGTAAATATATCAGAGATTGCAAGTTTAATAAATGCAAAAATTGTTGGTGGCAACCGTGCTGAAGTAAAAGGCATTAACGAATTAAACAGGGTGGAAGTAGGGGATTTGGCTTTTGTAGACCATCCAAAATATTACGATAAAAGTATTAACAGCAAAGCTACTTTTATCATCATCAACAAAGAAGTAAAAGTACCTGAAGGAAAAACTTTGCTCATTACAGAAAATCCTTTTGAAGCTTATTGTAAAATTGTAGCGCATTACCAACCATTTACAAAAGCATTAAAGGCGATTAATTCTGATGACATTGGCGACAATACTTTTATTTTTCCAACAGCATTTATTGGTAATAATGTAACCATCGGCAGTAATTGCATCATCCATCCACACGTTACTATTATGGATCATTGTGTAATTGGTAATAATGTTGTAATACAGGCTGGCACAGTCATTGGCAGCGATGCTTTTTATTATAACACAAAAAAAGAAAGAGAAGTATGGTATAAAAAAATGCCGAGTTGTGGCAGAGTCGTAATAGAAGATGATGTGGAAATTGGTGCAGGTTGTACCATTGACAGGGGAGTAACGCACGATACCCGAATAGGAAAAGGAACCCGTTTTGATAATCTTATACATATAGGCCACGATACCGTTTTTGGAAAAAATTGTTTGGTTGCTGCTAATGTCGTTATTGCCGGTTATGTAAATATTAAAGAAGCAGTTACTATTTGGGGAGGTTGTATAATAAACAAAACGCTTACCATCGGCGAAAATGCAGTGTTGCTTGGACGTACCGGTGTAAGCGGCGATTTAGAAGGGAACAAAACTTATTGGGGCGCACCTGCACAGGAAGCCAGTGCTGTAAAAAGAGATTTAATCTGGATGAAAAGAATTCCGCAGTTGTGGGAAAAAGTAATGAAGAAATCTTAGCCTAATTGTATCTTCCAACTTGTGTCTAAAATCTTACTGTCAATCTACTCTATAATCATACGGTAATTGATCTGCTACTTTTTCCCATGCCCAGTACCCACTTATAGATAAATTATTTTGATCGTAAAAATATCCGTTCTGTTCAATGGTTAAAGACTCAGTAGGTTTAAAAATAAGCATTGAAAATTTAAAGTCTTTTGGCTCTGTTGGGTGAGTTAAGGTATAAGCTTCCAAAGGTTTTTCTCCAATAAATAAAATTCCTACATTTTTTTGGTTGGGCATTATTTCTACCGTTTGTGTGCTGTCATCTTTTATATAATTTATAGCGCCGTAAGTATCCTTTAATTTGATGGCATTATCAATTCCATTCTGTTGCACAATAAACTGTATTTCAAACTCCTGCTCTTTTAAATTTTTATTATAAATACTTCTCATAAAGTGCAACAATGATCCTTTGTAAGCAGCCTTTCTGTTTGCCTGCCACAAAAGGTTTTGTGTACTGTCACCCTGCATTTCTTCATAAAGTGGAGAGCCTGAATAAATGCTTACACCGGTATTGTATTCGTGTGTAAACGAATCTATAGTATATTTTATGTTGTAACCCAGTGTATTGTTTTTTATAATTACAGGTTCTGTAGCGGTTATTTTTAGACGGTTTCTTTTCTTTGAAAAAAAGAAATGCAATGCTTCTGCATTTTGAATATTACAAAATTTACTGTTGCTTGTTTTACCAATAAATTCTTCATTAAAAAACTGACCGTATTTTTCAAGTCCGTCTTTTACTTCGTTGGTAGATATGATGGCTACAGTTTCCAGTTCTTTTTCTTTTTCTTTTAAACTTACGTTAATGGCCTCGCCAGCATCAGCAGTTGTTATGCGCCTGGTTTCGGTTTTAAAACCGGTAAAAGTAAATACAAGTTCATAACCACCGGGCGGCAACTGTAATTTAAAATTTCCGTTTTCATCAGTAATTGTTCCAATAGTTGTATTCTGCGCAAATACAGATGCAGCAGCCATTGGCGAGCCTGTTACTTCGTTTAGCACTTTACCTGAAACAGAAAAATTGTTTTGTGCGTGTACAGCGTTTAAAAAAAATAAACTTAGTAGAGTGGCAAAAAATATTTTCATAGTAGTTATAAATATTTTTCGAAAATAAAGGATATGATGTTAATTATTTGTTGCAGGAATAATATTGAACAAATACACAGTGTTGGCTATGTTTTATTGGCAGCAATTAATTTATTACAGGTATTAGTGATTGTGTCCTGCATATTGCGATATTTAAAACCGCTTAGTTGGGTTATTAATTTTCTGTTATCATATTCAACTTTTGTAAGTGCAGTGTTGGCAGTTTCTCTTGTAAGTAAAGGAGATGTGCCCATAAACATACTTTTAATATTTTCCATTCGCCAGGTTAATGCTGCAATAAACGGCGTTACTTTTTTTGATGGCGCTTTCTTGCCAAATGCTTTTGCCATCATGGTAAACATATCCTGGTAAGAAATATTTTCGGCACTTATTATAAATTTTTCGGCAGTTATATTGCTTTCCATTAGTTGTATCATAGCAATTGCCACATCTTTTACATCCACAAAGCCTGAGATGCCTTCGGTATACCACGGAAACTCATCGTAGACTGATTTAAATATTTTTGTAGAGCCTTCGTTCCAGTTGCCTGCACCCAGTATAATGGAAGGATTTATTATTACTGCATTGAGCCCTTCGGCCACGCCACGCCACACTTCCATTTCGCCCAGGTACTTACTGTGGCCGTATTTACTGTTGCTTGTTTCTTCAGTCCACAACATGGTTTCATCAATCATTTCTCCGGGACGGATTCTGCCCAGGGCTGCTACGGAACTTACGTGAACAAATTTTCGTGTACCTGCATTTAATGCAGCATTTACAACATTAGCCGTTCCTTCTACATTAATGCTGTAGAGCTTTTTTTCATCTTTTGGGTTGAAGGAAACCAGGCCGGCACAGTGATATATTTCAGTTACATCCTGCAGCGCATCTTCCAATGCATACACATCAAGTATATCGCATTTTACTCTCTCAAAATTTGTAAATGTATTTAAACCAAGTGGTGTACTGTTATATGTCGCTCTTACATTTTCTCCTTTTTGGAGCAGCATTTCTATCAACGTATTACCCAATAAGCCTGCACCACCTGTTACTAAAATCATTGAGCAGCATTTTTAGTATAGTCATAAAAACCTCTTCCTGTTTTTTTACCTAAGTCACCTGCGGCAACTTTTTGCTCCTGCATGGGCGATGGTTTAAAACGGGGATTGTTGTTAAATGCTTTATATACAGATTGAGATACGGCAAGGTTTATATCCATCCCAATAAGATCCATCAGTTTAAAAGGACCCATTTTAAAACCTGCATTTTCC
>JAYTCO010000161.1:0-2027 GCA_043736415.1 Ferruginibacter sp. | reverse complement strand
TTGATGAAGAAGAGTAAACAATTTGCAAATTTTAAAATTTGTAAATGAAAAAATAAATAGAGAGGAGTAAGATGAAAATCTTGCTCCTTTTTATTTTGTATCCATTGATTCTTAGATCATAGTATAATTCATTTTTAATGGACTGGCTCGGTAATGTGTTTCCCAGTTTGTAAGAATTTTTACCCCTTCAAAAAGGATTTTGTAGTCAATTTTTCTCAAGAGTATAAAGGATTAAGTTTAAATTTCTATGGCATTATTAATGTTTGAAACAATTTGGTTTTTCATAGGATATTGGATTAAATCGGGACTTAATTTTTGTTGAGTCCCCTTTTATTTTTACTCAAAACCAGATATGCTCGTTTATCTACAATTATAAACAGAGGTTAAAAGCTCCCCAAATTCAAATCAATTATTTAAGAAATACAGCGTTTATGTTAACTTGCAATTTCTAAAAATTTTACTGATGAGACCATTTTTGATAGTAGTGAATTCCATACTAATTATTGCAGTTGTTTTTTTGTATGTAAAAATTTTCAAGAATACTACTCTCAAAAAAACTGAACCCTCAAGCAATTTAATTAGCAACAATAGCGGTAATTTAAAAAATGCATCAATAGCATTTGTAGAGCTTGATTCCTTAAACGAAAAAATTGGTTTTATAAAAGACCGCAGAAAGGAACTTGAGATTGAACAAAAGAGTATAGAGACTGATTGGCAAAATGGTTACAGAGGATTAGAAAATCGAAAAAATGTATTTTTAAAAAGAGGGAATTCGATTACTCAACAGGAAGCCGAAAAGTTTCAGGGTGAATTACTACAGCAACAGCAGCAGGTTGATGAAAAAAAACGAAATCTTACTCAAAAGCTTAGTGAAAAAAGCTACAAGTTTATGGACGATATACAAAAAAAGTTAAAAGATTTTCTGAATGAGTACAACAAAACAAAAAATTATCAGTACATACTTACCACAGGTACAGGTTTAGATTATATGCTTTATAAAGATTCAACTTTTAATATTACTGCAGATGTAATTAAGGGCATGAATGAATTAATGGCCAAAAAGAAATAATCTTAACTTTTTTGAATATTTACTTCGACAATTCTTCAATAAGAATTTGATTATTATCATTTGTATTATTTACAACCCTTTGATTATATTGCCATCTTAAATTAATTACATGGCTGAAAGTACTCAAGAGTTTAAACCATCATTGGGATTATTAGATGCAACGATGATCGTAGCAGGCTCTATGATCGGCTCCGGAATCTTTATCGTAAGCGCAGATATAACCAGAAATGTGGGTAGTGCAGGCTGGTTAATAGCTGTATGGCTTATAACTGGCTTTATGACTTTAACTGCTGCATTAAGTTATGGTGAATTAAGTGCTATGTTTCCCAAGGCGGGTGGTCAATATGTATATTTGAAGGAAGCCTACAATCCTTTAGCAGGCTTTTTATATGGCTGGAGTTTTTTTGCAGTAATTCAAACTGCTACGATAGCTGCGGTAGGTGTTGCTTTTTCAAAATTTGCAGGATACTTTATTCCGGCTCTGGAATTAAATGATAACAACGTTTTATTTCAAATATTAGGATTAAAAATTTATACTGCACAAATCGTTTCTATTTTATTGATAGTATTACTAACCTGGATAAATACCGGCGGAATAAAAAGTGGTAAAATAATACAGACTGTATTTACAGTTGTGAAATTATTATCTCTTTTTGGGTTAATAATTTTTGGGTTTTTACTTGCAGCTAAAACAGAAATATGGAATGCCAACTGGCAGGATGCCTGGGGAATGAAAACAAGAAATGCAGATGGAAGTATTTTAGGCGGGGTTGCAGGAAGTGCAGTATTGGGAGCTATTGCAGCTTCGATGGTCGGTTCAATTTTCAGCAGCGATGCATGGAACAACGTAACTTTTATTGCCGGTGAAGTAAGAAATCCTAAAAGGAATATTGGTCTTAGTTTATTTTTTGGAACACTGATTGTTACTTTAATTTATGTAGCTGCAAATTTAATGTAC
>JAYTCO010000160.1:0-2031 GCA_043736415.1 Ferruginibacter sp. | reverse complement strand
TTTTCAACATCATACCCAAATGCCCCTGGGGCCCACCAAAAGCAGTAAGACTGTAAAAAAAAACTGTTTTTAAAAACGGTATGTGTCTAAAAATATTCAAGTGTAAGATTAAGTAAACCAAATATAAAAACTATTAGAAGAACATTATAAAAAGTTATAAAAAAGCCGCTGAAAATTCAGCGGCTAAATATCTTTTTTTTTGTTTAATTTTTTATGAATGAGGAATTATTTTTTCAACCCTATTTCTCTTAACCGCTCGTCAAGGTATTCGCCTGCAGTAGCATCTTCATATGCCATTGGGTGTGCCTCATCTACACAAGTATCTAAACAATGCAAACTCATACTGCTGCGGGGATGTAAAAAGAAAGGAATAGAAAAACGACTCGTATGCCATAATTCTCTTTTTGGATTTACCACACGGTGTGTAGTACTCGTGAGTTTGTTGTTGGTAAAACGTTGTAACATATCACCAACATTTACCACTATCTGTTCAGGTAACGAAGTTACTGCAACCCACTCACCCTGCTTGGTAAGTATCTCTAAACCATCAGCAGAAGCACCTACGAGCAGCGTAATTAGGTTTATATCCTCATGCTGCTCCGCACGTATAGCACTGGCAGGTTCGTGCGTTATTGGGGGATAATGGATGGCTCTAAGAATACTGTTGCCATTATGTACGAATCCATCAAAATAATGTTCCTCTAAACCAAGGTAAATTGCAATTGCCTGCAACATTGCTTTTCCGCTTTTTTCAAATGCACGGTAAGCATCATCAAATGTTTTATTAAATACAGCAACCTCGCCTACCTGTACGTTAGCCGGATAATCTTCTTCCTTAAAATTATCTCTCGGTATTTGGCCGTATTGAAAAAATTCTTTTAAATCGGGCGCATCACTTCCTTTTGCATGTTCTTTCCCAAAACTTGTATAGCCACGTTGACCAGCTAATTCAGCAATTTCGTAGGTTTTTTTATGATCAAGCGGTAATGAAAAAAACTCCTGAACATATTTATATAATTCTGCAATTAACTCATCGGGAACGCCATGGTTTTTTACAGCAACAAAACCAACTTCTTCGTAAGCCTTACCAAGTTTTTGTACAAAATCATTTTTCTTTACGGGGTCGCCACTTAGAAAATCCGCTAAGTCAACTGAAGGAATAGCCATTTTAAAATGATATTTAGAATGAGTAATTATAAATCATCGGGCAGTAAAACTAAATAATTTTGTGGAAAACCTGTTAATTAAATCTAGATTTTTGAGGAGCATTTAGCATTATCATAATGAATGAACTTCTGTATCCTGCTATTCGCTGCAATCTTTTTGCCCAAATGCAGCAAAAAGGATTTCCGCTTCTATCAGGGCTATGCTGAGCAAAATAACATTTATCAGCTTTTATTATGCATTTTTAATAAAAATTAAAAATGCATATCATACTATCCATTATTTGTCATTACCAAATCACCTGACTTTTAAAGTCCCAATTTTGCACTTATCTCCAACATTTTTTCTATTGGCTTTTTAGCAGCTGCTCTCAAGCTTTCATCCATAATTATCTCGGGTAGTTCGTATTTCATACACAGATACAGTTTTTCCAAAGTATTAAGTTTCATGTAAGGGCAATCATTACAGGCGCAAGTATTTTGTGGTGGTGCGGGAATAAAAGTTTTGTATGGACTGGCTTTTTGCATTTGGTGCAGAATGCCGCTTTCAGTAACCACAATAAATTCCTGAGCATCACTTTTTTCAGCATATTTTAAAATACCTGTTGTACTTCCAATATAATCTGCCAATGCCAACACGGGTGCTTCACATTCAGGGTGTGCAATAACTTTGGCCAGTGGATGGCGAACTTTTAGTTTTACGATTTTCTCCATGCTAAAAATTTCGTGAACCATACAGGCACCATTCCACAAAAGCATTTCTCTGCCAGTTTGTTTGTTTATCCACGCACCAAGGTTTTTATCAGGTGCAAATATTATTTTTTGTTCTTCAGGAAGACTTTCAACAATTGCCTGTGCATTACTGCTT
>JAYTCO010000159.1:0-4857 GCA_043736415.1 Ferruginibacter sp. | reverse complement strand
AACGACCTAGGCGCCGATAGCTTAGATACCGTTGAACTTATTATGGAATTTGAAAAAGAATTTAATATTTCTATTCCCGACGAACAGGCTGAAACTATTACCACTGTTGGTCAGGCGGTATCTTATTTGGAAGAGAACGCAAAGTAATTTCATTGCCCGAACGGTATTTTGCCGTGCGGGCATTTTAATTTTTTTACAGGCAATTTTATGGCGTTAAAAAGAGTAGTAGTAACGGGACTCGGTGCGATAACAGCATTGGGTAAAACTGTAGAAGAATATTGGCAAAATCTTACTGATGGTGTCAGTGGCTGTGCTATGATACAGCAATTTGATGCGTCAAAATTTAAGACAAAATTTGCCTGTGAGGTTAAAAATTTTGACCCTACAACTTATTTAGACCGTAAAGAAGCACGCAAAATGGACCGCTTTACACAGTTTGCGATAGTTGCGGCTGATGAGGCAGTAAAAGATGCGGGCCTTACACCTGAAAATGCAAATGTTGATAGGGTAGGTGTAATTTTTGGAAGTGGTATTGGCGGTATAATAACTTTCCAGGAAGAGGTTTTGAATTTTGGAAGTGGCGATGGAACGCCTAGGTTTAATCCATTCTTTATTCCAAAAATGATACTCGATATTGCTGCAGGACAAATATCTATGCGTCATGGGTTTCGGGGTCCAAACTTTGCTGTTGTTAGTGCCTGCGCATCATCTACCAATGCAATTATTGATGCCTTTGATAATATTCGTTTAAACAAAGCAGATGTTATTGTTACCGGTGGCAGCGAAGCCGTAATTTGTGCTGCAGGCGTTGGTGGTTTTAATGCCATGAAGGCCATGAGCGAAAGAAATGACAACCCTACAACTGCAAGCCGCCCGTTTGACAAAGACCGTGATGGTTTTGTTATGGGAGAAGGTGCGGGTATCTTAATTTTAGAAAGCCTGGACCATGCGCTTGCCCGTGGTGCAAAAATTTATTGCGAAATAGCAGGCGGCGGTGCTACCGCAGATGCATACCATATTACAGCACCCCATCCTGATGGATTGGGCGCAAGAAATGTTATGATTGCAGCTTTGGCAGATGCAGGAATGGTCCCTACAGATATTGATTATATTAATGTACACGGCACATCTACACCGCTTGGTGATGTTGCCGAAACCAAAGCTATATTAAGTGTGTTTGGTGAGCATGCTTACAACTTAAATATAAGCTCAACTAAAAGCATGACCGGGCATTGCCTTGGTGCTGCCGGTGCATTAGAAGCATTGGCTTGTATACTTGCTGTTACTAAAGATATTGTTCCGCCTACTATTAATCATTTTACTGATGATCCGGATCTCGATTCAAAACTTAATTTTACTTTTAATAAAGCCCAGCACAGAACGGTTAATGCTGCACTCAGCAATACCTTCGGCTTTGGCGGGCATAATGCGAGCATGATTATTAAAAAGTATAAAGCCTAAAAGTTTTTTTAATAAAGGATATTTTACAAAACATATTTTATTTTTAATTTAGCATTTTTGTTGTCCAAACAAAAACGCAGCAATGGTCAACATCGTTGTGTCACTCACTTGTACGGCAAATCTTTGCTCAAATTTAATTGTGTATTTTATTTAACATCATTGGTATTAATTTTTATATCTAGAAGTATCTCATTCAAAACAAAATATTTTTTTAAAGTTTATCATTAAAAAATTTACCACTAATTTTAACAAACTTTTTTTTATCAAAAAAACATTAAAATATTTACGGGGATTATTTATTGGTGAGCCTGTAACAAAAGATTTTAAAAAACAATTAAATAATGTAACGGGTTTTAAGCCCGGTAATATACAATTGTATAAAACCGCTTTGAGCCATCGTTCCATGAGGGAAGGTGCAGATGAAAACAATGAGCGGTTGGAGTTTTTAGGTGATGCCGTGCTAAGTTCTATTATTGCCCACTATCTATTTAGAAAATACCCTTACAAAGACGAAGGCTTTTTAACCGAAATGCGCAGCAAAATGGTGAACAGGCAAAAGCTTAATGAGATTGCTGTGAAGATGGGGCTAAAAAAAATTACCATCTACAACAAACTGGACAATGCTTTAAAAACATCACAAATATTTGGCAATACTTTGGAAGCATTAATAGGTGCTATTTTTTTAGACAAAGGATACAAAAAAACCCAGCTTTGGGTAGAGCAATATATTATACACAACCACATGTTTACAGATGACCTTGAAGCCATTGAAATAAATATAAAAAATAAACTTTACGGCTGGGCCAACAAAAACGGAAAATTACTTGAGTTTACTATCGTTACAGAATCATTTGAAAGTGGCAGAAGATTGTTTACCATTGGTGCCACTATTGATGGCCAGGTGATTGCAGAGGCAAAAGGATTTAATAAAAAAGATGCAAGCCAGTTAGCAGCATTTAAAGCGGTGGAAACTTTGGGCTTGTAAGATGATCAACGTTAAACCTGTTATATGAAATTTGGAATATTAGGAAGTGGCAGCTGGGGTACAGCCATAGCAAAAATATTAACAGATAATAATAATACAATTTGGTGGTGGAACAGGAGTGATGCAGCTATTGCGCAGTTTAAAATTAAAAGCCACAATCCTCAATACCTTACTGCTGCCCGTTTTGATATAAGTAAACTTCATTTAACCACCAATGTTGAAGAAGTTATTAAACAGTCAGATGTAATTATTATAGCAATTCCATCTGCTTATACAAGCGAAGTATTATCATCGCTACCAAAAAATATCTTTGAAGGTAAAAAAATTATTTCGGCAGTAAAAGGAATTTTACCTCAGGAAAACGAATTGCTCAATGATTTTTTATTAAAAAAATTTAATGTACAAATGCAGGACTATTTTGCGCTGCTTGGTCCCTGCCATGCTGAAGAAGTAGCAGCAGAAAAATTATCGTATTTAACTTTTACCGGAGTAGATGAAGAAGCAACTGCACAAATAGCAACCTTTTTTAAAACTGATTATTTAAATACCGTTACTAACAAAGATATTTATGGCGTGCAGTATGCAGCAGTGCTAAAAAATATTTATGCAGTAGCTGCGGGTATTGCACATGGGCTTGATTATGGAGATAATTTTTTGAGTGTATTAATTGCCAACAGTGCAGATGAAATGGCGGGCTTTCTACGTAAGGCAGGAATTATAAATGCAGAAGTCGGTTATATGGAGCATGGTAAAAACCGTTCCACAGGCAAGCACGCAAATTATGCAGCCTCTGTTTATTTAGGAGATTTATTAGTTACCTGTTACTCACTCTTTAGCCGTAACAGAACCTTTGGTAACATGATTGGAAAAGGTTATTCAGTAAAAAATGCGCAACTGGAAATGAGTATGGTGGCAGAAGGCTACAATGCTGCAAAATGCATGTACATCATCAACCAAAAAGTAAAATCAAATATGCCGATTGCAGAAACTGTTTTTAATATTCTGTGGAACGGGATGGATGCAAAAACAGGTTTTGAAAAGATTGAAGAGGTATTGATTTAATTTTTCTAACCGAATCAAGTAAACAAATCTCCGGCAATTCCATCTGCAAAAAACATCCCTTCTTTTGTTAGCTGTAAATTTTCCTCATTCATTATTAACCTGCCGGAAAGTATAAATTTTTGAGCTGCCGTAATAATGTGTTTTTTATTTTCTGCACCAAAATGCATCACCACATAATTAAAATTAATGCCCTCGCTGGTTCTTAAAGCAGTCATTACATATTCATTTAACCTTTGCGCATTTGTAAGTATTTCTTCTTCGTAAGGGATAATATTTTTTTCTAAAGATTGAATGTATAAACCGTTATTCGAAATATTCCAGCGTCTTTTATCAAAACCGTTAAACGAATGTGCAGATGGCCCAAAACCAAAGTAGGGCTTACCTTGCCAGTAACTGCTGTTGTGTTTACTTTTGTAGCCCGGCTTACAAAAACTGCTTATTTCGTACTGTTCATATGCTTCCTTTTCCATCATATTTAATAACAGATAAAACTGTTCTGCCTGTTTTTCGCTGTTTACGGGTGCGGTTTTTTTTGCATTAATATTTTTATTTAAAACAGTATCAGGTTCTACTGTAAGTGCGTAGCAGGAAATGTGTGGTACATTCCTTTTTGCTAAAATCGAAAAATTATTTTTAAGGTCATCATTGGTTTGTAGCGGTGAACCGTAAATTAAATCAACCGAATAATTAGTAAATCCTGATGCACTTATATCGGCTAAACATTGTAAAGATTGGTTAGCATTGTGTGCTCTGTTCATCCATTTTAATTCTGCTTCATTAAAAGACTGCAAGCCGACTGAAAGTCTGTTCACATCATTTTTTTTCCAAATTTCTAATGTGGTTTCGTTTACATCATCTGGGTTTGCTTCCAGGGTAATTTCTGCATTCTCTTCAATTAAAAATCTTTTTCGCAGCGCATTAAAAATTATCTCAAGCTCATATTCGTTTAATAAACTCGGTGTACCGCCGCCAATGTAAATGGTTTCGATAACCTCATCTTTTATAAAATTACTTTGTGTTTCAATTTCTTTTATTAAAGCATTTATCAGTATTTCTTTATTTTTTAACGAGACAGAAAAATGAAAATTACAATAATTACATGCCTGCCTGCAGAATGGAATATGAATATAAATACCCGCCAAAGATTTGTAATTTTACTTATTAAATTGTTGATTGTAGCTTACCACAATGAATATTGATACCAAATTTTTAAAGTCTTTATTTATACTGTTAATGCTTAGTATTATACAGTTCAATAGCATTGCCCAAAAAAATGCGACCGAAAAAACTGATTATAATCTGGTTGTTCATTACAAAGATAGCATCAAAGAACCACTACCAATTTTACT
>JAYTCO010000158.1:0-29270 GCA_043736415.1 Ferruginibacter sp. | reverse complement strand
TCAGCCTTTTTAGGATCTACACCTAAACGAACGTGTAAATCTACAGAACTGTCAAATTTTGTTGTATTAATATCTTTAACTAGAGTAGATGCTTCTTTGAGGGTGTACGCTTTGTTTACGTCAACCTTAGCATTTGCTAATTTTCTTTTTTTAGTAATCATTTTTTAAGTTTAATAGTGACAATCTGCCGGCAGGCAGGTTAATTTTCCCAAGGTGCTTTACCTTCTACAGTTAAACCCATACTACGGGCAGTTCCTGCAACCATACTCATTGCGCTGTTAAGCGAAAAAGCATTTAGGTCAGGCATTTTATCTTTTGCAATTTCTTCTACCTGTGCCCAAGTAACTTTACCCACTTTTACACGGTTAGGCTCTTTAGAACCGCTGGTAATTTTAGCAGCTTCCATTAATTGTACGGGAGCAGGTGGAGTTTTAATTACAAATTCAAAAGATTTGTCACCATAAACTGTAATGAGAACCGGTAGAATTTTACCGGGTTTGTCTTGGGTTCTGGCATTAAATTGCTTGCAGAACTCCATGATGTTAATACCTTTAGAACCCAATGCAGGCCCAATTGGCGGTGCGGGGTTGGCTTGTCCTCCTTTACATTGGAGTTTTACATAAGCCGTAATTTCTTTAGCCATATTTTATTTTTTTGGTGATAACGTACCGCCTTATGGAGATACTCCCAATCCTTACATAAATGTCAGAATTATTCAAAAGAACTATTTGGGGCTGCAAAAGTAAAGAAATTTTATAAAATGAACAAACAAATTATAAAAAATTGCAGTCTTTATTATTTATGACCCTCCTTTTTCATTGCTTAAAAATTTCCTTCGTACTATATTTTGCACCGGTTCATTTTCTATTTTGCTTTGTAGCCAGCTTAAAATATCTAGGTACTGGTAAGAGCGCCGATTATATTTATCATCCGCTGTTTTTTCCAGATTTGCCTTCAATAAAATAAAAGCATTTTGCAAATCCTTTGGTCGGGATGATAATGACTTCTTTAAAAACAAAAATATTTCCGACAACACAGCATCGAGATTTTCCATTTTAGAAAGGAAACGATAAACGGACTTTATAAGATATTCTACGAGTTCCATATTTCCTAGCTCATAATGGGCTATTAAATGAAGCAGGCGTGCAAAACACTGTATATCGGTTCTTAATTGTCCTACTTTTAACTGGATAATTTTGTTTAAGTAAACGATTGCCTCATCATTATTACCAGAGCCAAAATACATACTTGCTATTTTATAATAAAAAACAAGTACCCTGTGCGTATCTATATATTGTGCATATTGTTTTAATTTTTGATTAATAGATGGAACAAGCAATAACCCTTTAGTAAATGTTCCTTCTAAAAAATACATATTAATTTTTGCAGTATACAAATACACAAAGGTTTGTATTTCCAAATTTTGATTAAAGTCACTTGAAGACTCATAAAACTTTTCAAACACAATTAACTCTTGTATCATCTTTGTATGATTGCCTGTAATAAAAAGTGCATTTAGCAAATTATGCATGGCTTTTACATAAAGAAAAGGATCATCCTTTTTTGCTTCAGGAAAATCTGCAAAAAGCTGCACCCATTTTTGTGTGTGCCTGTAATACTTTGTAAAATCCAATTGAATAATATAATACCAACAGTAACTCTGATGCAGATACGCTTTCCCAAAAAAACTTATCTGTGTTTCATTTATGTCTTTTATGTTTTCTCTAAAAATTTGTTCTATTTCTATGCTATGCTTTTCATCCCTAACATGACCATTTTCAAGATATAATTCGTACATCCGCAATGCAACATTTGATAAATGAGTTACTTCATTAATTTGCTTTAAAACAAACCCGGTTTCGTTTATAAGCTTACCTGCCCTACCCTTAAGGCTTCTGGTAATATGTCTGGATTCAATATCTTTTTCAAATTGAAGAATATCCTGCGTAAGAATAAAATGACTATTTGCTTTTGCTGTTACTTTTATTTTTTCTAAAATTTTTAGCGCCTGCAATATTAAACCTCTGTTGTATAATATTCTTGCAAAATCTATTTGTTCTCTTATCTGTATTTCCGTATTTTTTTCGCTGTGTAGCAGGCGCAAAGCAGTAAGTAGTTCCCCATACAAATGAGCTTTGATATTAGGTAATTGTTGCCTGCTTATTGACGTAATTTTTTTTAAAATTTGATCTTCATTGTAATCTTTAACAGCATCTAATACTGCAAACAGTTGAACAAATTTTGCATCTGCATTTGATTGATTACGCAGAATATATAATTTAAAATGACGCTTTTCAGCAGGGGTGAGTGAATTTACTAATAAAAAAAGCGAATCATTATTACTGTTTGGCATCGTAAAATATTTTTTTCAAATCCCTTTGTAAACAGGCTTGGTAGCCTGAAATAAGTTCTTTTAACACTGTAATTTATTTCAATTAAGATTTCATTTGAGGTTATAAGATAATTAAATTTAATTAATTCCAAAATTAAGGCAGCATTGATGCAATACACATTTTAATATCCCACAAAATGGCAGAAAATAAAATTTTTATTTTTGATACAACTTTAAGAGATGGCGAGCAAGTGCCAGGCTGTAAACTAAACAGCAATGAAAAAGTAGCCCTTGCTTTACAACTGGAAGCTTTGGGTGTTGATATCATCGAAGCAGGTTTTCCCATTTCATCCCCCGGCGATTTTGAATCCGTAAATGAAATATCAAAAGTTATAAAAGATCCGATAGTTTGCGGACTTACCAGAGCGGTTCTTAAAGACATTGAAGTAGCCGCCGAAGCACTTAAGTACGCCAAGCGGCCACGTATCCATACGGGTATCGGTACATCTGACCTTCACATAAAAGCTAAGTTCAATGCCACTCAAGATGAGATTTTGGCAAGAGCAGTACAAGCTGTAAAGTGGGCAAAAAACTTTGTAGACGATGTGGAATTTTATGCGGAAGATGCAGGTCGCACTGACAACGAATATCTCGCAAGGGTAATTGAGGCTGTAATTAAAGCAGGCGCAACAACAGTAAATATCCCTGATACAACAGGCTATTGTTTGCCCCACCAATATGGTGAAAAAATAGCCTACCTGGCAAACAACGTTCCCAACATTGATAGAGCGATTATTTCTTGCCACTGCCACAACGACCTTGGTTTGGCTACCGCCAACTCTATAGCCGGCATTATGAATGGTGCAAGGCAAATTGAATGTACCATTAACGGACTTGGTGAAAGAGCCGGTAATACATCACTAGAAGAAGTAGCCATGATTATTAAACAACATAAAACGATGGGCTTTTATACAGGTATTAACAACAAACAATTAAATCCATTAAGCCGCATTGTTGCAGATGTAATGCGCATGCCTGTACAACCCAATAAAGCTATAGTTGGAAGCAATGCATTCTCACATTCATCAGGCATTCATCAGGATGGATTTTTAAAAAATGCACTTACTTATGAAATTATAAATCCTTTAGAAGTGGGCGCAGACAGTTCTAAAATTGTACTTACTGCAAGAAGCGGAAGAAGTGCATTGGCATTTCGTTTCCAGAAACTGGGTTTTCAATTTGACAGAAATGATGTAGACACATTGTATGAAATTTTCTTAAATGTGGCTGATAATAAAAAAGAAGTGAATGACGAGGATTTAAATGCAATGGGGAAACAACACACAATGGTAGCATATACATAAGAAAATGGCACAAACATTATTTGAAAAAATCTGGAATAAGCACATCGTCAAAACTATTAATGACGGGCCATCGGTGTTATACATTGACAAACATTTAATACATGAAGTAACAAGTCCGCAGGCATTTGCCGGAATTAAAAAAAGAGGATTAACTATTTTTCGTCCAAAACAAATTGTTGCAACTGCGGATCACAATGTCCCTACCGTTAACCAACACCTTCCAATTAAAGAAGAATTGGGTAGAATACAAGTAGATATATTAATAAATAATTGTGCAGAAAATAATATTGAATTATATGGTCTGGGACATCCATATCAAGGTATTGTACATGTAATCGGTCCTGAACTTGGGATCACTCAACCGGGTATGACAATTGTATGTGGCGACAGCCATACAAGCACCCACGGCGCATTTGGGGCCATTGCATTTGGCATAGGCACAAGTGAGGTAGAAATGGTTTTTGCCACTCAATGTTTGTTGCAAACAAAACCAAACCAAATGCGCATAAATGTAAATGGTGAATTAAAAAAAGGCGTATTGTCTAAAGATATTGTACTCTTCATTTTATCAAAAATATCTGCAAGTGGCGCCACAGGTTTTGCAGTTGAATATGCAGGAAGTACAATTCGCAGTTTATCTATGGAGGCAAGAATGACAATATGCAACATGAGTATAGAAATGGGAGCAAGATGTGGATTGATTGCGCCTGATGAAACAACCTTTAATTATGTAAAAGGAAGAACATTTGCACCAAAAGATGAGGCTTGGACAAATGCATTAAATGAATGGAAGAAATTATTTAGCGATGATGATGCAGAATTTGATGAAGAAATAAATATTGATGCTTCACAAATTACACCCATGATAACTTATGGCACTAACCCAGGAATGGGTGTGGGCATAAATGAATTTATTCCATCTGAAAAATCGTTAACAGAACAACAAAAACCTGCATTTGTAAAAGCCTTAAACTATATGGGTTTAAATGCCGGCGATGCAGTACAAGGTCAAAAAATTGACTATATTTTTATTGGAAGCTGCACCAACAGTCGCATTGAAGACCTTAGGCTAGTTGCAAATTTTGTAAAGGGAAAACAAAAAGCTGCCGATGTTGAAGTATGGATTGTGCCCGGAAGTAAACAAGTGGAACAACAGGCAATTGAAGAAGGTATTGATAAAATATTTGAAGCTGCAGGTTTTCAATTACGCCAACCTGGTTGCAGTGCATGTTTAGGAATGAATGAAGATAAAATCCCCGCAGGTAAATATTGTATAAGCACGAGTAATAGAAATTTTGAAGGAAGACAAGGTGCAGGTGCAAGAACATTATTGGCTAGCCCGTTAACCGCTGCTGCAGCGGCCATTACAGGTAAAATAACTGACGTAAGAGATTTCTTAAATTAAGAAAAAAATGAAAGCATTACAAATTATAGAAGATTCATTTGTTCCAATAAACATGGAAAACGTAGATACAGACCAAATAATTCCTGCACGTTTTTTAAAAGGAACAACGAGGGATGGATTTGGAAAAAATCTTTTTAGAGATTGGCGTTACGAAAATGATGATGAGGAAAAACCAAAAGCAAACTTTGTTTTAAATCAACCGCAATACAAAGGTTCGATATTGGTAGCAGGAAAAAATTTTGGCTGCGGCTCGTCTAGAGAACATGCAGCTTGGGCAATTTTAGATTATGGCTTTACAGCCGTAGTGAGTAGCTTTTTTGCAGATATTTTTAAGAATAACGCATTAAATAATGGTATTCTCCCTGTAATAGTAACAGATAAGTTTTTACAAAAAATATTTGCACAAAATAATGACTCAAAAGTAACTATTAGTTTACCTACACAAACCATTACCATTAATGCAACAAACGAAATGGAATATTTTGAAATAAATGGCTATAAGAAACAATGCTTGCTCAATGGCTATGATGATATAGATTATTTATTAGACATAAAAAATGACATAGAGCAATTCGAGAAACAATTTTTTAATTAAAAAAAGATGATCAAAAATATTACGATACTAAATGGTGATGGCATCGGCCCCGAAGTAACAGCACAATCCATAAAGGTATTGAAAGCTATAGCCGAACAATTTAACCATCAATTTATTTTTACGGAGGCGCTCATTGGTGCAGATGCTATTGATAAAACAGGAGTGCCGCTTCCTCAGGCAACGATTGATATTTGTTTAAACAGCGATGCAATTTTATTTGGTGCAATTGGACTTCCAAAATATGATAATGACCCAACGGCAAAAGTAAGACCCGAACAGGGATTGCTCGCATTAAGGAAAGCCCTTCAACTTTATGCAAATATTCGACCAGTAAGTTCACATGCTGGTTTGCATGCCCTATCTCCGCTTAAAGCAAATATTATAGATGGGGTTGATTTTGTGATTTACAGAGAGCTAACGGGCGGTATCTATTTTGGTAAAAAATATACAAACGCAGAAGGTACCGTAGCTTCAGATGAATGCCTCTATACCAAAGAAGAAATAGAACGCATTACACATCTTGCATTTAAAGCAGCACAACAAAGAAGAAAAAAACTAACATTGGTAGACAAAGCTAATGTGTTGGAGACATCCCGCCTATGGAGAAAAGTGGTACAGGGAATTGCAACAGAATACACAGATGTTTCAGTAGATTTTTTATTTGTAGACAATGCAGCCATGCAAATAATTCTGAACCCAAAACAATTTGATGTAATACTTACAGAAAATATGTTTGGTGATATTATAAGCGATGAAGCAAGTGTAATAAGTGGTTCATTAGGCTTGTTACCATCATCATCTATCGGCTTTAAGACTGCTTTGTTTGAACCAATTCATGGTTCGTATCCTCAGGCAACAGGAAAAGATATTGCAAATCCGATAGGCTCTATATTATCTGCCGCTATGTTATTGGATCACCTAGGCATGTCTGAAGAAGCAGCAGTCATAAAAGATGCAGTGACCTGGACATTGAAGAATAAAATTGTTACAAAAGATATTGAACCCATAGATTTCTATTTTACATCTACTGTAGGCGGGTTTATTGTAGACTACATCAACAAAAATGTAGCTGAAAATATGAATGGAGAAAATATTACACTAAGAAAATCAACAGTTATTTAAAAAAGAAAAAAAGCAAGGAAAAAAACATGTACTACAACGAAGAAACCATTATTTATTTGGACAATGAATTTGTAAAAGCAGCAGATTCAAAAATGAATTTATACAGCCAAAGTCTTCATTATGGGTATTCAGCATTTGAAGGGATACGCTCTTATAAAACTGCTAACGGAATTAAAATTTTTAAACAGGAAGAACATTTTGATCGGTTAAGAACATCCTGCGAGGCAGTAGGCATACCGTATCCCTGGACAAATGAAGAATTGATAAATGCAACTTACCGGCTTTTAGAAAAAAACAATCTGGATAATGCATATATACGTCCATTGGTTTTTTGCCCACCCAATATGAGTTTGCAAAAAGCAACATCTTCCCATATACTTTTAGCAGCATGGGAATGGGGTGCCTACCTTGGTAACAGTTTATTAAGAGTAGGTCTTTCTACTTTTCAAAGACCAAACCCAAAAGGATTTAAAATTCATGCTAAAATCAGTGGACATTATGTAAACTCTATTATGGCATGCCAGGAAGCTAAAGCCAATGGCTACGATGAAGCATTGCTTACAGATATGAATGGATTTGTAGCAGAAGGGCCAGGGGCAAATATATTTTATGAAAAAGATGGAAAGTTATTTACGCCTGCACCGGGTAATATTCTCACAGGAATTACAAGGGCAACAGTAATGGAATTATGCCATGAACTTGGGATAGACGTCGAAGAAAAAAATATTACTGTAGAAGAACTAAAGGCTGCAGATGCTGTATTCTATTGCGGTACAGCAGCAGAAACAATTGGATGGGAAAGTTTAGATGGTGAAGGTTTTAAAATTCCATTTAATAAATCTGTAAGCAGAAGAATACAATTAGCTTATAAAAACAGAGTATTGGAATTGGAACTTGAACCGAAAAGAAGTTTGGTCGATGCTTGATGAATTACGAAAGCTAAAAATAACAAAGTCACACAACGAATAAAAAATCGATTTTTTTTGCTAGGGTAAAAATACAACAGAATAAAAAAGTGCAAACGTAATAATAATATCTTCTTGGTAAAACTTTGCGCCCTAGAGGTTCAAACAAATCAGGCTGGTAAAAGATATATTGAAATAGAAATTTTGAATGGAGCATCGCCACCGAAGTCTCGGTAAGAATAAATGCATAAAAAAAAACAATAAATTTTACCGAGGGTAAAACAGAAAGATGAGTGAATTAAACAGATACAGCAAAACACTAACGCAAGACGAAACTCAACCTGCTGCGCAAGCTATGTTTTATGGCATAGGGCTTTCAGAAGATGATTTAAAGAAACCACAAGTAGGAATTGCGAGTATGGGTTACGATGGCAACACTTGCAACATGCATTTAAATGACCTTGCAAAAATTGTTAAGCAAGGTGTGTGGAAAGAAAATATGGTTGGATTAATTTTTAATACTATCGGCATTAGTGATGGTATTAGCAATGGGACTGATGGCATGCGTTACAGCCTTGTGAGCAGAGATTTAATTGCAGATAGTATTGAAGCTGTTTGTGGTGGTTTTTATTACGATGGATTAATTGCCTTACCTGGTTGCGATAAAAATATGCCGGGTTCAATTATGGCAATGGGCAGATTAAATCGGCCGTCGATAATGGTTTATGGTGGTACCATTGAAGCAGGGTATCACAAAGGCGAAGAGCTAAATATAATCTCGGCATTTGAAGCATTGGGGCAAAAGCTGGCAGGTACTATAACTCCCGAAGATTTCAAAGAAGTTATAAAACACAGTTGTCCGGGTGCAGGCGCATGTGGCGGCATGTACACAGCAAATACAATGGCAAGTGCAATAGAAGCTTTAGGAATGAGTTTGCCTTTTTCATCTAGCAACCCTGCACTAAGTGAAGACAAAAAAAATGAATGCCTGCATGCCGGCGAAACCATAAAAATATTGCTAGAAAAAGATATCAAGCCAAAAGATATTATGACGAAAAAAGCATTTGAAAATGCAATAACACTCATCATGATTTTTGGCGGTAGCACAAATGCGGTATTGCATTTAATAGCAATGGCAAAAAGCGTAGATGTTGTAATAACACAAAACGATTTTCAACGAATAAGCGATAAAACACCCGTGCTTGCTGACTTTAAGCCTAGTGGCAAATTTTTGATGCAAGAGTTACACACCCACGGTGGTGTACCCGCTGTAATGAAATATTTGTTAGATGTAGGAATGTTGCATGGCGATTGTATGACTGTTACCGGAAAAACGGTAGCAGAGAATTTGCAAAATGTAACGCCAATAAATTTCGAAACACAAAAAATTATTTACCCATTAGAAACACCGTTAAAAACAACAGGGCATTTACAAATATTGTATGGCAACCTTGCAGAGAAAGGAAGCGTTGCAAAAATAAGTGGCAAAGAAGGAGAGCGTTTTGAAGGCCCTGCAAGAGTTTTTAACGGGGAGAAAGATTTGGTAGCAGGAATTGCGAGCGGTAGAGTGAAAAAAGGAGATGTGGTAGTAATAAGATACGAAGGCCCGAAAGGTGCACCGGGTATGCCTGAAATGCTAAAACCAACTTCGGCTATTACGGGCGCAGGGTTGGCAAAAGATGTGGCATTAATTACTGATGGAAGATTTAGCGGTGGTAGTCATGGTTTTGTTGTGGGACACATAACACCGGAAGCCTTTAATGGTGGGCTTATTGCGCTGGTAGAAGATGAAGATATAATAGAAATTGATGTGCCTACCAAAGCAATAACATTAAAGGTAAGCGACAACATAATTGCAGAACGTAGGAAAAAATGGCAACAACCTTTATTAAAAGTTACCAAGGGTTTGTTGTATAAATATGCTTTGTGTGTTAAAGATGCGAGTGAAGGGTGTGTGACGGATGAAGCGCCCTAAATTAATCGAAGGGCAACCTCGGTTCCTTATGATTTGATGATTAGAAAAATAAGAAGTTGAGTTTGTCGATTTCAAAAATATTAAAGTGCGTGTAAATAAACAGAGATGGAAACACTTCAAGATATACAAGAGATAATTAAAGAGCAATGTGCTCCCGAGATCCAGTCTTCTATGGGTAGGCGGTCTGTGGCAACCTCCGGTTCTGTTGCACTCCTCGAAGCACTAATTGAAGAAGATGCAAACATTATTTTTGGTTATCCTGGTGGTGCAATTATGCCCATATATGATGCATTGTATGATTACGAAGAAAAATTAAACCACATATTGGTGCGCCATGAGCAAGGTGCAATTCATGCTGCACAAGGATTTGCAAGGGCAAGTGGGAAAACTGGGATTGTATTTGCAACAAGTGGACCCGGCGCAACAAACTTGGTTACAGGTCTTGCAGATGCTATGATAGACAGCACGCCACTCGTTTGTATAACAGGACAAGTATTTGCACATTTGCTAGGCACAGATGCGTTTCAAGAAACGGATATTATAAATATTACAACGCCTGTTACAAAATGGAATTATCAAATTACAGATGCTACAGAAATACCATCGGTACTTGCAAAAGCTTTTTACATTGCAGGTAGTGGCCGCCCCGGGCCTGTATTGATAGACATTACAAAGAATGCACAATTGCAAATGTTCGATTATGCAGGTTATACAAAATGTACACACATTCGCAGTTACCGGCCAAAGCCAATTGTAAGAAACGAATACATTGTTGCTGCGGCAAAATTAATTAACGAAGCAAAAAAACCATTTGTAATTTTTGGGCAGGGTATAATTCTTGGAAAAGCTGAAAAAGAATTTATAGCGTTTATAGAAAAAGGAAATTTACCAGCTGCCTGGACAATTATGGGTATGAGTGCAATACCATCAGAACATAAGCTTGGCGTAGGTATGCTGGGTATGCACGGAAATTATGGGCCAAATGTTTTAACCAACGAATGCGATGTGTTGATTGCTGTGGGTATGCGTTTTGATGACAGAGTTACCGGTCGTTTAGATAAATATGCCAAGCAGGCAAAAGTTGTACACCTAGATATTGATCCTTCCGAAATTGATAAAAATGTAAAAACAACTGTCGCAGTTTGGGGAGATTGTAAAGAAACATTACCCTTGCTTACTGCTTTAATCAATAAAGGAAATCATACAGCTTGGTTGCAACAATTTACCGATTATACAAAACAGGAAGAAGAGCAATGTATTTTTCCCGAACTCAATCCAACGAGTGATGAACTGACGATGGGCGAAGTAATAAAAACTTTGAATGAATTAACAGAGGGCAATGCAATTATTGTAACAGATGTAGGGCAACACCAAATGGTTACTTGTCGCTATGCAAAATATAACCAGAGTAAAAGTAATATTACAAGTGGTGGTTTGGGCACAATGGGTTACGCTTTGCCGGCTGCTATTGGTGCAAAATTTGGTGCGCCAAAAAGCATAGTCGTAGCTGTTATTGGCGATGGCGGCATACAAATGACTATACAAGAGTTAGGCACTATCATGCAAAGCAATGTACACGTAAAAATAATTATCCTCAACAACCAGTTTCTTGGAATGGTGCGCCAATGGCAAGAATTATTTATGGATAAAAGATATTCTTTTACAAATATTAAGAGCCCCGATTTTGTGAAGGTAGCAGCAGCATATAACATACAAGGAAAAAAAGTAAGTGAAAGAAATGATTTAAAAAATTCGCTCAAAACAATGTTGGATTATAATGGTGCCTATCTATTGGAAGTAATGGTAGGAAAAGAAAATAATGTTTTTCCAATGGTGCCCCAGGGTTGCAGTGTTAGCGAAATAAGACTAAAGTAGAAAAATATTTTTACCGGAAGGCGTTAGTATTTAATAGTAAAAAACGTTTCATAATTATGGTAAAATAAAATGAATAACAATGAACAAATCAGAATATACCATTACCGTTTACACAGAAAATCAGATTGGTTTACTAAACCGTATAGCTATTATTTTCAGCAGACGAAAAATAAATGTAGATAGTTTAAATACATCTCCAACTGAGGTAGAAAGTGTACATCGTTTTACCATAGTAATAAACGAAACAGAAGATGTTGTAAGAAAACTGTGTACTCAAATAGAAAAACAAGTAGATGTTTTAAAAGCATTTTACAATACTGAAGACGAAGTAGTTTGGCAAGAAATGGCTTTGTATAAAGTGCCAACCGATGAAATAGCTGCAAAAGTAAAAGTAGAAAGACTGCTGAGGCAATACGGAGCAAGAGCAGTCGTGATTAGAAAAGATTATACTGTTTTTGAAACCACAGGTCATAGAGAAGAAACAGATGGATTAATAAAAGCATTGGAACCTTATGGTTTGATTGAATTTGTCCGCAGTGCAAGAATTGCTATCATAAAAGATAGCAGCGGCTTTCATGATAAACTAAAGTTTTATGAAGAATCTGCTCCTGGCGACGAATTGGTAGAGAATGAATATTTAAACCACCAAGATGAAGTTTTTACAATGTAATTCTACATAACTGAGAAACAGCGTTAAAAGAATTTTCGGAGCGTTTCACCATCCCATGCGAAAACTGCGCCCTCGTATTTCTTTGCAGCGATATAAAAATTTAAAATTAAAAAATAGACAATGGCAAATTATTTCAACAGCTTACCACTTAGAGAACAACTAAACCAACTCGGTGTATGTGAGTTTATGAACAGCAACGAATTTACAAATGGTGTTAATGTGTTGAAAGGAAAAAAAATGGTCATTATTGGTTGTGGTGCACAAGGGTTAAACCAAGGATTAAATCTCAGAGATTCAGGTATGGATATTTCTTATGCATTGCGCAAAGAAGCTATCGCCGAAAAAAGAGCATCATGGAAGAGTGCAACCGACAATAATTTTGTGGTAGGAACTTATGAAGCATTAATACCAAGTGCAGATGTAGTTCTAAATCTTACACCCGACAAACAACACACTGCAGTTGTAAATGCCATCATTCCATTAATGAAAAAAGGCGCAACACTCTCCTACTCTCACGGTTTTAATATTGTAGAAGAAGGCATGCAAATAAGAAAAGATTTAACAGTGATAATGGTGGCACCAAAATGCCCAGGAACAGAAGTTCGAGAAGAATACAAACGGGGTTTTGGTGTTCCAACTTTAATTGCAGTTCATCCGGAAAACGATCCTGAAAATAAAGGATTAGAACAGGCAAAAGCATATGCAGTAGGCACCGGCGGACATAGAGCAGGAGTATTAAAATCATCTTTTGTAGCCGAAGTAAAAAGTGATTTAATGGGTGAGCAAACCATTTTGTGCGGCATGTTACAAACCGGTTCTATACTCTGTTTTGATAAAATGGTAGAGAAAGGAATTGAAAAATCTTATGCATCTAAATTGGTGCAGTATGGTGTAGAAGTAATAACAGAAGCACTAAAGCAAGGAGGCATTACAGCAATGATGGATAGATTATCGAATCCTGCTAAAATAAAGGCATTTGAATTATCGGAAGAATTAAAAACTAGACTGCGTCCACTGTTTCAAAAACATCAGGATGATATTATGAGTGGACATTTTTCAAAAACGATGATGGAGGATTGGGACAACGACGATAAAAATTTATTATCATGGAGAGCAGCTACTGGGGAAACAGCTTTCGAAAAAACACCTGCGGGCGATATGAAAATTGCAGAGCAAGAATTTTTTGACAATGCTTTGTTATTTGTTGCTATGATAAGAGCAGGTGTTGAACTTGCTTTTGAGACAATGGTAGAAGCAGGTATTAAAGAAGAGTCTGCTTATTATGAATCATTACATGAAACGCCTTTGATTGCAAACACAATTGCCCGTAAAAAATTATTTGAAATGAATAGGGTTATTTCTGATACGGCAGAATATGGCTGCTATTTATTTGATCATGCTTGCAAACCATTATTGGCTGATTTTATGAAAAAGGTTGATACAGATGTGATTGGAAAAAATTTTAACCATGGAAAAGATACTGGCGTAGATAATAAAAAATTGATACTAGTAAATAATGCTTTGAGAACTCACCGCGTAGAAATTGTAGGTGCACAATTAAGACAGGCAATGACGAATATGAAAACAATAAGTACAGATGTTTAAAAAATTAGAAAATGGGTATAGTAGCTTAATAGTAACCAATAATTGGAACAAATAAACCATAGTCAATTTTAAGAACCTATATAGGAAGAAAAGAGTATAACAAATAGATTGAATTATCCATAATTATATAATTTAAAAATTGAACTTAAAAGTATCGGAAATATTGATTTAAATAAAATGTCAGAAATAGTAACTACATACCAATTTGATTTTAAACAAGCGGCTTATCAACTTAAAAATATTATTAATAAAACGCCGTTACAGTTTAATTTAAATCTTTCAAAAAAATACCAGTGCAATGTGTTTTTAAAAAGAGAAGATTTGCAAGTAGTACGTTCTTACAAATTGCGTGGCGCATATAATATGATGAGTAGTTTAACGACAGCGCAATTGCAGCGAGGTGTTGTTTGTGCAAGCGCAGGCAACCATGCGCAAGGCTTTGCATACAGTTGTAAAAAGCTAGGCGCAAATGGTGTTGTATTTATGCCGGTTATTTCTCCTAACCAAAAAATATCTCAAACAAAAATGTTTGGAGAAAATTTTATAGAAGTAAAATTAGTAGGCGACACCTTTGATGATTGTGCCATTGCTGCAAAAAAATACACAGAAGAAAATGGGATGACTTTTATTCCACCATTTGATGATTACAAAATAATAGAAGGGCAAGGAACAGTGGGCGTAGAAATTTTTGAACAACTGAATGAATTATCTCAAAACAACTTTTCAAATAACTTTTTTCCAAGAACGTCAACTTTTTCTACTGATAATTTAGTGGCAGATTATATTTTTATGGCTGTAGGCGATGGTGGCCTCAGCGCAGGTGTTGGTACTTATTTTAAAACTTTTTCTCCCGCTACAAAAATTATTGGGGTAGAGCCAAAAGGTGCACCCAGTATGTACGAAGTTTTAAAAGCCGGCCATCCTGTAACAGTAGAAAATATAGAACGCTTTGTAGATGGTGCAGCAGTAAAACGGGTAGGCGATATTACCTTTTCTATTTGCAAAGATGTATTGGATGATATGCTTTTAGTAGAAGAGTGAGAAGTATGTTCTACCATTTTAAAATTATACAATGAAGATGCCATCGTTGCAGAACCTGCAGGTGTACTAAGTATAGCAGCATTAGATAAATATGCAGAATTAATAAAAGGCAAAAACATTATTTGTGTTATCGGCGGTGGTAATAACGATATAGATCGTATGCAGGAAATTAAAGAACGCAGTTTACAATACGAAGGGCTAAAACATTATTTTCTTATTCGATTTGCACAAAGGCCCGGAGCTTTAAAAGAGTTTGTAAATAATGTATTAGGAGATAATGATGATATTACCCGTTTTGAATACATTCAAAAACACAACAAAGAAACTGGCCCTGCACTAGTTGGTATAGAATTGAAAACAAAAAAGGATTATGATGTGTTGTTGAAAAATTTAAAACACTATCATATTAATTATACAGAATTGAAAAGTGGGGATAATGCGTTTGGATATTTAGTGTAAGCGCTTTTTTATTATTTACGTTGAATAAAAAATATAATGAACAAGCTCCAAAATATTGATACAATAATTAATGAAGGTCTCTACGACCCTCGCTTTGAGCACGACGCTTGTGGTATCGGTTTTGTAGCCAATATCAAAGGGGTAAAAGCTCACCAGCATATTTCTGATGCATTAACGGTTTTAGAAAATATGGAGCATAGAGGTGCGTGCGGTTGCGAAAATAATTCAGGTGATGGTGCAGGAATAATGATGCAAATGCCGCACGAATTTTTCTTTGATGAATGCATGAAACTAGGTATCCATTTACCCGCATTTACCAAATATGCAGTGGGTGTTATTTTTTTTCCAAGAGAAATAAGATTAAGAGAAGAATGTCGTTCCTTATTTAACAAAGCTGCTGAAAAATTGAATGTTGAAGTTCTAGGCTATAGAAAAGTACCTGTGAATGGCGCAAACATTGGCCCCACTGCACTTAGCGTAGAGCCAGAAATGGAGCAGGTTTTTATTGCATGTCCAGATCATGTGAAGGATGCAGATGCTTTTGAACGGAAACTTTTTATACTTCGCAATTATGCAACTCATACTATTAACAATTCAATAGAAAATGACAGTATTGGTTTTTACATCGCATCTCTTTCATACAAAACAATCATTTATAAAGGACAACTAACCAGTACACAGGTACGAAATTATTTTCCTGATCTATCAAATAAAAAATTAATTAGTGCTTTCGGTTTGGTGCATTCACGTTTTGCCACAAACACTTTTCCAAGTTGGAAATTGGCGCAGCCATTTCGTTACATTGCTCACAATGGTGAAATAAATACTTTACAAGGAAACCTCAATTGGCTCAAAGCAGTAGAGCAACGTTTTACCACTTCCTATTTTAGCAAAGAAGAAATGGATCTATTGTTACCGGTTATTTCGGGGCAACAATCTGACTCTGCTTGTCTGGATAATATGATTGAATTATTATTATTGTGTGGACGAAGTTTGCCGCATGTAATGATGATGCTTATACCAGAAGCATGGGATGGCAATGAGGAAATGGAACCTATTAAAAAAGCATTTTACGAATTTCATGCAAGCATTATGGAACCCTGGGATGGGCCAGCTTCTATAACATTTACCGATGGAAAAATAATTGGTGCAACCATTGACAGGAATGGATTGCGGCCATCTCGTTATTGTGTAACTACAGATGATAGGGTTATAATGGCTAGTGAAACGGGTGCATTACCCATTGACCAAAAATTAATAAAAGAAAAAGGGAGATTACAACCAGGAAAAATGTTTGTAGTTGATTTAGAGCAAGGTAGAATTATTAGCGATGAAGAATTGAAACTAACTATTTGTGGGCAGAAACCGTACGACAGATATTTAAATCAATACAAAATTCGGTTGGAAGAAATTGAAGAACCAAGAGTAGCATTTACACATTTAACCGATGCATCTATTTTAAAATATCAAAAAGCATTTGGATACACTACCGAGGATATTGATACCATTTTAAAACCAATGGCGCTGGATGCTAAGGAACCAATCGGCTCTATGGGTACAGATACACCCTTGGCAATACTTAGCGATATTCCACAACACATCAGTTCGTATTTTAAACAATTATTTGCACAGGTTACTAATCCACCTATTGATCCAATTAGAGAAAGATTGGTAATGAGCCTTGTTTCATTTGTTGGTAATAATGGAACATTGCTCGAAGAAAAACCCGAAGACTGTCATACTGTTGCATTGAAACATCCGATACTTACCAGCAAAGAATTAGAAAAACTGCGCAGCATTGATACGGGCAAATTTCAAAGCAAAACCTTACAGACTTATTTTCGTGCAGATGGTCAAGAAGGATCTTTAAAATTAGGTTTAGAAAGGTTGTGCAGATACGCTGAAGATGCAGTGCATGATGGGTTTGAAGTACTAATTTTAAGTGACAGAGCTGTAGATAGCGACCATGCTGCCATCCCAACTTTGCTGGCAACATCGGCAGTGCATCATCACCTTATTCAAAAAGGGTTACGTGGGCAAGTGGGCATTGTAGTAGAAGCCGGCGATGTGTGGGAAGTACATCATTTTGCCTGTTTAATTGGTTTTGGCGCTACAGCCATCAATCCCTATTTGGCTATGGCTTCTATTAGAAATATGAAAACAAATGGGGCATTACATACAGCGCTTACATGGGAAGAATTGAGAAACAATTATATAAAAGCAGTGTGCGATGGGTTGCTAAAAGTTTTTTCAAAAATGGGAATTTCCACTTTGCAATCGTACCAGGGAGCACAGATATTTGAAATTTTAGGATTGAATAAAAGTGTAGTAAATGATTATTTTACAGGAGCCGTTAGCCGCATTGAAGGTATAAACCTTGATGGGCTTGCCAAAGAAGCATTGGCAAAACATTTTATAGCATTCAGTAAAAAAACGATACCATCAGATAGATTACCGGTTGGCGGTATTTATCAGTGGAAACGCAAAGGCGAATTCCATTTATTCAATCCCAACACTATTCACCTTTTGCAGTATTCTACAAGAACGAATGATTACAATATTTTTAAAAAATATTCTAAAGCAGTAAACGATCAAAGTGAAAGAGCAGCAACCTTAAGAAGTTTGTTTAAGTTTAAAAATACTCGTGCTGCAATTTCTATTGATGAAGTAGAACCTGCAGAAAATATTTACAAACGCTTTGCCACAGGTGCCATGAGTTTTGGCAGCATTAGTTGGGAAGCCCATACCACATTGGCTATTGCCATGAACAGGCTTGGCGGTAAAAGCAATACTGGCGAAGGTGGAGAAGATGAGAGGCGTTATGAAAAATTACCCAACGGCGATTATATGCGCTCTTCTATCAAACAAATTGCATCCGCAAGGTTTGGGGTGACGAGTTTGTATTTAACTGAAGCAGATGAGTTGCAAATAAAAATGGCGCAAGGTGCAAAGCCTGGCGAGGGCGGACAATTACCAGGTTATAAAGTTGATGAATGGATAGGAAAAGTACGCCATGCAACACCTGGTGTGGGATTGATTTCACCTCCCCCGCATCATGATATTTATTCTATTGAAGATTTAGCACAACTTATTTTCGATTTAAAAAATGCCAACCGTACTGCAAGAATTAATGTAAAACTCGTGAGCAAAGCCGGAGTGGGCACCATTGCTGCAGGGGTAGCAAAAGCAAAAGCAGATGTTATTTTGATTGCGGGGCACGATGGTGGTACGGGTGCATCTCCAATAAGTTCTATAAAACACGCGGGCTTGCCTTGGGAGCTTGGTTTGGCAGAAGCAAACCAAACACTCGTAAAAAATAAATTGCGCAGCCGGGTAGTTTTACAAGCCGATGGTCAAATGAAAACGGGTAGAGATATTGCGATTGCAACATTACTGGGTGCAGAAGAATGGGGTGTAGCCACAGCTGCACTTATCGTAGAAGGTTGTATTATGATGCGCAAATGCCATTTGAATACTTGCCCCGTTGGTATTGCATCGCAAGACCCCGAACTTAGAAAACGTTTTACGGGCGATGCAGAACATGTGGTAAATTTTTTTAAATTTTTAACAGAAGAATTGCGGGAGATAATGGCGGAGCTTGGTTTTAAAACAATCAATGAAATGGTAGGCCAAGTAGATTGTTTGGTACAAAAAGAAAATATTGAACATTGGAAATATAGCAAACTCGATTTGTCTTCGATATTGTACAAAGCTAATCCCACCGCTCTGGGGAGGTTAGAAGGGGCTCTTTATAATTCAGAAAAACAAGACCATGAATTGGGAAATGTTTTAGATTGGAAATTACTGACAGCAGCAAAATCATCTTTAGAAAAAAAAGAAAAAACAGCCGCATCGTTTAATATTAAAAATACAAACAGAACAGTAGGAACCATTTTGTCAAACGAAATAACAAAATTATATAAGGGGGCAGGTTTGCCCGATAATACCATCCATTTTAAATTTAATGGCACGGCAGGCCAAAGTTTTGGAGCATTTAATACAAAAGGAATTACGCTGGAGTTAGAAGGCGATGCCAATGATTATTTTGGAAAAGGATTGAGCGGCGCAAAATTAATTGTTTATCCCTCTTCTGATGCAGACTTTGCATCAGAGGAAAATATTATTATTGGTAACGTGGCTTTTTATGGAGCCACAAGTGGCCATGCATTTATAAGAGGAAAGGCAGGTGAACGCTTTGCCGTTCGCAATAGCGGTGCAGATTTAGTGGTAGAAGGCGTTGGAGATCATGGGTGCGAGTATATGACCAGTGGAAAAGTTGTCATACTCGGTGCAACAGGAAGAAATTTTGCAGCAGGTATGAGTGGTGGTATTGCATACATATACGATCTGCAAAATACATTTGCTGATAGCTGCAACCAACAAATGGTAGATATAGATCCGTTATCAAATGACGATGCAATATTTCTCCATGATAGGATTGAACAACATTTTAATTGTACAAAAAGTACCGTAGCAAAATTTATATTAAACGATTTTGATATCCAGTTACAATATTTTGTAAAGGTTTTTCCGAAAGATTATAAGAAGGTGTTAGAGGGGAAGAAACTAATGGAAAAGGCGTAATTTTTTTCGCTTAGTATTTAAGAAGCTTTCAAAGCTCAATCTGCGATTGAAAGCCCCAAAATCGGTTTTTATAAAAGAATTCTTATGGCATTATTTTAAGTTATTAATAAACCGTTAATGGGCGTACAGTAGCTTTTGAGAATTGCGAGGTTTAAATAATTTTTTTATAACCAATAACAAAGGGCTGCACCTTTATAACCATCGGTGTAACCCCTGCAGATTACAACATAGCACTATATATACAATACAACATGGGCAACTCAACCGGCTTCCTAAAACACACACGAGAACTTCCACAAAAAAGACAAGTGGAAGAGCGGCTTAACGACTACAAAGAATTTGTGCTGCCATACACAGATGAAAAGTTAATCGAACAAGCGGGAAGATGCATGAACTGTGGCGTTCCATTTTGCCACAATGGGTGTCCGCTCGGTAATATAATACCTGAATTTAACGATGCTGTGTATAATAAGGAATGGAAAAATGCATACGAAATATTAAGTTCTACAAATAATTTTCCTGAATTTACGGGTCGTATTTGTCCTGCCCCATGTGAAAGTGCCTGTGTGCTAGGCATTAATCAACCTGCCATTGCAATTGAAGAAATAGAAAAACACATTATTGAAATTGCATTTGATAAAGGTTTTTTGCAACCAAGAAAAAATATTATGCGTACAGGTAAAAAAATTGCCATCATTGGTAGCGGTCCTGCGGGACTTGCAGCTGCCGCCCAATTAAATTATGCTGGTCATGCCGTAGTAGTTTTTGAACGAGATGATTTACCCGGTGGATTATTACGCTATGGCATTCCGGATTTTAAATTAGAAAAATGGGTGATAGATAGGCGAATAAAATTTATGGAGGAGGAAGGAATAAAATTTAAGTGCAATGCAAATGTTGGAGTCGATATTTCCATTACAGATGTATTAAGGGAAAATGATGCCATTGTTTTAGCAGGTGGCTCTACCATTCCAAGAGGATTACAAATACCTGGAAGCAATTTAAATGGTGTCCTTTTTGCGATGGATTTTTTAACGCAACAAAATAAAAAAGTGGCGGGCCTAGTCCTCCCCCCAGCAAAGGATTTAGGACAGGCTTATAACAAAAACGTTGTAGTTATTGGTGGTGGCGATACCGGTAGCGATTGTGTAGGCACAAGCAACCGACAAAAAGCAAATACCGTAACTCAGTTTGAATTAATGCCAATGCCAGCTTTAAGCCGAACGGACTTAATGCCGTGGCCATCGTACCCGATGATTTTAAAAACCACCTCATCACACGAAGAAGGCGCAGATAGACAATGGGCAACCGCAACCAAAGAATTTATTGGTGATGCAGATGGCAACTTAAAAGCATTAAAAATTATTGACCTCCAGTGGAAAATTTCTGCATCGGACCAGCCTGCAAGTTTTACAGAGAAAGAAAACACTGAAAGGGAAATTCCTTGTGAGTTAGCATTATTAGCAATGGGTTTTTTACACCCACAAAAAGAAGGGTTGTTAGAACATTTAAAAATAGAACTCGACGACAGGGGAAATGTAAAAGCTAACCAAAAAGAGTTTCAAACAAATATCTCCAAAATTTTTACTGCCGGCGATATGCGCCGTGGTCAATCTCTCGTTGTGTGGGCAATAAGCGAAGGCCGAGAATGTGCACGCAAAGTAGATGAGTTTTTAATGGGTTTTTCATATTTAGAATCTAAAGACAGGTTTTAGGAAGACGTTAGGTTTCAAAAATATATATTGTGATTTAAAATATGTGATATATTTACTTTTTTTAATCATAATTATACACTTTTACTAAAAATAAATAACTTTTATTTATATTATTTAATATTTTTATCTATTTTAGCACAAATAGTAACATATTAAATTTAAAAGTTAATAATGAAAAATCTCACCCTTAAAAATTTAGCCCCTTTCTTCTTTTTAACAATTGCAGCCATAGCAGCTATTTTTATCCCTTCACTCCCCAATTTTGATGATGGTAAATTTAATGCAGCAGATATTGCATGGATTTTAGTGGCAACAGCCCTCGTATTTTTAATGACACCGGGGTTAGCATTTTTTTACGGTGGCATGGTTCACCGTAAAAATGTAATAAGTACTATGATAAAAAGTGTAGTAGCCGCAGGTGTGGTTGGTGTACTTTGGGTAACAGTAGGTTACAGTCTTTGTTTTGGTGAAAGTATTGGTGGTTTTATTGGTAATCCAATGACCCATCTATTTTTTAAAGGCGTTGCCTCTGGCGCTCCAATTTTACAAGGCGGTACTAAACTCACCATCCCTCTATTATTATTTGCTTTGTTCCAATTAATGTTTGCCATTATTACTCCTGGTCTTGTAGTTGGAGCTGTTGCGGAGCGTATCAAGTTTTCTGCTTACATATTATTCATTGTTCTATTTAGTTTATTTGTTTATGCACCTTTAGCACACTGGACCTGGCATCCAATGGGTTTCTTGGCTAAAATGGGCGTACTCGATTTTGCAGGTGGAACTGTTGTACATATATCTGCAGGTTGTGCAGCACTTGCAGGAGCTTTGGTTTTAAAAAGAAGACAATCTCATATTGAACACCGAGATATTCCGCCTGCTAATATACCTTATGTTTTGATAGGGACTGGATTGCTTTGGTTCGGCTGGTTCGGCTTTAATGCAGGGTCTGCTTTGGGTGCAACCACTTTATCTGTATCTGCATTTGCCACCACTAACACTGCAGCAGCAGCAGCTGGTTTAAGCTGGATGTTTTTTGATGTGCTCAAGGGCAAAAAACCTTCAGTATTGGGTTTTTGCATTGGTGCTGTCGTTGGCTTAGTTGCTATTACACCCGGTGCAGGTTTTGTAGCTATTCCACAAAGTATTTTTATAGGTTTTATAGCGGCTATCATTTCCAATGTAGCGGTTCATTATAAATCAAAATCAAGTTTAGATGATACATTGGATGTATTTCCCTGCCACGGCATCGGCGGAATGGTAGGCATGATTTTAACAGGCGTTTTTGCCACAAAAACCGTAAATCCTGCTGGCGCAGATGGTTTATTTTATGGCAACCCTGCTTTCTTTTTTACGCAGATTAAAGGCTTAGCAATAGTTGTTGCATATAGTTTTACCATGTCTTTCGTAATATTTAAATTCATCAATTTCATACTTCCAATTCGGGTTAGTCAGGAAGAAGAATTACTTGGGTTAGATGCTTCTCAACACAATGAAAACTATACACAAGGCACACTCCTTGTACAAACCAATGGCATATTAAAAGAGGAAATTATCGAAAATTAAATCGAAAAAAAGGTACAACCCTAATATGAGCTTCTCGTAAAAGTTCAAAGGTTGTACCTCTTATTAATAATTAAAAAATCTACACAATGTTAAGAAAATTCTATTTAGCAGCTGCTATATTTATGTCATTTTTCGATGCTTTTTCCCAAGATACCACTAAGACCTTGGCCATTACCGGATCAGTAGATGGTTACTACCGCTACAACTTTTCAGGGAAACAAAATAACTATACAAGTTTTACAAATTCTCAAAGTTCATTTGAGTTGGGCATGGCTTCCTTTAAAGCAGATGCTACTGCTATGTCAGGCAAAGTAGGTGCAACAATTGATTTGGGTTTTGGCCGCCGGGCAGAAGAGTTTTCATACAACGACGGCGATGCTGATGGAGGTAAGAGTGGGTTTGCGTCACTTGCAGTTATTAAACAGGCTTTCATTACATACAATGTTTCTTCTAAAATAAAATTTACTGCCGGTAAGTTCGCTACCCATGTAGGTTACGAATCAGTAGATGCGCCGCTTAACAGAAATTACAGTATGAGTTATATGTTTACAAACGGCCCATTTTTTCACACAGGTTTAAAGGCAGATATAACTGCAGGACAGTTTGGTTTTATGCTAGGTGTAACAAATTATACAGATCAAACCACATCTAGCACTGCTGTAAAGAATTTAATAGCACAAATAAGCAGAGGCACTAAAAATGGTAAATTAAAAGTATTTTTAAATTACTCTGGTTTTGCAGGATCAGATTCGGGTAAAAACCCAAGTGCATTAAAATCTTTACATCAAATCGATCTTGTAGTAAATGGTGTAATCAGCAGCAAATTCGGAATTGGATATAACGGCACAGTTCAAAACAGAAAACCAACACTTGCAAATAGCGACAGTTGGATAGGCAATGCATTATATCTAAACTATGATCCTACAACAAGCATAGGCCTTACACTTAGAAGCGAATATATTAGTGACATTAGAACAATCTATTTCTCTACCAAAAGTATTTTTGCAAATACACTTTCTCTTAATTACAAAGTTGGATCACTTACTATTATTCCTGAGTTAAGGGTTGAAACTGCTAACAATAATTTTTATTTGAAGAAAGATGGGGCAGGTACAAAATCAACAGCTTCTGCTTTGATAGCAGCCATATATAAATTTTAAATTTGCCTATATTATTAGTTTCAGAAAGCTATTTTTCGATTTTTGTAAAATTAAATTTTTCATGAAAGCGTATATAAAACCTAAATATGCTTTCATGAAAGATTTATTTTGTATTTTATTTTAATGTTGTGGAGACTTTATCCGATTGCATTAATAGCCGATAACAGTTATCAGGTAAGTATATTTTACACAGCATTACGCCCTGCATTTATAATACCAAACGAAGATCTAATAACTAATTTTTCGTACGTCTCTTTTGTTGGACAGTTATTAATTTGCTCATCAATTTCTCGTAATTTGTTTATAGCATATTGCTGAATGGTAAGCGATGGCAAGATAATTTTTTCCCTCATAGTTATCGATAAACTATCGACAGGGTAATCGCTCATCAACGAAGTTTTATCACTTAATTGCAATACATATTTTTTAGTGCGCTCAAATTCTTCAAAAATATCGTTCCAAAGCTCACCATACTTTTTATCTTTATTTAAATATGCTGTAAGAGGAAAAAAACATTTTTTTAGTACCATTTCGCAATTATCAATAAGTGTTTTAAAAAATAATGAGTCATTGTAGAGTTGTCTTAACTGAGCAAATTTTCCGTCTTTTTCTAAGGAAGCAAGTGCTGTTCCAACACCATAAAAACCTGTGATATTTTGTTTAATTTGTGCCCATGCACCTACAAAGGGGATAGCACGCAAATCTTTTAAAATTATTTTATTCCCAGTGTTCCGCTTTCCGGGCCTGCTTGCAATATTAGTTTGACTATAAAATTTTAAAGGGCTAATGTGTGCCAGATATTCTAAAAAATCAGGATGATTTTTTAATGCCAAATAACTTTCTAAGCTCACTAAAGCAAGTTTCTCTAGTAATTCTTCTTCCTCGGGTTGCAGCGTTACTTTTTTGTTGCTAAAAATAGCATTACTAATACCTGCGTGTATAAGTTGTTCTATGTTATATTGTGCGGCAGCTACAGTTCCAAAATTTGAACTTACCGTTTGCCCTTGTACAGTTAATTGTATTTCTTTGTTACTAATGTTCCTGCCCATACTCGCATAAAACTTATGCGTTTTACCTCCTCCACGAGCCGGCGGCCCACCTCTACCATCGAAGAATACTACATTGATATTATTTTCTTTAGCAATCTTTGTAAGTGCTTCTTTTGCTTTGTAAATACTAAAATTGGCCATTAAATAACCACCATCTTTAGTGCCATCACTAAAACCAAGCATAATTGTCTGCCTATTATTTCTTTGTAGAATGTGTTTTTTGTATGTTTCGTTTTCGTATAATTCCTTCATTACATTGGCCGCATTCTGCAGATCATCGATCGTTTCAAAAAGTGGTACGATATCAATTGTAAGATTTTCTTTTTGCCAGCCGCAACTTAAAAATAAACCATATACTTCCAAAACATTTAAAGCGGAATTACACTGGCTTATTATATATCTATTGCAACCAACCTCACCATTTTGCTGTTGTATTTTGTTTATGCCTTTTATGTTATTAATTGTATCGGTTACCAATTCGTTTTCATAATTGCCTTCGGTTTTATTTACACTTAAATTACTAATGAAATTGGCTTTATCCATAATTGACAATTCCTCGTAAACCTCACCATAAATGTTAATCAGCACAGAATTGTGTACGCTGCTTTCTTGCCTCACATCTAAAGATGCAAAGTGTAATCCAAAAATATTTACTTTATTGATCAAGTCGCATACAAGGTGAAGAAATAATCCGTTGTGATTATAAATTATCATCGTTTTTACCTTTTCCAATTCTACTATAATATCTTCTTTGGTTAACATAGTCGTAATGCCCGGTGTAAAAATATTATCATATAGTTGCTTCTCAAGCCCATTTAAGACAACATCTATACCCTTAAAAGTTAAGCGACGTTTCAGTCTCCTTATATCTAGATAATAACATTTAATAATACTTCCTTTAAGCGCTGCAGCAACATTAAAAGTTGTTTCAGCGGTAACAAATGGATTCCCATCTCTATCGCCGCCCGGCCAAAAGCCCATATTTATTATTGATCTATCACTAGTTAATGCATCAGGATACTGGCTTTTTAAATCATTCACTATTCTTCCTGCCGCGGTATAAAACACATTCTCTAAATACCATATTAAACTTACTGCCTCGTCAAACGGTGAAGGCTTTTGTTTTTTTAAGAAAGCTGTTTTACCAAGTTGCTGCAGATATGTATTTATTTTTGCTGCATCATTTTCTCCTAAAGCTTTTGATAGATCGTTGATGATACCCAATACCTGCCCCGGATAAAATTGTGTTGGGTGAGCAGTAAGCACTAATTGTACAGAAAATTCTTTGAGCTTTTCTTCAACTGCTTTTTCTTTTTTATGCTGGGTTACTTCAAGTTCCAGTTGCTTTAAGGTACCCACGCCCCCCATATCAGTAACGGAAGTAAATGCTGCATCTTCTAAAGCATCAAATAATACTACTTGCCGTTCTACGTATTGTATCATTCTGAAAAGCATATCAAGCTTTTCTTTTTGGTCTTTATAAGTGGTATGTTTGTCAAAAAAAGTTTCAATAATTTCTGTAGGGCTGAGTAACTTTTTGTAGCCTTCTTCGCATTGGCTTTGAAATAAAGAAAGCAAAATCCCTGTTTTTTCTATGCGGTGAAATGGAAGAGTAGAAAATAAACTGTTGTATAATTGAAATTTAATGACCACATTATTATTAAATTGCTCCAATCCATTCAAATTATTTTTACCCATAAAAGTGTTTTAAACTGCAAATAAAACTACAACTAACTAAAGTTATTTCTTTATCATGGTATTTATGTTGTTAAGAAAACCAAATATGGATATAATTATTGCAAAGCAATATAAAATATGCATTACCAAACTTTTAAGATATTTGCTTGTAAGTAAGCGTTATTTTTAACGTACATAGTGTTATAAAAATATTCAATTTAAAAATTTCAACAAATTAATTACTCAGCATGAAATATTATTTAAGATTATTATCAATTGTTTTTTTGGGATTGATAACACTTACCCAATTTAGTTGTGCCCAAGGTCAAAAAAATATAAAACCAAATTCAACCAAAGTAGAATTGACCCCTTCAAAAGGTAAAGCTGCTGCAGTTTTTGCATCAGGATGTTTTTGGTGTACTGTTCATATTTTTGAGGCTGTACAGGGAGTTGATAGTGCAATTGCAGGATATGCAGGAGGAAATACGAAAAATCCTACATACAGAGAAGTTGGATCTGAAACTACGGGTCATGCTGAAAGTGTAATGGTTTATTACGATCCTAAAATTATTTCTTACGATGAATTACTGAACGTTTTCTTTTTATCTCAAGATCCAACAACTCCCGACCAACAAGGGCCTGATAGGGGTTCATCTTACAGATCTGCCATCTTCTTTGAAACAACGGAACAACAAACACTTTCAAAAAATGCTATAGATAAATATAACAAGTCTGGCATGTTTAAAAATCCAATAGTTACAGAAGTAAAAAAACTCGACGCTTTTTACAGAGCAGAGGAATACCATCAACATTATATTTTAATTAATCCCAATGAGGGTTATGTACAAAATGTTTCAATTCCAAGGTTCAATTTATTCAAAGCAAAATATAAAGGGAAATTAAAAGAATAATTCATTAAAAATATAGATACTTAAAAACCCGTCAAATTTTGACGGGTTTTTTATTATCTATTAATGGTTTATTTCTTAAGCAATTTTTTCTACCTGCATATAGCTAAGTTCTACAGGAGTTGCACGACCAAATATTTTAACCTGAACTTTTAGTTTCTTTTTCTCATCATTTACTTCTTCAATTACACCATTGAAATCATTAAATGGTCCATCAATTATCTTGATGGTTTCTCCTATAATAAACGGTTCACTCATCGTAACTCCACCTTGGTCAGTCATTTCATCAACCCTACCCAACATTTTGTTTACTTCGGCTTTTCGTAAAGAAATAATATTTCCTTTAGAACCTTTACCATCAGTAAGAAAATGCATAACATTACTTATTCCGCTTACATGCTGAATGATGTCATCAGTAAGTTTGCCATCAGCAACTTCCATCATAATATAACCAGGGTAGAAATTTCTTTCTCTCATTACTTTTTTACCGTTGGCAACTTTGTAAACCTTTTCCACCGGTAAAAATATTTGAGAGATTATTTTATCCCAACCATTGCGGATTATATCCTTATCTAAATACTCTTTTATCTTCCGTTCTTTGCCACTTACAACTCTAAGCACATACCATTTGTTATCTTTAGCAAGTTTTTCTGCAGGCAAAGCAACTGCTGAATCTATTATAATATCTTCCATGATTACTTAAATAATGAGTAAATAAATTTCATTGAGCTGTTAGCTACAAAGTCCATTATTCCAACAATAAGCGTAATGAATAAAGTAGCTCCCAAAACAATCATAGTAGATTGAGTAAGCTGGTCCCATTTTGGCCAACTGACTTTTTCGGTCATTTCTACATATGATTCCTTTACAAAATCTGTGAACTTGTTCATAAAACATGTTTTGCTAATTAGGCCCGATAGCTATCGGGTTGCTAATGTGTTAATGAAAAAAATGAATACCATTTTGAAATTGCAGCATTTACAATTTCAAAAATTTTGGCACGGGAACTAGGATTCGAACCAAGATCAAAGGTTTTGGAGACCCGTATGCTACCGTTGCACCATTCCCGTGTTTTGCTTGTGAACATTTCTTAAACGGAAATTTCTAAAGCGTATTACAAAGAACTTTTAAAATAAAAATGAAATAAAAAAAATATTTTTTCAATTATTATTTTAAACAACAAAGTACCAAGGGTAATGACCAAAGGTACTTTGTTGTATTTTATTTAGTTTAAAATTCTTTTTTCAAAGAATAAAATCTGTTCTT
>JAYTCO010000157.1:0-4871 GCA_043736415.1 Ferruginibacter sp. | reverse complement strand
ATGTAAGTGGCGCAACACTTGTAAACAACGATCACCCGCAGGTTATAGAAATTTGGAACAACGTATTTATTCAATACAATAGAAAGAAAGACGGTTCATTAGAACCGTTGCCCGCAAAACATGTAGATACAGGAATGGGGTTTGAAAGATTGGTGAGAGTGCTTCAAAATAAAACAAGCAATTACGATACAGATGTTTTTACCGGAACAATTAATGAGATAGAAAAAATTACCGGTAAAAAATATAATCCCGATTTTACACCTGCAGATTCTGTTAAACAGACTGCCGGCTCCTCCCTTCTCGGGGGAGGTTGGGAGGGGGCAGTAGCATTTCGTGTACTTGCAGATCATATACGTGCCATTTCTTTTACAATAGCAGATGGACAATTACCATCAAACACAGGCGCAGGTTATGTTATACGCCGTATTCTTCGCCGGGCAGTACGTTATTATTATTCGTACTTAGACTACAAGCAGCCACTCATGCACCAGTTGCTGCCTTTAATAGCGGTGCAGTTTGAAAATGTTTTTCCTGAATTAATAGCGCAGCAGGAGTTTGTAACAAAAGTTATAAAGGAAGAAGAAGAAGCATTTTTAAGAACGCTTGAAAAAGGGTTGAAAAAAATGGATGATATTATTGCCAATGCTGCAACATCAAAAATAATTAACGGCGATGCTGCTTTTGAATTACTTGATACATTTGGTTTCCCAATTGACCTTACAAGATTAATTGCACATGAAAATAATTTAACCGTAGATGATGCAGGTTTTGATGCCGCATTAAAGCAACAGAAAGATCGCTCACGGTCTGCTACAGCAATGGATACAGAGGACTGGCAAATTGTAAAAGATGGAAAAGTAAGTTTTGTAGGGTATGATGATTTAGAAACTAAAACCAGCATTTTAAAATACAGAAAAGTTTCAGGCAAAGGAAAAGAATTGTACCAGATCGTTTTGGAACAAACACCTTTTTATGCAGAAAGTGGCGGACAGGTTGGTGACCAGGGAAAATTAATAATCGCAAACAACGAATTACAAATTATTGATACAAAGAAAGAAAATGATTTGATCATTCATTTTGCAGAAACAATTCCTGCAGATGTAACAGGCGAAGTAACTGCAACTGTAGATGCCGAAAGAAGACATAAAATAACCATTCACCACAGCGTTACACATTTAATGCACGCTGCATTGCGCAAAGTATTGGGCAACCATGTTGCACAAAAAGGAAGTCTGGTAAATGATGATAACCTTCGTTTCGATTTTTCACATTTTGCAAAAATGACTGATGAAGAAATTGCAACAGTTGAAAAATTGGTAAACCAGAAAGTAAGAGAAAATTTACCCGTTGTAATTAAAAGCATGAATAAAGAAGATGCCATGAAAACCGGAGCCATGGCTTTGTTTGGCGAAAAATATGGTGATCTGGTTCGGGTTGTAACAATAGATGAAAAGTATTCAGTAGAATTATGTGGCGGTACACATGTTGGTAATACAGGTGAAATAGGTTTTTTTAAAATACGCAGCGAAGCCGCAGTTGCGGCTGGTGTTAGAAGAATTGAAGCGGTAAGCGGCGAAGCTGCAGAACTTTTAATAAACACAACTTTTGCAGAATTAAATACTGTGAAAATTTTACTCAAAAATCCAAAAGATGCGGGTAAATCTATTGAAGCTTTGCAGCAGGAAAACAGTGCACTAACCAAAAGAATAGAATCGTTGGAAGCAAGACAATTGGTGGGTATCAGAAACGAGTTGCTGAAAAAAGATATCTCCTTCCCCTTTGGGGAAGGCCAGGATGGGGCTATCACATTTGTAGGCGAAATAATAGAAGTACCAAATGCAGATGCACTAAAAAAACTTTGTACCGATTTAAAAAATCATTTGCATGATCATGTAGTTGTATTGTGCGCAAACGTTGGCGGCAAGGCACATGTTGCCATTGGTATAAGCGATACTGTGGTAGCTGCTAAAAATTTAGATGCAGCCAAAATCATAAAAGAAAATGTAAGCAGCATTATTAAAGGTGGCGGCGGCGGGCAAAAAAACCTTGCAACTGCAGGCGGGCAAAATATAAGCGAATTGCAGGCAGTCATAGATGTGGTAAAACAAATGTTGTAAAAGTTTTTATTAAGAAGTTCTGTTGCAATTCAATTGAAATAAAATTATTGCTTACCTATTTATGTATTCGAGTCAACCTTTCAAAATTTAAAAAATTGTTAAAGGGAAATATTAATCTCCGAATTATTTCGTAATACAAAAAATACCCCTACATTTGGTGTAATAAATATTTCGTAGTTAAAAACTTCAACATGAAAAATAATATTAAAGGTACAATCATCGGCTTCCTGCTTGCAACTGCTTTAGGCTTTAATTCACAAGCACAGGTTATTGAAAATAACAGTCCCAAAACAGAAAAAAAAGAAACACAGGAAATCATCATCCGCAAAAAAGGTGATAAAGACACGAAAGTAACATTGGAAATTACGGGCAATAAAGTAATTATTAATGGTAAACCACTGGCAGAATTTAGTGAAGATGGTATAACAATTAAAAACAGAAAGATTATTGTAAAAGATGGTAATAACCTCAGCTTTGATTTTGGAGACAACATAAATAGAAGTATAGAACAAGGTGTAGAAGGCTTTTTTAAAGATGGTGAGTTTGGTAACAAAGCCGAACAGGCATATACTTTTCTAGGAGTAAGTACTGATGAAAACAAACAAGGTGCACTAATAACAAATATCACGAAAAACAGCCCAGCAGAAAAAGCAGGTCTTCAAAAAAATGATATCATTTATAAAATAGAAAATAAAGAAATTAATACACCGGCTGATTTATCTGATGTGATACGTTCCATGAAAACCGGCGATAAAATAAAATTATATTTCTTAAGGGATGGCAAAAAGAAAGATGAAAAAGTTACGCTGGCAGAAAACAAAGTAAGGATGCAAACTAACAGGGTTTTTTCTTTTAAAAAACCAGACGGCACCGAACAGACAATCACCATACCTCGTCCGCCAATGCCTCCTGCACCTCCCGGCTTCGAACAAAACTGGGATAATAATTTTGATAACTCACTTTTTGAACCTAGGCGCCAGAGACTTGGTTTAAAAATTCAGGATACCGAGGAAGGAAATTCGGTTAAAATTCTTGATGTAGAATCAACATCAGCTGCTGCAACTGCAGGTTTACAAAAATATGATCTCATTACAGAAATTGCCGGTGTAAAAGTTCAGAATACTGATGAAGCAAGAGAACAGTTACAGATCAATAAAGAGAAATCCAGTTATGCAGTAAAAGCAAAACGTAATGGAAACGAAATGAGTTTCACCATTAAAATTCCTAAAAAATTAAAGACGGCGAATTTGTAATAATTCGTTTAAAAATATTTTATAATCGCTGCCGACTTCTTAAAGTTGGCAGTTTTTTTAACGAAACACCTTAGGTCTTTATTTGTTTTATGCAATTGCCATAAATTGATTAAATGTATTTTTGCAATTCATGATCAATGATAAATATGAAGTCGTAATTGGTTTAGAGGTACATGCCCAGCTTCTTACAAAAAGTAAATTATTTTCAGGTGACAGTATCAGTTTTGGTGCAGCGCCTAACACGCATGTAAGTCCAATTTCTTTGGCGCATCCCGGCACATTGCCGGTAATGAATAAAGAAGTTATTGCACTTGCTGTAAAACTGGGCATTGCGTTAAACTGCAACATTGAACAGGACAATTATTTTGCACGCAAAAATTATTTTTATCCCGATCTGCCAAAAGGTTATCAAACAAGTCAGGATACCGCACCCATTTGTAAGGGAGGTTTTCTCACCATTCAAACTTCAAATGGCGAAAAAAATGTAAAGCTCAACCGCATTCACATGGAAGAAGATGCCGGCAAAAGCATACACGAACTTTTTGAAAACCACACAGCCATTGATCTTAACCGAGCCGGCACAGCTTTGCTTGAAATTGTAACTGAGCCTGATTTAAGCAGTGCCGAAGAAGCCTATAATTACATTACTGCATTAAGAAAACTTGTACGCTGGTTAGATGTATGTGACGGCAACATGGAAGAAGGTAGTCTGAGATGCGATGCAAATATTTCTGTTAGACTTAAAGGAGAACAAAAACTGGGTACAAGAGTAGAAGTAAAAAACCTCAACAGCATTCGTAATGTAAAAAAAGCTATAGAAATTGAAGTAGATCGATTAATTGGCATTGTGGAAAATGGTGAAAAAGTCATACAGGAAACCAGAAGTTTTAATGCAGATAAAAACTCTACATTTTCATTGCGCAGCAAAGAAGATGCAGACGATTACCGCTATTTTCCTGAGCCTGATTTGCCCCCATTTAATATCACGAAAGAATATATAAACACTATCAAGAATGCAATGCCTGAATTGCCCGCTGTATTGCAGGAAAAATATGTAAATGCACATGGGCTTACTGCTTATGATGCCTCACGAATTTGTGATGATAAAGAAAATGCTTTTCTGTACGAAACGGTTGCAGCCCAGACCGGCAGCTATAAAACTACTGCCAACTGGGTAACAGGCCCCATCAAAAATTATTGTAACGAGAACAATTGCAGCATCAAAGATTTTCCGTTGAATGCAACACAGATTGCCACATTGATAAAATTTACAGAAACCGGTAAAGTGCATTACAATATTGCATCTACCAAATTGATGTATGCCATGCTAAATGATAAAGCTACATCACCTGAAAGCCTTGCTGCATCTATGAATTTATTTCAGGAAAATAATACTGAGGCATTGGAAAATTGGGTAAATGAAACCCTGCTCTCCATGCATGAAAAGGTAAAAGAATACAAATCAGGTAAAAAAGGTTTATTAGGATTGTTTGCAGGACAA
>JAYTCO010000156.1:0-4872 GCA_043736415.1 Ferruginibacter sp. | reverse complement strand
CAGCTTCGCCGGTTTGTATAGTTACCAATGTTCCTCCCAACAAATTGGTTGAAATTCTTGTTACATCTTCAGCACTTTTTGCAACTGCAACACCACGTTGCTCTTTACCTACAATATTTCCTTTGCCACGTCCACCGGCATGAATCTGCGCTTTCACTACTGCGAATTTGCTGCCGTATTGTGTATTTATAAAACGATAAGCTTCTTCTGCTTCCGCAACTGTGCTGCATGCCACGCCTTCCTGCACCGGCACGTTGTATTTTTTCAATAATTCCTTTGCCTGGTATTCATGAAGATTCATACTGTAAAATTTTTGCGAAGATAGTGAAAAACAATACCCAAGTTTATTGAGAACCAGTTTTTCGAGGTATCATCTTTGAAAAATTATTAGTCACTTAACTATGTCTTTATTTGTAAAATTAAAAAGGTTTTTGTTGAGCGAACAAAGAAGCAGCTCTGTGAATCTTCCTTGGCGACGCTCCATTCATCCTTTCATCTGCATTCATCTTTTTTCTTAGCAACATTTTTTGTGCTATGTTAAAAAGAAAAGCATCGGTTAATATAACAAAACGAAACATCGTATTTTTGAATAATTTTAAAAGATTATTTCAACCTTTCAAAAATAAAAAAATTAATGTCAGGAGTTTTACAAAAAATAGAATCAGCAGTTGCGTTTATAAAAAATTTATACAAAGAAACACCGGTTGTAGGAATAGTATTGGGCAGTGGTTTGGGCAGTTTTACCGGAGAAATAAAAATTGAAAAAGAAATTGCTTACGCAGATATTCCTCATTTTCCTGTAAGCACTGTAAAGGGTCACAGCGGCAAATTAATTTTTGGAGAACTCTCAGGCAAAAAAGTAGTAGCAATGGCGGGCCGTTTTCATTATTACGAAGGCTACTCAACAGAAGAAGTTGTTTTTCCAATAAGAGTAATGAAGTATTTGGGTATCTCAACTTTGCTCATCAGCAATGCTGCAGGAGGCATGAACAAAACTTTTAAGGTCGGAGATTTAATGATTATCAATGACCACATCAGCACCCTTACAATAAATCCATTAATCGGTAAAAATGAAGATGCGTTTGGTACCCGATTTCCTGATATGAGTGAACCTTACCGAAAAGATTTAATTGATAAAGCGCTGGCAATTGCTGCAACAGCAAACTACAAAGTTAAACAAGGCGTTTATGTAGGTGTAACAGGTCCAACTTTTGAAACCCGTGCAGAATATAAAATGCTTCATATATTAGGAGGCGATGCAGTTGGTATGAGCACCGTGCAAGAAGTAATAGCCGCTGTACACATGGGTTTGCCGGTTTTTGCCATGAGTGTTATTACAGATATTGGTATTAGAGAAGAAGAAAATACCATTACCCACGAAGAAGTTTTGCAGGCTGCAAAAGATGCCGAACCCAAACTTACACATATTTTTAAAGCGCTGATAGGAGCTATATAATTTCCATGAAAAAAGTATCCTTATTTTTTCTTTTTTATTTTATTGCTGCAACTGTATTTTGCCAATTGCCGGGTGGGCGTATAAGAGAAGTTTTAGATGCAAAACGTTCGCAAACAAATTCACGTGGCTCTGATACTACCAAAAGAAAAAATAACAATAAACTTGATACACTTGGTTTTGAACACAGGGATGATCTTGCAGATTCAATTTCGATAAGTTTTAGGTTTTTAGACTCGGTTAGAAGATATCCAATAGATTCTTCAGTAAATGATTTTGATAAATATTATTCAGTCCCTACATCTTACCAATACCTTGGCAACAACGGTCAGGCGGCATTTCCACTTATATTTAAGCCGTTTAATAAGCCAGGATGGGATGCTGGCTTTCATGCATTTGATATATATAAATTTAAACTGGATGATACAAAACAGTATAAAACTACAGGGCCTTTTTCTATGATTGGCTACCAGCTTGCCAGTGGGAGGGAACAAATGATACAGGCAATGCATACCCAAAATCCACGACCAAATATTAATATCGGTTTTGAATACAGGCTGATAAGTGCGCCGGGCTTTTTTGTTACCCAAAATACCAACCATAATAATGTGCGGCTGTTTAGTAATTATCAGGGTAAAAGAAAAAGATACAACGGTTCATTTATTTACATATCAAATTCATTAAAAGCTTCTGAAAATGGTGGTATAACATCAGATGCGTTTTTGCTAGATCCAAACAAAAAATCAAGGTTTAGTATTCCTGTAAACTTAGGCGGGGCATTACCTTATGAGCCAAATCCTTTTCAGGCTTCTGTAAAAACAGGAAATACTTACAAGGAAAAAATATTTTTTCTGCGGCAGAGTTATGATCTTGGTAAAAGAGATTCCATCGCTGTAAATGATTCCACAAAAGAATATTTATTTTATCCGAAACTAAGGGTACAACATACTTTTACAGCTTCAACAAATACCTATCTTTTTAAAGATGCAGTTGCAGACTCTATCGTTTACAAAAACTGGTATGGCATACATTTTCCAAAGCGAATTGATACTTTTCAGTTGTATGAAAAATGGCAATCTGTTACCAATGATTTTTCATTGATACAATTTCCTGATACAAAAAATTCTGCCCAGTTCTTTTTAGCAGGTGCGAGTTTACAAATGTTAAAAGCCAATTTAAAAACGGGTAATTATAATTTTTATAATATTCTTTTGCATGGCGAATACAGAAACCGAACCCGTAATAAATTATGGGATGTGCTGTTAAAAGGAGAATATTATTTGAACGGATTAAACAGTGGCGATTACAGCGCACAAGGCAGCATTGGCAGATATTTGAATAAAAAATTAGGCGATGTAAATTTTTATTTCAGCAACGTAAACCGCACAGCTTCTTTTATATTTGACAACCGATCTTCCTTTAATTTGGGTAATATTAATAACTACAAAAAGGAGAATATTACTTCCTTTGGTGCTACTGCAAGTAACCCATTTATAAAATTTGGTTTCAATAATTATCTTTTAACCAATTACAGTTATTTTAAAAATTATTATCAGACGGCGCAGTACAATAAACCTATTAATATTCTACAGGTTTTTGCTTCAAAAAAGATAAAACTTAAAAAGAATTTCTATTATTATGCTGATGTAACCTTGCAGCAAACCGATAAAGCTGCACCTGTAAAACTGCCTTTTATATATACAAGAAGCAGGATAGCTTTTGAAGGAAGTTTATTTAAAAATTTAAGAATCAGTACCGGTTTGGAAATGCGTTATTACACCCCTTACAAAGCAAATAATTATTCGCCGTTGTTAGGGCAGTTTAGTCCGCAGGATACTGTAACAATTAAAAACAGACCGGATATTGCAGCTTTTTTAAATTTTAGAATAAAAGGGTTTTCAGCATTCTTAAGAGCAGAAAATTTAAACACCATAAACTTTAAAAATGGATTCGGCTTTGTCGATAATAATTTTGCTGCGCCACACTATCCAACGCAAGGGCTTATGATAAGGTTTGGAATCAGGTGGTGGTTTGTAAATTAATAAGTGACTTTTCTTTTCCTTTTTCCCAGGTAATAATGCCAGAGTAAAAATGTAGCTGCAGACCTGTATGGGCTCCACGATTTGGTATACGTTTCCATTTCATTTTTATCGTGAATATTAAATAATTCTTTAATTGTATTTACAACTGCAATATCTCCTAATGGTATAATATCGGTTGACTGAAGGCAAAATACTAAGTACACATCAATGGTCCAGTTTCCAATTCCTTTTATTTTAATGAGTTCTTCTCTCACAATATCCGGGCTTTTAAATGGCAGGCTTTCAATATCAATATCTTTATTTATTACAGCACCTGCCAAAGCTTTTATGTAAGATGTTTTTTGGCGGCTTACACCAGATGTTCGGAAATCAACATCAGATAGTGCCAGTAAATATTTTGGTGTAAAATATTTTACAGCATTTTTTAATTTCAAAAAAGTTGCCTTGGCTGAATCGATGGAAACCTGCTGTTCTAAAATCATCAATGCAAGTGTTTCAAAACCCTGTGGTCGTGCAGGAATTGCAGGAATACCGAATTGCTCAATTATTGATGCAAAAACTTTATCTTTTTTACTGAGATATTTTATTGCTTTTTGCATCGTTGTCGGTTATTTCTTTTCTTTTCTTAAAGTTCTATATTTAATCTAGTACAGGTTTCAGTAATTATTTGCTGCTGGTAATTCCTTAATTTAATCTCATTGTATGGCGTTGTTAAAAGCGATTTTTTTAATCCTCTTAAAATGTATTCTGCACTAGTTTCCCCGTATTCTCTTACTACAACATCACTTATTTTTTTGCAGTTATTTTCAACTGTTTCTTTTGAGGGGGCTTTATAATAATTTCGCTCTCCGTTGTTTTCATATATTTTTTTAGCCGGAAAATTTTCTATGGTTTCATCGATTGAAAAAACTGCATCATAAAAAAGTTGTTTGTTGGTATCATCATTCAATAATTTTCCACAATACCCTTTTTTAAATGGATGGTTCAGAAAAATATTTTTGTCTACCATAATTTCTTCCAGTGTTCCATCTGCCACAACCTGAAATGGCGGCAGATTATATTGCTCGGCAATTTTGTTGCGAAGATGAAAAAGTTTAAGTAATTCTTTCTGATGGTAATTGCTGTTGGTAGCTTTTTGCTTTGCTGAAAGTTTTACGGTATACATTGTTGCAACTACGTCTTCACACAAAATATTTTCTTCTTCAATCATTGAAGTAACTCCCGTTTCCTCAGCTGTTTTACTAAAAATATCTTTTATTTTTAGCAGCCATATTACATCATTGCTTGCATAAATCTGTTGTGCTTTATTAAGCGGTCTTGGTCGCCAGTTAGATCGTTGCATGCTCTTATCTATTTCTACATTAAACATAACTTTTA
>JAYTCO010000155.1:0-11514 GCA_043736415.1 Ferruginibacter sp. | reverse complement strand
TTATTTTAAAATTATCATCAATGCATTGGGTGTTGCTTGTAATTAATATTTGCTCTGTTTTAGCTGCAGAACTTTTTAATACAGCTGTTGAAAAACTTGCAGATATTAGTTGTAAAGAAATTAATCCGGTTATTGAAATTATTAAAGATGTGGCTGCTGCAGCAGTTTTACTAACAGTATTAAGTGCCATTATTTGTGGACTTATCATATTTATGCCTTACATATTTAAATTAATAAATTTATAAAATGTACTTACCTGGCCTTTGGTAATTGCTAAATTTTATTGAAAGGAGGAAAGTAATTTTTGGTAAATATTATTTAAAAAAAAAGCTAAAGCACCGTATTTAATTTTTTTTGCAGCACTTCTTTTAAAATTTACTAAGATTTAAATTAATTTTTATTTTTAGAAGTTCTTCGATTATTACTAAATCTCAGGCAGGATTTAGATGAAAGCGTACGAGTTCGAAAATAAGGCAATGTCAAACTTTTTGAATGCGACAATAAAAACTCCCGTATTAAGTTATAGAGTTTTACTAAACGATTATAACTGTGCTTCGATTTATCTTTTTAAACTTACCAATTTTTCTGTTACTTTCCTGCTCAAAATCAAAAGTTGATTTGCAGTCCAAAATACCTGACGCCGGTGTGCCTTTTACAAAATACACAATTGCTGCAGGACAGCAGTTTTGTAATGACAATGTTTACAATACCACATCTTACAGCGAACTTAAGTTTCTCGCAAAGTTTGACAGCAGTGCTATTTACACAACTATAGACCCCGGCAGACAGAATGATATAAATAAACTTTACGGCTTTTCTGACAACAATACAACACACCACCAGTTTAGTGCCCGTTTTGGATGGCGATGGAGCAATAACGCATTGAGACTTTTCGGATATATTTATAACAATGGTTTAAACGACTTTAAAGAACTTGGTACGGTAGATCTTGGTAAAGAAAATGTATGCGCTATCCAAGTCACCTCAACAGCTTATCATTTTTTATTAAATGGTAAAACGGATTCACTACCGAGAACCAGCACAACTATTAAAGCAGAAGGATATAAATTATACCCATACTTTGGTGGATATGAGAGTGCACCGCACACAATAAATATTTTTATTAAAGAACTTAAAAATTGATTTAATAAAATTGAGAAAGCTGAAAGAGAAAAAGTTGAAAACAGAATATATTTTTCAAGGGCTGCCGGTTGGGCAGTAGTAGCTGCCGCAATAATAAATTGCTAAATTATATTAAACTTTGTTGCGGCACTACTACCAACAGCCGGAACAAAAGTTCATATATTGCTTGTTGCTAAGAGCCCCAAATATTTGTTGTATTTAAATTTTACAGTACCTCCTAAAAAAGTTGACCCTTTTTTAAAATGGCGTCAACTGGAAGCTATAGAATTGTTGATGTTTTAAATGTAAGTTCAATTAAAAAGGGATGCCACCTTTAAAGTAACATCCCTTTTTAATTATTCAAATTATTTATTTTAAAAATCGAGACCTAAGGAAATATAGGTTTGAGGTTTACCTTTAAAAAGACCATTCATTTGCCATGCTGCATCAAACTTTACAAAATAGCCAAGTAAAGTACTACGGGCACCAAAACCGTAACCACCGGCAAAAGGTCCAATACCACCGGCTTTTACTCTTACTGTAACAGCTCCCGGATCATTTGGAAAATTAGGATTAGCTGCAGAGTTGTATGGAATATTGGGTCTTTTAATACCTTTAAAGCCACCATTCCATGCAGTTCCTAAATCTATAAATTGTGTTAGCTGAAAATTGCGGACAAATGCATTGTTTATTGTTTTATCGAAAAGTGTTGTAAAAACTGGCAACCTAAATTCGCTATTTATTACAACTGAATTGTTACCGCTTGCAATGTTTTGTAGAAACCCACGCATGTTTACTGCAAGGCTTTGAAATGCATATTCCTGATCTGGTGCAGGTGTGTTTCCGGTTATAAAATACTTATCGCTGCCATCTTTTTTTGTGTTGTTGCCAAACAGCAACCAGCCGTCTACACCGCCTAAATAATAAATTAATTTTTGGTTCCCAAAACTAAAATCTCCTGCAGCACGGCCTGCCCAAATAAAGTTTCTATAAATAGGATAATAGTATCGAGCATCAAACCCAACATTATATGTATTTGGTCCATTGGCAAACTGCACTTTATTTATTTGCCTGTTAAAATCAGCATATACTTTTGCCCGTTCACCATTGTAAATATTTTGGGCAGTGGCAATACTGTTGTCGTAAACAAATTCTAAATGTGAGGTTTGGTAAAGCGTAAGATTATTTTTTATTAATAATGTTGGAGGCAATTGCAGAGTTGCATTTACAACCTGGTTATCTGCTCTAATGCCGGTACTAAATCTTATACTTTTTGTTTCATCGAAGGGATAAGAAATATTTGCCTGGTATAAATTTGTAAACTGTTTACCGTTTAAAAATGCCGGGGGGTTACCATTAGTTACAAACGAAAGGCTTTGTACATTTCTGTAATAAGTAAGCCCCCAATCAATTCTGCGCTTTAAATTTTGATAATTTAGTAACCACTCATTGTCCTTAAGATTGGTCCCGATTTTAAAACCACCTGTTATTTTTATATCTTCCATTAAATCAGATGTACCTAAACGTATGAGGCCATTTAAGGGGCTTCCACTGTTTAGCTTTATAGGACCCGACCCGCCTTGGTATGGTTGGTAACGATTAATTAAAACACTGTTGTTAAACCCTGCTGAACCATAATCTGCAGAAAATTTCTTTGGCTTGTAAACAAATAATTTTGCCCGTCCCAATACATTATCATTGTCTTTTAAAACAGGCGATGTTGTCTTTGCTTCTACGGTTTTTTTTGTTGTGTCAGTCCCAAATTCATTTTGAAAAAAGTCGTTCGGTTTTTTTGCTGTGTCAGTAACAGCTGCAGGTATAACAGGTTTGCCTGTTGCAGGATTTACTTTTGTAAGTCTGCTTTCTCTCATTAATTTTTTTGCATACTCTGTAGGGGGTGCGCTTACATTTCTTTTGTAAAGCGTATTCTCATCTATTTTAAGTTTATATAAAACCTTCTCATCACTTTGCCTTGTTACTTCACTGAGTTGATTGTTATCTCCTGCAACACGACTTTCAGCAAGCGAACTTGGGTAATTGGTCAGCGGAAATGTATAGGCTGAATCTGATGATATGGCTACAATGGCAACGGAATCTATATCCGTCTTTTTGTAAACCCGTAAAGTACTGTCAACATCTTTTTTTGATGGATTCCGAAGTATGTCATCTCCAATTAAAACCAATGTATCTAAACCTTCAGCCTTTGTTGTGAAGAAACCTGCGTAGCGGTTGCCAATTCCATTTTCATCGCTTACAAAAGTAAAATGGTTGCTGTTATACGGTGTGGGAAAACGTGCATTGCCATACTTTAAATTGGTCAATTGAGTAATCTGGTTAAGCTCTGGTTTACCGCCAAAGTTTGTAATTAAAAAAACATTATAGCGGTTATCACTTGGTAAAATAGTATCTCCTGTTTTAGCTGCGGCACTTGGTCTGTTACTGCTGTAAATGATACCGGTTTTGCCGGGAAAAGATACAAAGGTTGCATCAAGGTCATCGTACACATCGTTGGTAATTTGTGTAACTTTTTCTTTTTCTATTGCAAATGTAAAAATATCTGAGTGGCCGTTTTTTACAGCTGAAATAAGTAAAGTACGGCTATCCAACATATATTTCACATCCTGCACCTGGTCAAACTTATCAGTAATATCAAAAGTATATTGCTTTAAATTACTCAGTACATCGTACACAAATAATTTAAGATGACCTTCGGTTGTATAAATAACGGAGATCCTTGTTCCTTTTGGATCCCAAGCTACTAAAGGATAGCTTGGATTGACTTCTGCTTCGTATGATCTTGTGCCATATTTAAGCAAAGTTTTATTTTCGTACCCTTCATTTAAAATTAACCTGACAATACCTTTTTTAAATTGGGTTACAACATAATCGTTGTTTTTTTTATTGGGGTTAACATTAAAACGGTAATAATTTAAGCGCTTGCTAATATCAAAACCATCAACATAATTTCCTTTTGGGTATGCTTTGCGGCGGGCAATATCTTTTGAATATTTATCATCCTGATACTCCATAAACTCTGCCTGCAACTGTTTAAAAGTTAGTTTGGTTATTTGCCTGCTGGCTTTGTTTAAATTTTTATAAATTCTTGCCAGGTATAAAAAATAAGTTACGTTTTCTTTTTTATATTTCTCTTCTACATAATACCAAAACGCATGGCCTGCAAGCAAAGGTTTTTCAAAAGCAAATTTTGAAAATTTGCTGTAATTACCACTTAGTATCTCACTTTTAAGCTCATCATCCAAATCCGTACTCCAGTTTTCGCCAAGGTAAGCAACATAGCCATCGGTAAGCCACACAGGAAGATCCAATAGCGTTTGGTTGCTGGCAACTTCGCCTAAATCATCGCCAAATAAAACATTTTTTGTAATGATATCTGCAATACCCTGTCTTATCTGGCGTTTCAAATTATAATGATTGGCATCATAGTAAACCACCATTTTATTGTTAACCAGTTTTGTTACAGCCCCCGCATTTAAAATATCAGATTCCAAACCGATGTTGGTTTGCTTTTTATCAGCAAATTCATTGTATAAAATAATATTGGCCCTACGTTGCAAGCTGTACTCTGCAGCAGTTTCTATTTGAGGTAGTTCTTTTTCTGCTGCCTGTGCTGTAAATTTTGCAAGTTCCTTACCTCCATCATAGAAATAAACATTAAAGTTTTGGGTTTGATAAAACTGCCACTTAAATTTTTTATATTGAATTCTGTTTTTACCAAAAGTAACAGCGTTTACCTGGGCTGTAGTTACAATAGCCGGAAGAATGAAAATAAAGGAAATAAGAATTATTCTGCTGAACTTTGCCATACTTATCTGTTATATTAAGTCTTAAAATTAGTTGATTACACTCTACAATTAAAATCATTTTAAATCAGCATATATGCTTACAATAAAATCATTCGAATTTAGTCCAATACAGGAAAATACTTATATACTTTACAATGAGTTTAACGACTGCATCATTATTGATCCAGGCTGTTATTTTGATGCTGAGAAAGAGGAATTAATTGCATTTATTACCTATAATAAACTGACTCCAAAAATGCTAATCAATACGCATTGCCATTTGGATCATGTTTTTGGAAATAAATTCATATCTGAAAAATATAACCTTACCCTTAAAATACACGAAAACGAAAAAGCTGTACTGGCTTTTGCACCAACGAGCGGTTTAATGTATAATATGCCTTTTGATAATTATAAAGGCGAATTTATTTTGTTGAGTGCAGGTGATACAATTTCGTTAGGAAAAGATGTATTAAAAGTTTTGCTGGTGCCGGGCCATAGTCCCGGAAGTTTGGCATTTTATTGTGCAGAAGATAAATTTGTAATAAGTGGTGATGCATTGTTTAAAAACAGTGTAGGTAGAAGCGATTTACCCGGTGGCAACCATGAACAGCTAATAAAAAGTATTAAAGAAAATTTACTTGCATTGCCTGATGATACAGTTGTTTACAGTGGTCACGGTCCTGTTACAATAGTGGGTGATGAGAAAAAAAATAATCCTTATTTAAACTAAGAGCAAAACCTTAAATACGTTTATTTAAAATTATGATGGAATAAAATTTAAATTAATTTTTATACAAAAAAGAAAATGTTGAACTGCACTTTACAGAACATGTAAAGAGTGCAATGTTATCTGTTATTACTTTAAATTATACAGCATTACTATTTACAATATTGGCAGTGAATATTAAACTGCACTTTTGCTTTTAGCAACCAACTAATTGCCATGAACCAACCCAGTATCATTGATAAAAATGAATCTGATTTGCCCAAGAAAAAATATCAAAAAATAATATTCATCACTGGAGGTTTATTTTGTTTAACTCCTTTTATTTCTCCACCAGTGGCATTGCTTATGGGTCTTTTTATAGCCCTGTTTATTGGTCATCCTTATTTGCATTTAAACAGTAAAGCAACACAAACATTACTAAAAATTTCTGTAATTGGTCTGGGTTTTGGAATGAATGTACACAGTGCTTTGAAGGCAGGTAAAGCCGGTATATTGTTTACGGTTGTATCAATAATTGGTACACTTTTTTTTGGTTATATTTTAGGCAGAATTTTAAAAATAGAAAAGAAAACTTCTTACTTAATTTCTACCGGCACTGCAATATGTGGCGGCAGTGCAATAGCCGCTATTTCTCCGGTAATTAAAGCAGAAGAAAAACAAATTTCTATAGCGTTGGGTGCAATATTTATTCTTAACTCAATGGCCTTGATTGTATTTCCAATTATTGGCCATCAGTTACAGCTGTCACAGTCTCAGTTTGGGCTTTGGTGCGCAATTGCAATACACGATACAAGCTCTGTGGTTGGTGCTGCAAGCAAATACGGCACACAGGCTTTGGAGATTGCTACTACAATAAAACTTGCGCGGGCATTGTGGATTATTCCTGTAGCTTTTATTTCTACATTTTTATTTAAAAATAAAAACAGTAAAATTAAAATACCTTATTTTATCGGCATGTTTGTAATTGCAATGGTATTGAATTCCTACATTCCTTTTGTGCAGCAATATGGTCATTATCTTGTAAGTGTTGCAAAAGCAGGTCTCACACTTACATTGTTTTTAATAGGCTGTGGCTTATCTAAAAAAGTTTTACAATCTGTTGGGGTAATGCCTTTATTGCAGGCTTTAGTATTATGGATATTAATATCGCTTACGGCATTGTGGGCAGTTACATCTTTGGCAGTATAAAAGTCAGACAGCCTTTAAAAAGTGTAAGCAAAAAAAACCGAAATCACAATAATTGATAATACAATTAATGATGATTTCGGGGGAAAATATTTTCTATAATTATTATCTGATTTGTCCTCTCATTTTTCCGCCCGGAGAAAAATTGGAATGCACATTTACATAAATCATTTTTGTAGCAATTGAATCTGCCAGTCCTGCACTTATCATTCTGGTTTGAGTTGTACCAAAATCATTTCTTGTATCAGCAAGATTTGTAATTACACGTCCGTTTGCACCAGTTGCACCAATATGAATGTGCGCAAAACGTAAAGTATCTGCAGTTTCTAAATTACTGATGGTAATTTTTGAAAATAATTTGTTGTCTTCATTTATCCTTACTATTGCTATACCTGTTGCTGTGGTTACTACCGGGGTTGGCTCATTTGCGCCGCTCAAAGAAACATTGTATGCCTGTAAAATATTTTTACCAATCTGCCCGCGTGCAAGCCCACCCGGCATCTGTACACTATGAACATTAGCATAAAAATCTGTAACATTATTTTTAAGGCTGTCAATAAGTGTTTGTCTTACGTTTAATGCTTTTGCTTCAACCGATGCACCTGTAGCAACAATTGTAAAAGGTAAAACAATGCTGCCATTATTTACAGCATCGCCCAAATGTAAATGAGCCGCTTTAATGGTATCAACGCCAGAAAAATTACTGAATGTAGTTGTAAAAGTTACACTGTTATCTGAAAATATTTTTAATGCAGCAATGGATGTTTCCGTACGGGTATTCACCGAGATTTCATTTGCAGCACTCATTTTTATACTGTATTCTTTTACAACAGTAGGTGCAGGAGCAGTTGTTTCGTCTTTATTACATGAGGCAAATAGTAAGGTTGTCGAAAAAGCCAAAGCAATATTTCTTAAAAGGAAATTCATTTATCTTATAATTTATTTGAATTGCAAACATAACTAACATTTGTTAGTATGCAGATAAACTGCATGATTATTTTTCACCCGAATTATAATTTTTATTAATCTGTACATTTTTAAAAGAATCATCTGTACAAAAAGGTTGATCGGCTGGAAGCAAATTTCGATTTAACTTATTCGAATTCAATCATCTAAAAAAAAGTTATAAAAAAACATGTGTGTTATACCCAAAAGTCTTTACAGTTTTAAAATTATGTGATCTTAATATTGGAAAACCTTAGAAGATAATTTTCTAAAAATTAAGGTTGGAAAGTTTAATAACGTCTTAAATAATTCAAAATAAAGACATACTCATTTAAAACATTTACTTAAATATTTGTATGAATATTTGAGTACGCAAATGATGATATTTATTATAAGATCTTAAATCATTATTATTAATTAAACCGCCCAAAACCATCGATTTTTCTGTATGGATTTTTAAAGAAATTATCTATTTCTGTATTAAATTTTTCTCTGTAAAAAATTGGAGTTGAATGTCCTGAGTTTGGCAATATCCATAAATAGGAATTAGGAATAGATTGTGCAATAAGCATTGTATGCTGGGGTAATATTACATCATGGTCACCACCAATTACAAGAGTTGGGCATTTTATCTTCTGTAACTGTTTAGTAGTTATATGCGGCTCAAAGGCTAATAAATGTGTAAGTTTAATGCTGCCAATATTATTTGGTGAAGCAGGTAATTTTTTTAGGGAGTCATAATAATTTTTTGCCCAATTGTAAATAAAAGGATCAACCGCAGTAGCTTCAGGCCATAGATTAGCACCGGTAACTGCTAGTTTTTTTACTTTGTCAGGATGGCGCATGGCAAGCATTAACCCATTAATGCCGCCATCGCTCCAGCCAATAACGTAACAGTTGTTTAGATGCAGTGTATCGAGCATAGCATTTAAATCATCAGTCATCATTTCATAACTAAGCGAATCGCCTTTATCAACAGATTTACCCTGTGCTCTGCTGTCAGCTAATATTACTTTATAGTATTTAGCAAAATAAGGTATCTGATAAATAAAGTTATTAATAGAACCTCCGTTACCATGTATAATAAGTAGTGGCTCACCCTCGCCATAGGTTTCATAATACAGATTTATACCTCTTGTTTTTATAAACTTTCCTGCAGCTTTGTTTCGGCCATATATTGTTGTATCCATTGGAGAAACAGTATCAGATTGGGCAAGACAGACATTTACAACTGATGTTACTGAAATAATAAGTAACAATAATTTTAAAATTTTCATGATGTTTATTTAGTGTTGGTATAAAAAATTAATTTTTGAATATTTTACTTTATTAAAAAAAATTTACAATATTTTCCAAAAAAAGCGTTGTTTGATATTAACCCAAAAGCTGACCTAGCTCTGTATTGCAACCAAATCTAGTCCTTTTTTTATCGCAAACGAAAAAGGAAGTAAGTAAAAAAACACCAGGATTTTATCAGTAGAACAGCTAAGAAAATAAAAATTACAAAAGCATAAATACTTGGTGAAGTATAAAAATGAAGTAAATAGTTTTCCTTAAAAAATAATTCATACAATAAAGTTATTTCAGTTTTTGAAAGCGTTTAAAAAGCCGTAATGCTTCCCCCCAAATAAAAGAGGTTGCCTCATTGTATAAGATATCTAATAGGTCATTTAAGGCTCACCAATAGCCTAACTATTGGTAAACTTCCCTATAACTTCCTTATAACTTCCCTAAAAGGTGGAGTTGATTTTGAATTTTTATTATTACTAAAAACTTTACAAGAGATAGCTGTTATTGTGGATGGTAGATCTGTTCCTAAAATACTCTTTAAACTCAATTTTAACTTTCTACTTTAAAAAGAATGAGTATGTAAACTATATTATTGGTTACATGATAGCGTGAAGATTTATAAATTTAAATTATTATTACATCTTTAAAAAAACCGGAAGTCTTTTGTAAGAATTTTCAAAACTTTACCTTCGGTTCGGATAGATTACAAAAATAAATTGTTTAAATAATATGGGTGATTGTAATACAGAAAACTATTATCAGGACAGCCTAAATTTCATTTTATATTTCAACGTTTCTGCACGTAATCCTTTTATTAAAATAATATACAAACTACAGTAAAGTTGTGCTTTATAGAAATTAAAAATCATTTTTTTTCCTGACACAATTCCACCAACACCCCATTTGTTCCTTTTGGGTGTAAAAAACAGACAAGTTTATTATCGGCGCCATGTTTTGGTGTTTCGTTGAGCAGCACAAAACCTTCAGATTGCAGGCGTTTCATTTCAGCAACTATATCTGTAACTTCAAATGCAATGTGGTGTATTCCTTCTCCCTTTCGGTCTATAAATTTGGCAATCACACCATCGGCCGAAGCACTTTCAAGCAATTCTATTTTTGTCTGTCCGGTTTTAAAAAATGCTGTGTTAACCTTTTCGGTTTCTACCGTTTCTGTCTTGTAACACTGACTATTCAGCAGTTTTTCAAAGAGCGGAACAGATATTGATAAATTCTTAACAGCAATACCGATATGTTCAGGTTGTAGCATGGTTTATTATTTCTTTAATGGTAACGCTAAAGTAGAACGATTGTAGTAAATTTGCTTATAAATTAAATATCAAAAAAATGTTGAAATTACCGATATACTTAGATAACAATTCCACCACGCCAATGGATCCAAGAGTGTTGGAAGCAATGACTCCTTACTTTTTAGAAGATTATGGCAATGCAGCAAGCCGGAACCATCCTTTTGGGTGGAAAGCGGAAGAAGCAGTCGATTATGCAAGAGAGCAAGTTGCAAAATTGATTGGAGCCGACCCTAAAGAAATTATTTTTACTAGTGGTGCAACGGAAGGTGATAACCTTGGAATAAAGGGTGTTTTTGAAATGTATGCTCAAAAAGGCAATCACATTATTACGGCAACCACCGAGCATAAAGCGGTTTTGGACACTTGTAAACACCTTGAAAAATTAGGTGGAGAAGTTACTTACCTGCAAGTTAGACCTGATGGAATGATAGATTTAAAAGAATTGGAAGCTGCTATTCGCCCGACTACCATTTTAATTTCTATCATGTGGGCAAATAATGAAATAGGAACAGTAATGCCGATAAGAGAAATTAGCGCTATCGCTAAAAAACATGGAGTATTATTGTTTACAGATGCTACACAGGCTGTAGGTAAAATACCTGTGGATGTTAACAAAGATGGTATTGATGTTATGGCCTTTACAGCGCATAAAATGTACGGACCAAAAGGGGTTGGTGCATTGTATGTACGCAGGAAAAATCCTCGTGTAAAAGTTACAGCGCAAATGGATGGCGGTGGTCATGAGCGTGGTATGCGTTCAGGCACGTTGAACGTACCAGGTATTGTGGGTATGGGCAAAGCCTGCGAATTGTGTATGCAGGATATGGAGGCAGATACAAAACGCATCAGTAAAATGAGAGATAAATTAGAAACAGCTTTGATGTTGCTTGAAGAAGCTTATATAAACGGAAGCACAGAACATCGTTTGCCGCATGTTACCAATATTTCTTTTAAACATGTTGAGGGTGAAGGTTTGTTGATGGGCTTTAACAAAAACATTGCTCTAAGTTCAGGTTCTGCGTGTACTTCTGCATCTTTAGAACCTTCTTATGTTTTAAAAGCATTGGGTTTGGGCGATGATTTGGCACATAGTTCGCTTCGCTTTGGCTTGGGTAGATTTACAACGGATGAA
>JAYTCO010000154.1:0-29379 GCA_043736415.1 Ferruginibacter sp. | reverse complement strand
TAATTATGCAGAAGATATTGCATTGATGCACAAAATGAACATTGCCAACTATCGGTTTTCAATATCATGGAGTCGCATTTTACCCAATGGAACAGGTACAATAAATTACAAGGGAATCGATTTTTACAACAGGGTAATTAATTATTGCTTAGAACTCGGGATAGAGCCCTGGATAACATTATACCATTGGGACTTACCGGAAGTTTTACAACAAAAAGGTGGCTGGGTTAACAGAGACATCATTGAATGGTTCAGCAACTTTGTAGCCTGTTGTGTAAATAATTTCGGCGACCGGGTAAAACACTGGCTGGTAATAAATGAGCCGATGGTTTTTACCGGTGCAGGGTATTTTTTGGGTGTACATGCACCCGGCAAAAAAGGGCTTGCAAGTTTTTTAGCTGCGGCACACCATGCGGCCATGTGTCAGGCAGAGGGAGGAAGAATTATAAAATCTCTAAGAGGCGATTGCAAAGTGGGAACTACATTTTCTTATTCGCATTTAGAACCCTATAGCCAGAAAGAAAAAGATATACTTGCCACTGCAAAACTAGATGCACTGCTTAACAGAATGTTTATAGAACCACTGCTAGGTATGGGCTACCCCACTAAAGAATTAAAAATAATGGAGCGCATAGAGCGTTTTATGATAGCCGGGGACCAAAAAAAACTTGCCTTTGACATGGATTTTATTGGCTTACAAAATTATACACGTGAGGTTGTAAAATATGCGCCGTTCATGCCATTTGTGAAAGCAAAAATTATAAAAGCAAACGAACGAAATGTGTATGCTACCTTAATGAATTGGGAGGTTTATCCGGCATCGATATATTATGCATTAAAGAGGCTTAGCCAATATGCCGGTGTAAAACAAATAATAATTACAGAAAACGGTGCAGCATTTAAAGATGAGTTAATACAGAATAATGTTGCTGATGAGAGTAGGGTAGATTATTTAAAAAATTACATAGCGCAGGTTTTAAAAGCAAAGAATGAAGGTGTACATGTTACCGGTTATTTTGTATGGACACTGCTTGATAATTTTGAATGGGCCGAAGGTTTTCATCCAAGGTTTGGTTTGGTACATGTAGATTTTACATCTCAACAGCGCATTGTAAAGTCATCAGGAAAATGGTATGGTGAGTTTTTAAAAAATAATACCGGAGCCAATCCCACCAATTAAAATCATTTAAATAATTCTTTACTTTTTTAAAAAATAGATTGCCCGATATTCAATTACAATTAATTCCATTTATTCTACCTGAATTTTCTTTATTCTTTAATTCTCTTGTTTTATAAATCTGTATTTGTTCTGTGTTTTCTGTGGCTATATTTTTTGCCACAGAAAACACAGAACAACTGAAAAAATTTCATTTTTAAGCCGCCGCTCTGCAAGCTTCTGCACATTCTCTACAGGCAAGTGCACAAGCCTGACAATGATCATGCTCATGTTTACCGCATTCTTCAGCGCATGCTTCGCACAGTTCTATACACTCCTTTAATAAGTGTTTGCCGTGCTTAGAATCTCTGGCCAATAATACGGCGGCAGTTCTGCAAACATCTGCACAGTCCATATCGTACCTAATACAAAGCGCCATCATTTGCACATCATCTTCCTGCAGGCATGAAGAGGCACAGAAATTACAAGCTGCAATACAGATGTCCAGTTTTTTAATGAGTTGGTCGTGTGGAATAATTTTCATGATTGTGTGTTTATATAAATGAATGTGAAAACGATTTGGTTAAAAGCCTACACGATAAGTTTGCAAGGGTTGTGCCAGTAGTTATTACCCAACATTTTATTTACATGAGCACCATAAACATCTTTTACAATAACTAAATGTATTACTTTGAGTGTGGTAAAATGCTAACACCTATTAACCAAAAAACATCCCATTTATTTATCATTAATTCCAGCATTTTGGAAACGCTTTTATTAATCATCCTTTGCATTTTAGTACTCATTGCTATTGTACTCATTGTCATTTTCCACCATAAAAAAGACAACAACCTGCCTGAGCTACAAAATAAACTTCAGTCTTTGCAGGCAAGCCTGTCTAAAATAGAAAGCAACCTTAAAGAAGATTTTAAAATAAACCGAGAAGAAAATGCGGGCATAGCCACCAATAACCGGTATGAACTAACCAAAAATATAGCTGATTTTTCGGCCGCCAATATTAACCAGTTGGAAAAAATAAATACCCAGGCTAAAGAAGACAGTCGCTTTATGCGGGAAGAACTTACCTCTGCATTTAAAGATTTTAAAGAGGCCTTTGACATCAACATAAAATCGTTTAACGACCTGCAGCGGGAGAAGTTTGCGCAGATGGATACCAAACAAACCGATCTTGTAAAAAGTACCGAAACCAAGCTGGAAAGCATTCGGGTAACGGTGGAAGAAAAGCTGGAAAAAACATTGAGTGAACGGCTCGGGCAAAGTTTTGAAACCGTTGGTAAACAACTGATGGAAGTACAGAAAGGATTGGGCGAAATGCAGACCATTGCTACTGATGTAGGCGGACTAAAAAAAGTATTAAGCAATGTAAAACTTCGCGGCGGTGTAGGCGAAGTGCAACTGGCATTGCTGCTGGAGCAGATACTTGCACCCAACCAGTACGATGCAAATGTACGCACCAAAAAAGGCAGCACAGAGCCGGTGGAGTTTGCTATAAAACTGCCGGGACGCAGCGAAGATGAAAGTAGTTTTGTGTACCTGCCGATAGATGCTAAATTTCCAAAAGATACCTATGAGCATTTAATAGCAGCATACGAAAATGCCATACCCGATGAAGTGGAATCTGCCACCAAAAACCTGGAAACCGTGATTAAAAAAATGGCAAAAGACATCAGGGATAAATACCTTGACCCACCCAATACCACTGACTTTGCCATCATGTTTCTACCCTTTGAAAGTATTTATGCTGAGGTAATACGCCGCAGCAGTTTGATAGACCAGTTGCGCACCGATTATAAAATAACCGTTGCAGGGCCAACCACACTCATGGCTATTTTAAACAGTCTGCAAATGGGTTTTCGCACATTGGCGCTGCAAAAAAGAAGCAGCGAGGTTTGGAAGGTTTTAGGGAACGTAAAAAAGGAATTTGAAAACTTTGGCGGGCTGTTAGAAAAGGCTCAAAAAAATATACAGACCGGACTGGGGCAATTGGATGATGTGGTTGGTACGAGGACAAGGGCTATTAACAGAGAGTTGAAGAATGTGGAGAGTTTGCCTGCTGTGGCGGCGGTTGTGGAATTGCCTGAAATTGTGTTGGAGAAGAATGAAGAAATTTAATATTGCTTTTGTTGGTGCTGTTTTGTTTAGTTCATAAGCAATTTAGGATATTGAAATATTTGTTACGATTGCCTTTCATTTACTTTTTTCCTTAATGAAAAAAGTAACAAAAAAATCAAGACTGTCGAAAAAAAGCTGAAAATTTGAATGGCTGTCTAAAATGAAATCAGTTACAACATATTTGCAAAGCCGGGCTTTTGTAGGACTTACCAACGTTTGGTAAATACCAAACATTGGTAACATTGATTTCATTTCTTAACGACCACCATCAAAATTTTTTAACCGCTTTTTTTCTAAGGTCAGTGGGGCAGTATGATGAGTAAAAACTTTTTTTATTGGGATTTGGGAAAAATTATTGTTCATTGATTTTATTTTGATGGTTGTTGTTTTACTTATTCATAAAGTATTTAATTACTTCTTTACTTAGACTTCATTTACTTTTTTTCCTTGATGAAAAAAGTAACAAAAAAATCAAGGCTACCGAAAAAAAGCTGAAGTTTAGCGGTTCCCAAGGATTATTTTTTAAGAAAGATTCTTCACCATTCTGCAAGCATCTAAATGGAATTTTAAACCTAAGGATGTTTTATAAACTTCCTGCGCTTTAACTGATGTTGACAGTAATAATAAAAGCAGCAGGAGATCATGACGCAATAATAATATTCCCTTTATTTGTATATCCATATTTACAAAAACTGCTCCTGAATTAAAAAAATTTATTGTATCATAAAAGCTTTATGTTTTTTCCGAAAATGCTAATCTTTTCCCAAACCCCGCATTTCATTAAACCCTAGCATGATATTTCATTCCAATGTGAAATAAATATTTTTAATGATAAAACTTATACTATGAAAAAATTAAGCATTTACTGCATGCTGCTTGCGATTGGCAGCGTAACTTTTATGGGTTGCAGCAGTTCAAAAAATTCAGCAAAGGGCGGCATACTTGGCGATGCAGCCATAGGTAAAACAGCCGTAAAAACTGTTGCCACAATAGTTGGTGTAATTCTACTTTCCAGGCTGCTTAAATCTGTATTAAATACGGTAGGGAGTAGTTCTGTTTTTGGCAGTGCAGCAAAGAAGCAAGGATTTTTAGCAAACTTTAATGAGGATACCAAACTTAACTCTTTTGCCAACAATGATCTTATGAAAACAGCTTTACAGGTTGTAGTTGCAGAGCAATATAAAATTCCGCTGGCAACGGTTGCAAATAATTTCAACAGCTTTATAACAGCGGGTGACCTTGCAACTTTTATCGGTAAAAATGCAGATGCAAAAGTGTTGTTGCAGATTAAATAAAAGCAAGACAACAGACGAGTGCAGATGGAATTATTTTGGCATTGAAACAAATATAAACCATACTTTAAAAGATAACATTACTAAAACATTGTTGCTTTTATAAGTATGGTTTTTTTAATTGTAACATTAAATTCTACACTGCTCGAACTTCATCGTTTACAATTAATTCTTTAACTACCTGCCCGTCATAATGCAATCCCCAACCTTTTTTATCTGAATATACTTTTATAAAACTTGCCCCAAAATATAACATAAAAGAAGTGTAAAACACAAATAACAATACCAGTACCATGGAGCCAGATGCACCGTAGAGTAAACCTACATTGCCCTTTACCAATAACGCTTTCAAAATAAAGCGCCCGCAAATAAAAAGTATGCCGGTGAGGAGACCACCAATAAATGAGGCCTTCCACCTTGGACGGCCATGCGTAAGAAACCTAAACAAAATTACAAACCAGGTAGATACAATGAGGGCTGCTGTTACTTCGCTAAACACAATTTTAAAATAAATACTGCCGCCGCCAAATATCTTTTCTATATACTTGCCGCCAAGGGTTTCTATGCTTCTCAACAAAAGCTCTGCAAAAAATAAAATACCTACAAACAGAATAACAGCAAATGATTTTAACCTGCTGCCAAGCCCTCCAGCAAAGCTTTCTTTTTCTTTGTCCTTTATACTCCATATCTGCTCAAAAGAATCTCTGATAACTGCAAAAAGAGTGGTGGCAACAAACAACAAAAATATAAAACCCGGTATAACAACATAATTGCTGTGGCTGAAGCCACGGATGCTGCTGATGACTTCTCTTACCTGTTGCGCTCCCTGATCACCAAGGCTTTGGCTAAGGTTTTCTAAAAGTCCTCTGCCTATCATTTTAGGAGCAGTGAGTAAACCAAAGAGTTGAGCTAGAATAAATATTATGGGTGGCAATGCAAATGTGGTAAAAAATGCTGTGGCACCTGCAAGCCTCAGCGGATCATTCCTGCGCAGCAGTTGCAGCGATGGCAACAGGCTACCTGCAAGCATACCTAGTTCTGTTTGATTTTTGCCGGACTGTTTCATTACAATAAAGATAGTAATGGAAGCTGTTTGAAAGTTCAGCTGATAACAGTAACCAAAGCCGTTATCAGGAAATTAATACTGTTCGAAATTACCGGTCTAATTATGCCTGCAGGCAATTAAATAATGATGGCTTATTTCTGCAAAGTGAACTGCGAAAAATTATTGCCGCCACTTTATATTTGTGTGTTCAATCTTCGGTTTTCTGTAATTGCGTTTACGAGGAATTACTTAATTTCAACTTTATGTCTAACACAAAAAACACCATCATTACCGGTGCAGCCGGCAAGCCAATAGCCATTGATATTTTTTATACTGATGCTGAAGCAGCCAAGCCTGTAGTAATTTATGCGCATGGGTTTAATGGTTTTAAAGACTGGGGCAATGCAGATTTGATTGCGCAACAATTTGCAGCAGCAGGTTATGTGTTTGTAAAATTCAACTTCTCGCATAACGGCACCACGCCCGAGCACCTGCAGGACTTCGTGGACCTGGAAGGCTTTGGCAATAACAATTATACCAAACAGTTGTATGATTTAAACTGTGTGGTTAACTGGGTATGCAATGAATATAATATTCACTACAAAGCCATCAACAAAAACAATATTTATTTAATTGGTCACAGCATGGGCGGTGGCATTGCCACGCTGTATGCTGCCAAAGATGCACGCATAAAAAAACTCATTACCTGGGCCGGTATCAGCGAATGCAAAACTCCTTGGACGAACTGGAGCGAAGAAAAAATACAGGTATGGAAACGCAGCGGTGTGGAATATTATCTTAATGGACGTACCAAACAAAACATGCCGCTCTATTACCAGTTGCACCAAGATTATTTAGACAATGCCTCAGCCTTAAACATTGAAACTGCCATGCGCAGCCTTACCATTCCTGTACTTATTTGCCATGGCAGTTTAGATACGGCTGTGCCAATAGAAAAAGCTGATGACCTCCACAGTTGGCTACCGGCATCTACTTTATTTACCGTAGATAGCGATCATGTTTTTGGTCGCACTCATCCCGGGGATTTATCCGAATTGCCAGAGGCTATGCAGGCTGTGGTAAATGAAACGATTCGTTTTATTGAGGTGTAGTGTAGGAAAGGTTTCTCGCAAAGAAAAAAAGGAGCGAAGAAACAAAGTGCAATTTTCTTAGTTGCTCATTTATCTTTCTGTCCTTTACGGAGTAAAATCAAATTTATCGCAGAGAAAAAAAGGAGCGGAGAAACAAAGTGGCTCTTTTTACTTCTCGATAATTGCAAGAGAAAAAAGTTCTCATAATAAACATGATGCATTCTTTTTAATGCAATTAAAAAAATACATCAGCATATGCAGTTGCATTCAGTTACAAAAAAGAAACTGCAGAAACTTTAAAGGAATACACAAAACAAACCACCTGCAGCAAAACCTACTAATCTGCCGCAGGGCAAATCGATTTATTTAAGACTTGACTGACCAAATGACAATTACAAAAGCAGTTACAACGATGTCTTTTTAAAAAAGCTATTTTGACGAAATAAACAAGTGGTAACAGAAGGGTAAAACAGTAAATTGATACTTTAATAATACCATGTGCACGGCACTGCAAAATTTACAACTGTTGAATAGTTTTTTAGAAAAATAAGGTTTGATACATGCTTGCAAAAAAGCTGTTGCGAAAGTGCGGGCAACCAACTAATATCCATCAAAAAAATTCAACCAAAAAAAACTACATTCGTAGTATAAAAAATCACTATAAAAATGAAGAAAATAATCGTTTCGCTTGTACTTATTTCAAGCTTATTACAGGCCCGTGCCGATGAAGGTATGTGGCTGCCAATGCTGCTGGGGCAGCAGGTTTACAACGATATGGTAAAGCGTGGGCTTAAGCTTACCAAAGAACAATTGTACTCCGTAAACAAATCATCTTTAAAAGATGCTATCCTGATTTTTGGCGGTGGCTGCACCGGCGAAATAGTCAGTGACAAAGGCCTCATATTTACCAACCACCATTGTGGTTACGACGCCATTGCCAATGCGAGTTCTGTTGAGCACAATTACCTGCGGGATGGTTTTTACGCCTACAACATGGGGCAGGAAATAAAAAGCAAATTAACGGTGCAGTTTCTGGATAAAATTATAGATGTTACCAAAGAAGTTGAAGATGGGGTGAAGGGGCTTAACTGGACAGACCGCACCAAAAAAATGACTGATGTTTATAAAGTAATTACTGATAAAGTAATAGATAAAGACAATGGTATTACCGGCCGTATTTACAGCATGTTTAAAGGCAACCAGTATTTAATGTACACTTACAAAACTTACAGAGATATTCGTTTGGTAGGCGCACCACCGGAGAGTGTTGGTAAGTTTGGTGGCGATACAGATAACTGGGAATGGCCACGCCATACAGGCGATTTTTCCATCTTCCGTGTATATGGCACAAAGGATGCTAAGCCTGCAGAATTTAGCAGCGAAAACATTCCGCTTAAACCAAAAGCTTTTTTGCCCGTAAGTATTAAAGGAATAAAAGATGGTGACTATGCAATGATTTATGGATACCCTGGTGGTACCAACCGTTATGAAACAAGCTATGGCATTAAATTAAAAAATGAAATAGAAAATCCTTCTCTTGTTGGGCTGCGTGATATGCGTTTAAAATACATGCATGAGCAAATGATAAAAGACCCTGCGGTAAAATTAAAACTTGCCAGCAATTATGCTGGCGTTGCCAATTACTGGAAGTTTTTTGATGGCGAAACCAAGCAACTTATAAAGTTTAAAACCTACGATCAAAAGCAGGCATACGAAAAGAACTTTAGCACATGGGCTGCGGGCAAAACTGCGTATTCAAATATTATGACGGAATACGAAGCCAACTACGCTGCATGGACGCCTTATGCAAAACAGCGCCAGTATTTGATAGAAGGTATTTTGGGATCGCCGCTTGCAAGTTATGCATCGTCTTTACAGGGTGTGGAAGCTGCGCTTGTAAAAACAGAAATGACGGGTGCTGATATTACAAAAGCTGTTGCTGCTGCTGATGCAAGCCGCAAGGTTTACATGGAAGCTGCTGACAGAATAAGTGATGAAAAAATTGTTGCATCTGCTGCTATGTCTTTTTACAATGATGTAGATAAAAGCCAGCACCCCATTGGTTTTTATGAAAAAATGAAAGCTACCTATGGCCCGTTGAATGATGAAAACACGTATAAAAAATGGGCAGCCAATCTTTTTGCAACTACCTTGATTTTAGACGATGCAAAATGGGCCTCATTTATTGCAAATCCTAATGCTGTTACCCTGCAGGCAGACCCTGCATTTGATTATGCAACAGCTTTTACAAAAAGTTACAATGGCAAATATGCATCGTTGTACACCGTGTTTGTAAATAAAAACAATGAGCTGGGGCGTGCATATTTAAAAGGTATTATGGAAAAAGATCCTGTTGCTGCGGCAAAGATGTATCCTGATGCAAATTTTAGTATGCGGGTAAGTTTTGGTAACGTAAAAAGCTACGCACCAAGAGATGCCGTAAAGTATGATTATGTTACTACAAGCAAAGGTCTGCTTGAAAAATATGTGGCGGGAGATTATGAATTCGATCTTCCTGCAAAGCAGGTAGAGCTGCTGAAGAAAAGAGATTTTGGTCAGTACATTGATAAAAGCAGGAATGATCTTGTTGTTGGTTTTATAACCACCAATGATATTACCGGTGGTAACTCAGGCTCTCCGGTAATTGATGGCAACGGTAATTTAATAGGGCTTGCATTTGATGGTAACTACGAAGCCTTAAGCCATAAAATTGCTTTTGATAAAGACCTTAACCGAACAATATGTGTTGATGTTCGTTATGTATTGTGGTGTGTAGATAAACTGGGCGGCGCTAAAAATATTATAGATGAGTTGAAGCTGGTGAGGTAAGAAGCCCTTCCTATTCTCCCTATAGGAAGGGAAATATTAAAGATCTATTGGGAGATTTGATTGAATTAAAAAACCCCGGCTACAACTAGCCGGGGTTTTTTATTAATAATATTTCTTAGAGTTTATCATCTCCAAATATCTGCTGTTCTGTTCTTTCCATCACAGGTATTTTTCTTATAAAATCATCGTAACCATCACCCTCATGGTTGCTGTAAACGCCATAGGCATCAAGTGTATATCCTATACTGCCGTCGTTGGCTTCAATAAGGTATAATATAGAATTATCTGAAGGATCAGAGTCACCTTCAAAACGGTAGGTTTTTATAATAACCAATTCATCTGGCCGGTATGTTTTTGCTTCGGTACCAAAACCTTTTTTGGTCATAATAAATTCTTTGTCTTGTTTTTTTAAACGCAACTTTTCCATTACAGCACTGAGCGTAGTTAAATAGTTAGAATGAATCATACAGTAAATTTTTATTGCTTATTTATTGAATAGAATAAAGAGTGCAGCCAATTTTATACCACTTATTGTGGCATGGTTTTGTTAATAAGCTATTTATTAAATGTTCATTAAAAAATGTTTTATGGCAATCAATATTTTAGAAGAATTAAGAAAGAGTTTAGGATTACCTGAACTTAAAAAAGTAGACCCTAATACGCAGGCTGTAAAAATTAATACAGACGAAGAAAAAGAACACAGTTTGATGCAGGCCATTGCTCCTGCTGCTGTTGCGGGGCTGTATGATTGTGTAAGATCTGAAGAAGGTCTCGATTTTTTAACGGGAAATAAATCAACACCGGATTGGCTGGAATTATTTTTTGGTAAAAATGCACCAGAGGTAAAAGAAAGACTTGCCTTATATTCTGAAAACAGCAGCGATGCGGTACAAACACATTTTAATGCTGTGGCTTTAGAAGCCGTAAAAATTTTAAGAGATGCTGCAACGGAAGATAAACGTCGTAATTCTATCAGAGACATAATGGGTACTCAAAGAGATTTTTTTCTTCCTTACTTACCTGCTGAACTTAAAATTGGAATATTGTTAGATGATACAACTATGGATGACAGAACCAATAAAATGGAAGGACCCGTATCAACATTAATGCATAAAATAGAAACCATGATTACAGGGCAGGAAAGTGAAACAGATGCTGATCGCAAAAGAGATGAAAAAATGTAATACAGTTGTTGTTATGAATAGGCATAAATAATTTAAATAATCTAATAAATAAACAAGCCGACGAAACTTTCTTTGGCTTGTTTATTTATTTCGCTAAACCTAAAAATATAAGTAGGCGTTTTTTAATTTTTTTTACTGCATAACCGGAGGAGTTGATGAGTTTATAATTTTTGTATTTATTGCAAGCCTCATTACTTCTAAATCCTGTATGCGTTTTTGCCTTCTCTCTATATCTGATTTATATCTAGTAACCTTATTTTCCTGATTATTTAATTTGTTTTTTGCATTCTTGGAATCTTTCGCTTCTCCATAGGCCCTGTTGGCTTTTCTTTTAGCTTTTTTAGCATCGCCCATACTTCCGTTTGTGGCTTTAGATGCCATGTTACTACTTTCGTTTGCAGCATTAGCAGCATTGTTATTTGCCTGATTGGCTTTTGTCTGATAACCAGGCAAATCATTTTCTGCAATCGTTAATTTAGCATTTAAGTCAGCGAGCTCATTGCTAACCCTTACAAACTCTTTCTTAAGTCTAACAGTATCTTCTGCATTTCTATATTTTTGGGCATAGCTAAACGTAGTTGTTAATTGAAGGGCAAACAAAAAGCACAAAGGAATAATTTTTTTCATAATTTTTTATTTATTGTATAACAAACAAGATTAGATCCAAATATTAATTCAGGAAATACTTAAGTCGAGGTTAACGAAATTTCTTAGAAATGAGAAAAAAGTACTTTCGATTATCAATAAAACCGGGATATACTTAAAAGGTAATTACAATTTAAAAAATATTTATTTTATATTTTTCTTAAATTCAAATTACCCAGCTTTTCCCTTGTTCAGGATTTAACTGTTTATTTCTTCGAATCCTTTTATTTTATTGTAAAGTGTTTTTCTGTCAATCTTTAAAATTTCTGCCGCTTTTGTTTTATTAAAGTTTACCTGCTTTAATACATTCATTATAGCTTCATATTCTGCCTTGGAAGCAGCATCTTTAAGATCGTACACTGCCCGTGGCGGAGGCGTTGAATTAGTATGTGCATGCATTTCATCATCGTGCCTGTGTGCAAAAGCAGGTGGTGCCGATGTTGATGAGGAATCTGTATTGGTAATTTCCCAAGGCAGCGTTCTTGCATTTACTTTACCGGACTGGGTAAGTAAAACTGATCTGCGAACTACATTTCTAAATTCTCTTAAATTACCGGGCCATGAGTAATGTATAAACATTTGCATCACATCATCTTCAAACCCTTCTATATCTCTGTTAAGTTCTGATTTTGCTTTCTGCAGAAAGAAATCTGCAAATAATGGGATGTCTTTTTTACGGTCACGCAACGGTGGCAGGTTAATAGAAAATTCATTAAATCTATGGTAAAGATCTTCCCTGAACTTGCCTTTGCGGTAAGCTTCCTGTAAATTTTCGTTAGATGCTACTATTATGCGCACATCAACCGGCATTTCTTTATTGCCACCAACTCTTTTAAATTTTCTTTCCTGTATTACACGCAGCAACGACGCCTGTATTTCGTAAGTAAGGTTTGCAACTTCATCTAAAAATAATGTTCCGCCGTTGGCAAGTTCAAAGTGCCCTTCCTTATCAGTAAGTGCACCGGTAAAGGCGCCTTTTACATGGCCAAAAAGTTCACTGCCTGATAATTCTTTTGACAGTGTACCGCAATCCATGGCAATAAAAGGTTTATCTGCCCTGTCGCTTAAGCCATGTATGGTTTTGGCAATAACTTCTTTGCCGGTTCCGCTTTCGCCATAAAGTATAATGCTGTAATTGGTTGGTGCTACTATTTCTATTTGTTTGTACAAATCTTTTGTTGCGCCCGCTTCTCCCACTAAAAATTCACCGTTAACCATCGGTTTTTTGTTACCGGTTTGTTTATCAGCGGCAATTTTACTACCCGGTTGATTTGCAAAATTATCCTGCTCAGGCGTGCTAAGCGCTGCACTTAATACATTTAGTACTTCATCGGGTATTAATGGTTTTGTTATATAATCAAATGCCCCCATCTTAATAACATCAACGGCAATTTTTATATCGGAGTAACCGGTTATGATAAGCACAATTGTTTCCGCAGAAATGGCTTTAATTTCTTTCAGTATATCTTTTCCATCTTTATCGCCAAGGCGGAAATCGCATATAACAATATCGAAATTATCTTCCTTAAATTTTATTATTCCTTTTGCTCCTGAGTTGGCAGTTTCTACATCGTACCCATTTCTTACAAGAAACTTACTAAGTACCAAACACATATCAAGATCATCATCAATAATTAAAATCTTTTTTTTCATATTAAACTAATTTAAAAAAACATGCCAACTTATTACAATTCATTTTCCTCTTTTATATCGTCTATTTTAAGATGCACTTCGGGTACCGGTATTTCTTCTACTTTTACCCATTCTGAAAAATCGCTGGGATAAATTTTACCACCAAAATCGGTAGCATAAACTTTTGTAAATACTGCGCCAAGGTATAATATGGCCGAAGTGTAATATACCCAAATCATTAGTATCATTATAGAGCCTGCTGCGCCATAAATACTTCCCAATTTACTTCTACCCAAATAAAAGCCTATGCCATATTTGCCGAGTAAAAACAGGCAGGCAGTTATAAAAGCACCAATAGTAACATCTTTCCATTTAATTTTAGCATCGGGCAAAACTTTAAAAATAGAACCAAACAACACTGTTGTAATTAAAAGTGTAATAGCACTGTCTAAAACAATTAAAAATATATTACCCATACCAGGTATTAAAGCAATAATCTTATCACTTATGGCAGCTGCAATTGCATTAAGCACAAGCGATACAATGAGCACAAAACCTAAACTTAAAATAAGTGAGAAAGATACCAGACGATCAATCAATAATTTCCACCACACTTTTTTGGCCTTTATTTTAAGCCCCCAAATTCTGTTAAGCGAATCCTGAATTTCATTAAAAATGCCTGTTGCACCAATCGTTAATACTACAATACCAATAGTTGTTGCAAAAACGTTGTCTTTATTTAAATGAATATTTTGAATAGAAGATTGTATTTGCGTTGCAGCATCTGCACCAACCAGTTTATTAATTTCTTTAAATAACTGTCCGTTTAAAGATTCTTTGCCAAATAAAAATCCGGATATTGTAAGTAAAATTACCAGTAATGGCGCAATTGATAAAACAGTATAATAAGCAAGTGATGCACTGTATTTTAGTATATTGTCTCCTATAAATTCTACAAAAACCTGCTTTAAAAAAGTGTAAAATGTAACAAATTGTTTCCTCATATTTTTATGTCTAGAGTATATCTTTCTATAATTATACCATGTAAAGTTTTCCTCAAAAAATAATAAAATTCCTCAAATCCAGATTTATAACTTCCTGCTTGTACATAATTAAATTAGTTTATAACATTATTATAATCTTAAAATAAGTTTTTTTTGACAGTATTCCACTGCTATTTATATTGCGTTAGGTAAATTTTTGTATAAATGGTATTAAAAAAAGTATTTTAAGAAAACAATAAATGATTGTTGGCAGTAATATTGAACATTTTGCACACAGAAATGTTGATTTAAATGAAAAATGTTAACTACCTCAATGAAAAGAATTTGAAAGCATTAATTATTGATGACGAAACTGATATTTGTTATTTGCTTAGTAGATTATTAAAACATAAGAATCTTGAAACTGCTTTTGTAAATTCTTTAACTGATGCAGACAAAGCCCTAAAAAACGAATATCCTGAAATTATTTTTTTAGATAACCATTTGCCCGACGGTTTAGGGATAAATTATATTCCATATATAAAAAAGAATTACCCCAATTCTAAAATAATAATGATCACAGCACATGATTCTGTAGATGACAGAACGAAAGCGTTGGAAAATGGTGCAGATTATTTTATTGGTAAGCCTTTTACAAGTGATATTATTTACAAAACTGTGGATGAATTATCCAATTAGGCTCCCAAATTGTGGAAGGATCTCTACAAATATTTTCTCATAATTTTCGACAACAACATTCAATTACGCTGTAAATTTTTTGAAATGAACAATTTAACTGCTTCAGCCCTCAGCAAATTTTCGGGGCTTATGTTCTTTTTAAAACGCTCAAAAAATGATTTTGAAATGGTGGCTGATGAAATTGAAAACTATACCTTAAAATCGGCCCTAAACGGGTTATCAGAAGAGAGCAGCTTTTATGCAAGCGAAATTAAAAATTATTTAAAACATTTAGGAATAAACGGTTCTAATATTCCGGTTACTGAGTTTTCTTCTAACTATTATAATGGAGATGTTAGTGATACAGATATTGAAAGTTGCCAGCAGGGATTAGAGTTACAATCTTTGTGCAGATTTAATGAAAAATCTCTTACCAAAGCTTACAAGGACCTGCTTGATGAATCTTTACCCTGCAAAAGTTTACAGGAAATAATAATTTATCAATTAAATGCATTAAAAATAAGTTTTTTAAAAATACAAACACTTAATACAGCAAGGTTTGCTATGTATTAAGTTTTATAGTTTGTATTTTCAAAATTTAAATTTCTAACCTTCCGGATTAAAAAACTCTAAAAAAGTTAACTCCTTTTACAAACATTTATACAAACAGTATAGTGTGTGTAAAAGGAGTTTTTAGCATATTACCTTCTTGATCTGCTAATTAAAAATATAACCAAAAATACTACAAGTGCAATACCGATTACACCGGTCCAGATACCTGCTTTAAAAATACCGCCAATTGCTGCACAGCTGCTTAAACCTGTAATAAGTATGATCATAAGGGCAACTAAAGGAAATGATAATTTACGCATGTGTTTTTTTTGAGTGGTGGTGAAATTGTTTAGTTATTAATTTAGTTTTTCTTTTGATTAACCCTCGTTAAGTGGTGATTAGATTTAAATATTTGAATCTAATGTCTTAAAAAAGAAAGTATTTCATGATCCTAATATTTTACCCAATATTCAATTCCTTATAATTTCTACAGCAATAATGGTAAAAGTTATACCATTCCAATAAACCTTATTCACAATAACTGTTTGCAATACCTACATAATCTCCAGTCATTAAAGAATCCATCTTCTAAGTAACTGAAAGTGATACAACAACTTGATCAATAGTTAAATTTTAGCTCTCCTTTTTTATTTTTCAGAAAAAAGAATTGTCTAAAATTTTTATACCTTTCTTCATAAAACTGAAGCAATTCATTTGCAAAAGATTATTCATTTGATTTAGCATGAGGCGATAAAATCGGTGCTGTCATTTTAAATTAAACTTGTTTAAAAGATCTTATGACGCTAATGCTTGAAAATTTAATTCGAATTACTACAGTATATGAATTAATATTTCTGTTAAGTTTTAAAAATATGACAAGCAAAACCTAACCTTTCAAAAAGGATAACCTGAACTTCATTTAATAATTATAATTTTAAATTTGCATGTTCTCCCTCAGTATATTTTCCTGTAACAGCAGATTTTATCATGTTAAAAAGCATAATAATTTTGCTGGAGGAATGGTCCCAATATTCTGCTTCGATAGGTTTAGCATGTATCAATAAAATTTTAGGATCTTCTTTTCCTTCGGGAAACCATGCCTTCATATCGGGCGTCCACAGTTCATCAATTTTTGCCTTTTCATCATTTAGTTCAGCTATTGCATTAAAAGCTACATAGGAATTTGAACTTGGGGAGGCATATGTTAAAAAGATTTCATTTTCATGCGATATCTGTGCAACCTTTCCGGAAAATTCGTTTGTAAAAAACCAAACAGATCCATCATCGTCCACTTTTGCATTATTCATTGGTCTTGCACTTAATTTGCCTTGTGCATCTTTAATCATCATCATACAGGTTTTTACATCCTTAACAAGATCAATAAATTTTAGGTGTTGCTCTTCTTTAGTATTTGTCATCTTATTTTTTTTTCTTTGTGTTTTTTTCTTCGGCCGATTCGTAATTAATATTATTTTCAGCAATGTCGGTCAATCCTTCATCAGCTTTCTTTTCTTCATTTAAAGACTGTAACATTATATCAGCGCAATCTTCCAGGCCTAATGTTTTCGCCAGTTGTACTAATCCTCCGTAAGTTGCAATTTCGTAATGCTCTACTTTTTGACCTGCAAAAATTAATCCCACATCTCTTGTTGCTGTTCCTGCTTCTGTTTCTTCAATAATACCTGCGCCTTCTTTAATAATACCTTCCATTGCTTCACATTTTTTTGCCTGTGCCTTCATATCAATCATTCCAAAAACCTTTTCAAGTCTTTCACAATGGACTTTCGTTTCTGCCAGGTGGGCGGTAAATGCTGCTTTTAATTCAACAGAGGTTGCCGCTTTTGCCATTTTGGGTAATGTTTTAACAAGGTGCTTCTCAGCCCAATAGATATCTTTCAATTCTCCGTAAAAAAACTCCATCAGCCTTGAATCTTTTACCGGAAATGTATTTTTAATTTGGATTTCTTTTTTAACCGGCTGCTTTTTGACAGGTGCTGTTTTTGTTGATTCCATAAAAAAGTTTTTTTGTTTTATTTGTGATGATAATACTTTCTATATTTATGCCAGTTGCAAAAAATATAAAATATAAAGGGTAAGAATATTTTCACGGAAGAATCTCATAATTGCATGTAAAATAAGTTTCCAATAAAGGGGAATTTTTTTCACATAAAAAAAACCAAGGCTGTTTGGTTTATCATTTTAAAAGTATTGGCAGCATTTTGGTTACATTTTATTTAAATTCTATTTTACAAAAAATTAAAAATTACAATTATGAGCAACAAACTATTAACAGGTGTTATATTAGGCGCAGCAGCAGGAGCAGCATTAGGTATTTTATTTGCACCTGAAAGAGGAAAAGAAACCCGCAAAAAAATAGGAAAAAAAGGTATGGATTTAGGAGATACTGTAAAGAACAAGTTTAACGAACTTGGAGAAGCATTGCAGGAAAAATATCAGAATATTAAAGGTGATGCAAACAGCATGGTAGAAAAAGGAAGAGATGCTGCAAACCAATGGGAAGATAAAGCTAAAGAAGCTACCAATAACTTTACAGATAAAGCAAAGGATTTTAGAGATGAAACTAAAAAGAGTTTTGCATAAATTTTAAAAATATATCTGTAATTAATTAATTTTTCCGGCGATAATTATAAAATATGTTACAAGAAAACCATTATGGTGAAAAGGACGGCGTAATTGATGTCCTTTTTGAAAAAACAAAGGATTATGTAGAAACAAGGGCAGATCTTTTTAAGTTAAAAGCTATAAAGAAAACTGCTGAAGTTGGTTCTTCATTAGTTTGTTATATGATTGTAGCTGTTGTTTTTTCCTCTTTTTTTATTTTCCTAAATATTGCCTTAGGGCTGTGGTTAGGAGATTTGACAGGGAGACTTTATTTTGGGTTTTTTATACTTGCAGCATTTTATCTTATCGTCGGAATTTTAATTTACTCCAATAAAGAAAAAATTATCAGTTCTCCCATAGCAGATTCTATTATAAAAAAAATGAATAGTTAAGATTATGGAAATTAAAAATGTAATAGAACTGAAAGCAGCTATTGTGGCACTTGAACAAAAAAAAGTTATACAGGAAGCTATTTTAAAAAAACAATATCACGACACAATTGATCATTATAAACCTAAAAATCTTATTAAATCAGCATTTAAAAATGTGATGGAACCCGGTGATACCGGCAGTACAATCTTAAAGGCTGCAGGTAGTATTGGTGCAGGTTTACTTGCTAAAAACTTAGTTTTTGGTGGCCCTGCAACTTCAATTGTTGGAAAAATTGCAAGCTCTGCATTAAAACTTGGTGCAACAAACAGCGTGTTTAATAATACAGATAAAATTGCAGCGTGGGGAATATCAATTTATAAAAATCTTTTTACCAAAGACCATTCTCACAAGACAAATATAACACACGAGCAAAATGGCAAACACAAATAATACAAAGCCTTCTACTGAAAATAACAAGAAATCCGAGAAAATTGCCGGAAAGCAAAAGACTCATAAAACAAATGAAAATGTATTAGAAAGTGATGTGACTGAAACTGACGCCGAGAGAGGTTTTAAAGAAGGGCTAGCTAATAACAGCGACACAGAAAAGAAAAGCCGGCAGCAAAAATAATTGCTACTTTTTTTATACACTTTATTTTCTACCTTAACGATTTTTTAAATCCATCGAAAAGACTTTTCCATACGATGTTAAAAAAAGATTTGGTCATAACACGGTTAATTTCAATTTTACCTGTTCGCAGGTTTCCGTTAGATGGGTTCTGATCTTTTATTATAATATTCGCAATAAAACTGCTTACGCTTTTGTTTTTTATTTCCTCTTCACTGTTTTTAAGGAGTTTTATTTTTAAATTATCATACAATAAAACTACATCGCCTTCTGCTTTTACATCGCTACCCTTAATATTAAATTTAAAACTTTTCATGTTTCCGCTTTTAATTGAACCCATGCCTAGTGGCTCAATTATCGGGTTAATGTTTGTGCCATTAAACCCAGCCAGGTTGCCTGTTATTACAAAAGCTCCGTCTGTTGCATTCATTGGCATTTTCCATTGAGAATTTAATAATGCCATGTTAAGAAATTTTGCCTCCACGTCTACTTTCATCATTAGCTTTTGTTTTATGTAACTGTCAATATTTGTTACATTTTCGATGCTGCCATTTACATTGCTGAAAAACACGTCGCCAATCTTTTTTGAAATTGCTCCCCGTTCCCTGTAAGAAATATAGCCGTTTTTTACTTTTACATTTTTTATGAAAAACTTTGTCGGCATTTTCATCATGGACTGATAAGGATATTTACCCATTTTGCTTTCTGTACCGGGCATTACTGTTCTGTCATTAAAAACTTTTATTACAGGTTCCAAAACCATATCATCTGCTATTATAGATTTTTTTTCGAATAATGCAGTTAGGTCAGCACCGGAAAATTGAATATTCTTAAAATTTACATTGTACAAATCCTTCTGAACTTTTAAACTGTTTACAAAAGCAGCTTCTGAAAGCGTAGGCGTTATTGAAGCCTTATTAATTTTAATTGTTTTTCTTGCTTTATCTAACTCAAAAGTCCCTACTTCAACTTTGTAAATTTTATCTTTTGTGCTTAACGAAAATCCGTCCGCCTTTAAATACCAGTTACTTTTGCCCAGCAATTTTAAAATGTCTGTTCCTGAATGAATACTGTCAATATTGGCTGCTGAAAATTCAACGTTTTTAAGCACCAGCGGCATTTCGTTTTGGTTGGCTTTGTTGTAAACAGAAAGTACCGATTTGCCAATCCTTATATTTTTTACAATTGCTTCATCAAAAAATTTATTGTCTATTTCAATAGTCTCCGTACCTCCGGCTTTTTGCAATCCTTTATATATTCCAATAGTACCTCCATTTGTAATTAAAGAATCGGCTTTAATCTGTCTGTTATTAATAAATGCATTTGTTGATAAACCTGTAATACCGGTATTGAATATAGAAACAATAACCTTATTTTTTTTTGTATCTGTCTGTAAAAATTTATTAACCTTTATAAACCTTTTTGGTGCATTGTATTCAACATCGTTTAATGTATAAATTTGATTTGTTTTTTGGCTTATTACCGTAGCTGTTTTTATTTTTGCCACTACATCTTTTATAAAGTAGCTTACTATATTATCATAGTTTCGGGTGCTGTCTATTTTAAAATTTTGCAGGTTAATATAAACACCCAGTAAATTTGTATGAGGGCTGTTGTTTCCTTTTGCAAATGCTATTGATGCATCTGTAATTTTAATTTCTTTTGCCTGTATGCTTTTAAATTTCCCCGTTATTTTTTCATAAAGTGCTAAAGAGTCTGCTGCGGTAAATTTTTTAATTTCATTTTTACCTGTGCTTATAACAGTAATTATTGGTTTATAAATTTCAATGCTGTTCGCCTGTATTTTATCTTTTTGTAAAAGAGATGGAACATCTGCACCCGTTATAGAAAGCCGTTCTATATGAACATTATAAATTGTTTTAGATATGCCTGAAGTATCGTTGCTGTATAATTTTTTTTGGAGTGAATCAGATTGCAGGACCACATTAAAGAAAGTTGCATTGCCTGCAACTGCATTTATACTGCTGCTGTCGTAATGAATATAATAGGTACTGTCTGTACCTTTTGCAACTGCTTTTGTAATTTGATTTTTTACCAGGGTTTTTTTATTAAACTGCCACCATATTACAGCAGTAACTATAATTAGCGCCAATACAATTCCTATTACACGACTATAATTTTTTTTCAAGAGAAATAGATTATAAGATGTTACAAATAAATTTAACCGGTTAAGAGCTGATATTTAAAAAGGCAAACCTATAGCGATATTTAAAATTAAATTTTCTTTGCGCCACATTTTTGAACCGAAGTCAATCTTGTTCAATACCCATCTTTGTCCATCGGTTAAATAGGGTTTTCTTACCGGTATGCCTAAGTCTGCACGTATCAACAAAACTGTAGCATCAAATCTTATTCCGAACCCGGAAGCGACAGCTATTTCTTTTAAAAATTTTGTAGTCAGTTTGCCTTGCTGTCCAAAAAGAAGTGTGTCTTTTGTCCATACATTTCCTGCATCAATAAATACGGCTCCACTTAATTGTGGTGTAAAAGGAATGCGCAACTCCGTGTTGCCAAGTAATTTATAATCGCCGCCAATTATCTGAAAAAAGCGCTGGTCACCCGGGGTTGGTTTATATGTTCCCGGGCCCAAAGTTCTTGTTCTAAAACCTCTGATAGAACTGGAGCCACCAATAGTATATAATTTTGTAAAAGGCAGAAGTTTTGAATTGTTGTAAGGCAGCCCTATACCAATCTGCAGCCTGTTGGCTAAATCAAATTTATTTGGCAGCCTTCTGGTAAAATGATAGTCAACATCAAATTTTGCATATTGTGCAAATGGTACCCCAAATACATTTTTAGACCTGTATGTTTTAGCTCCGGTAATTAAGCCTGCAATATTTCCTGAAACCTCAACACTTGTATTAAAATAGACTTTATTTTTTGTACGCCTAAGCGCTGAGTTGTATGTATATGAGGCAGATGAACCAAGTATAGCTTCTGAAAAAACTGACAATAATAATGAAGGACTTGCAATAATTTGTTTTTTAAAAGAATCTGTAACATTAGATGCCTTTAAATAACTTAGTGAAATAGGTGCAACCGTGTATTGAGTTTGTATGTTGGGTTTCCAGGTAAACTCATATTGAAAACGAAACAGATTTTTGAGATAGAAAATATCTTTCTTAAACAACTCATATCCTAACAATAAACTTGTGTTGGGAGGGTAGAAATTATTTTCTTTTATTTTAAAAAAGGGGATTGCATACCGTGGAATTTTTAAAGTAACTTCTGTGCCAAGCCTGTAATTTCTGTTTTTTACAGAATCTCCCGAGGTGGTTTCAAAACCTGCATAAGTTTTTACTGCAAGCTGTTCAGCTCCTCTAAATGCATTTCTGTTTCGCCAGTTAACACTAAACTGAGTTCCCAAAAAATTATTTTCTTTTGTAAATCCATCAACCTGTGCCTGTATTGATTTTTGTTTTGCAGGAGTTAAATAATAGTACACATTCATTGTGTGTGATGTATCATTTACATCAGTATGTTTTACCTCTTCAAACCTATTTTTTACAAACTTAAAAGCTCCTAAATTAATAAAACGGTTAAGGGTTGTATTTTGCTGACGGCTGCTGTAAATACTGCCCGGGCGGTAAGTGATGGTTTGTGCAAAAAGATTCTTCTTAAAATTTTTAATTGTATCCTTTATTCTTAACCCATCAAAAATTTCAACACCACGTTTAGATGTATCCAGATCCGGTGAGGTGAGCGAGTAATTTGGAAAAACGGTAATGCTGTTTATTGTATAGGGATGCTTTGCATCTTCAGGTGTGGTTGTTTTAATATTTAAATACAGATTTACTTTTCTGCCACCAACTGTACTGTCTGCATAAGCCATCAAATAATCCGGATTAAAAAAATAATATCCCCTGGTTTTTAAAAAAAGATCCAGCCTGTCTCTCTCTGTTGTTATGTCACTTAAACGGTATGGGTTGCCGGTTTTTAAAAGCCCGTTTCGGGTAGAATTTCTGTCAAGTAATTTTTGCAAAGCCGATGATGAATCTCCCACCCATTTTATAGGACCTAATTTATACTGCGGCTGAACCTGTGCAGTGTACAGTGCTTTTACAAAATAAGAACCTGTATGAACAGTATCTCCTTGAACGGTTGTATGAAAATAACCGAGGTTATCCATTAACGATGCCATATTTTCTGCAGTTGCTTTTGCATTTACTCTGCTGCTTAAAACCGGAGGTTCGCCTAATCTGTTCCGTAAAAATGCCCTTAACCCTTTTTCTCTTTTTGGCTCCCCGATTTTATAGTAAAACCAAACTTTATAAGGCTGCCCAAGTAAAAATTTATTTGGTTTTGGAGACGCAGCAAGCGCAATTGTTTTTTTTAAAGATTTTACAGTGGTTGTTGTCTCTTTGTTTTTTTCGACTTTTACAGTTGCCCCTTTATACAATTTTTCACCTTGCGGTAAATACTTTTGCACACTGCAGGAAGATGCAATGAGCAATAAAAAAACAGCAGTTATAAAATAAATCTTCCTCATCATTTTTTTACTTTTTTCTTACGCCTGAACAGTTCATTAAATTTATCATAATCGAGTGTTACCACAAATGATAATCCTGTTTCCACAACATATCCATCCAAAGTCACTTCAAACTGGTTTTTTGTGTAGGCCCTCAATAAATATTTTCCATCAGTTGTAAGTTTATAAGCAACAGTAATGTCAGGCTTAAAACCTGTATTTTGCCCTGCAGATTTAGCAGCAGCATCCTGCCCTTCAATACCGAAGTTTTTACCTACACTTATTACCAGCCTGTCGTTTGCAAATGATTTGCTAACTGCAAGGTTTAAATCTGTTCTTTGTGCATTGCCACCATTTGAAAAATCGTTGTAAGAATTTAAGTTCAGGTCAATATCAATTCCTTTAAAAATATCACCTGCTATTTCATTTAATGCTGATGATAAAAACTGGCTCACACTCTGGCGGGCAAGGTCATTAAAATTGCCCCCATTCCCTTTAAAGAAATCGCTGCTCTGTTCACTTACAAATCGATTAAAAAGTAACAAAGAAAAAACCTGTTTATTAACAGTTGCCGGATCATTTCTTATTTGCAGCAACTTATTTTCTATGGTTGTACGCAGATCTCCATTTAGCAAACTACTTTCTTCGGGCAACTGAATATCAAAAGTGATATTGGGTTTTTTTAATGAGCCGGTTAAATAAAGTATAACCCTAAACGGCAATTTTTGATTGAATGAATTTGCCAGCGTTGGCGATACATCTGTTACTTCGTTGCTCAATAAATCTTTAGAAGAAGTAAGTGCTGTATATTCTGCCGTTATGTTTGCAGAAGCTTCTAAAGGTGCGCCGGCAAAAGTTATTGTACTGCCTTTTATCAGATTAAATTTTCTCTGCAGTATGCCATAATGCAGATCATAATAACCTTTATCAAGTTCGTAAACGCCGGCCAACACAAGGTTTCCTCCGGGGTCAACACCTGCATTTAATCTTGCATCACCCTGCACTTTAATCTCATCTCCGGTGGATGGATCTATTAAAATAGTTAATGCGGCTTCTTTGCTAAGCTCTATATTCAGGTTATAATTTAAGAACTGGGCAAATGCAGAAGCAGGTTTAAGTGCGGGTTCAAAACCGGCTTGTGGTGGGTCAATCTTAAAAGTATCTACATCTACAAACCGTACAATTGTTTTACCATCATTCTTTTCATAACTGGTTTGTGGTAATACAATTTTTACATCACTCTTATCGTTTAATAAAATATCTCCTTCAATTACCGGCCGTGCAGATGTACCCGTTACATCTACATTTACATTTACAGATGCAAAACCATAAATTTCATTATTAAGCGTTTTTTTAGCGTTCACAACTATAAAATTATTAGCATCTATTTTTATACCCAGGTCATAATCCATTATCCCACGGGAGCTTATATTGCCATTTACTTTAAGTGCATTTTTTAAAGAATCAGTTATAACAAAATCGGGAAACTGTGTCTGCGGATATTGAAAAATAATTTTTTGCTTGTCTATAAAATAAGGCGTGCCTAGCTTTGCCAATGTAAATTTTACTGTATCAAAATTCAGCTGACCATTATATTGGGGATTTGCAAACTTTCCGTTTAATTTTAAATTGCCTGAAATATTTCCACGGCTGTTTATTAGTTGGTTGGCGGAGAAGGCTTCCAGCGTTTTAAAACTTAATGCTTTTACCTGAAGATCTGCATCAAACTGATCTGTTGTACTGTTTAAATAATAATTACCGGCGGCAGTGATATCATTATCCGCACCCTTTAAATTTAATGTTGCACTGATATTATTTTCTGCTTGTTTTTGTGCAGTTGCGGTAATTGTACCGAGTGGGTATCGCATAAACTGCACATCTCTTACGGACGCATTACCTGTAAAAGAAGGCAGCGCTTTTTTTAAATCGCTTACAGTTGCGTTCATATCCAAAATACCCGCAAGCAAAACGGTATCCTTGCTTACAATAGAACTGATACTTTTTAAATTGAAGTTTTTTATTGAAATATCTATAGGGCTATCTGCCACTATCTGCTTGCTGCGCACATCAATTTTTGCCGTATCGCTGCTTATTACAAAATTGTTTACAATAATTCCGGCAGGGCCGTATGCAATATAATTATCGGGAGCAACTCTCCATTTTTCGTAATTAAGTATAAGGCTATCCTGCATGCGCAGTGTGTAGTTTTCATTGCTTACAAATGCAGTTCCCGATAAACCAAACCAGTTTCTGTTGGTCCTGTCTTTTGTTAGTGCATTTAATGAAATACTATCCTTTGCAGCGCCGCCATTTAAACTTGTTACATATAAAGTGTTGGTGCCGGTATTAAGCGTATCAAATTTTGCCTCGTAATTTATTTTGCTGTTTTTGGAGTTAATATTTACAACAGCGTTTGCTATTGTATTGCTACCATAAACAACCTGCCTTACCGTGGTATTAAAATTTAATGCACTGTCAGTTTCTGCAGATGCATACGTTCCTTTAAAAATTACATCATCATAGCTTTTGAGCCCGGGCACAAGTGTTGTAATTAATGGCGATTGCGTAACGGTACCTTTTATGCCAAACTGCTGCGGTGGTATTATTTTATTACCCGGTACAAACCCCGGAATTTTATAATAACCATTTACATACTGCATTAAAGAGGTTGCAATTAAATCATAATCAAAAGCGCCGCCTGCATGCACATCTGCAAATGGAGCTTTCAATAAAATTGAATCAATTCCGTTTAAAGATGTTGCAATAAGTGATGTACTGTCAATATTAAAAAACTTCTGTCCTGTCTGCAACCTCACACTGTCCAGCAACAAACTTGCATTTAAATTTCTCGGCTGTAAATTAACAGCATCTACCAGAGCCCTTAAAGAAAAGTTGATGGTGTCTTTTGTGAAGTTTAATTTATTCAACATTGCAGTATCCACATTGATTTCTCCTTTTACGGTTGGATATTTATTGCGAACATTAAAAGCGATATCGTAATTTAACTGAAGGCTGCTGTCATTAATTTTACCAATACTTTTTATAAGGCCATTTTGAAAATCTGCATTTATAAGTGCATTGCGGTAGTTGTATTTATTGTATTGCAAAGAAGCCACATTTGCTTTTATTGCTGAATTCATTGTGAGGTAATTAAAGCCAGTACCTTTTGCAGTAAAAGCTCCCGCAACATTACCAATTATGGAATCCTGCTTTATTAATTTACCAATTGCAAAACCAGGCGTAGTTACAAAAAGATCATAGACTACTTTTTCAGGATTTTTAATATTTTTTAGGTAGCCTTTTACAGTTAGCGGACCATAGCTTGATCTGGCTTTTAGGTCCATATCAACATTTTCTGTATTGCCGCTAAATTTGCCCGCTGCTGCTATCTGTTGCGGCAATTTTATTTGCGCCAAAGCTGCAGGCGGTATAAAACCCTCTATTAAAGATTTGTTGAAAGCTACATTGGTAAATGCCAGATCGTATTTAATATTCTTTGGATCGCTGATGTTGAAAAGATTTATTTTACCTGCAAAAGCTAAATCTTTTGCGGAGGCAACTACATTAGCTGCAATGCTGTTTTTATTGCCGGCAATTTTTCCTTTCAAATTAATAAGATCAGGTAGAGAGGCAAGTTGCGCTTGGTTGGCAGGTGGCACAAACCTTAGTAAATCTTTTTTATAAATATTACTTTGAAGAATATTAAGATCAAATGAAAATCTTTTTGGATCGCTAATGTCAAAGAGTGTTCCGTTAGCGCTGATCTTTGAGCCTGAAAGTCCACTCATTTGCAAATAAGGTAAATACAATCTTTTTAAATTACCACGCAATTCTGTATTAAAATTTAAATACTGGTTAGCAAACTGTGCCTTTGGTAAAGATGTATTTAAAGAAGGCAACAATAAATAAAGATCATTAAAAGCAATGATGGAATTGTTTAGCGTTGCAGCTATTAATGAATTTTGTGGGGTTTTGGTTATGGCAGCAATGCTATCGTAAGTAAGTTTAAAAGAATTTTGAATAAGCGAACGTGGCGTTTTCACATAAAGTTCTGTGGCAGATAATAAACTGTCTGTAAACATAAAGTTTACATGTGTAGTATCTAAAGCAAAACCACTTTTATCGCTGAAAGCAAATTGAGAAACTTTTCCCTTTGTTGAATCAGTTGAAAAACGAAAGCCCTCCATGTTGGCTTTTAAATTTTTTACATCCAGGTGTGCATAATCCAAACCAGGTGCAGCCGGCTTATTTACATCATCATATTTTAAGTTACTGTTGTTGATGTTTAAATGAGTCGCAGCATATACCCAAAGACTTGGTTGAGATTTTGTATTTTGCTGTACTGATTTTTTTTGCTTTGCTGATGAAAAAATAATGGTAGCACTATCCAGTAATAAACTGTCTGCAAGTCCTTTTGTTTGTGCGATGCTGTAAAAAATGCTGTTGCCTGCAAGCGTTCCAATCTTATTGGCATAATACATTCCGGATACTTTATTATCTATTTCTACATCTATATCTTTTAAACTTACATGGCTGCCGGAAATAAGAAATTTGTAAGGGGAATTTGTAAGCGTATCAACCGGTAATTTACTGTCAATACTTGTTACAACTTCCTTGTAAGTATTCATGTAAAACTTAACGCCGTTTGCAGTTAAATTGTCAATGCCAAAATTGAGTCTGTCGGGCTGAAATTTGTTTGTTGTTAAATCAAGGTTTTTTATAAAAGCATTAAAATCAGATCCTGCATATTTATCCTGAAATTTTAACCCTACATTTTCAAAAATCAGTTGCTTAAGTGTAAGCTTTAATTCTGCAGTATCCTTGTTTTTTGTGGTCGATTTATTTCCGGTAAATGCATTTACCAAAAACTGGTAATTAAAAGCTGTATCACTCTCCGCCCTTTTAATATTTATTTTAATATTTTTTAGAAATACTTTTTTTATGTCTGTGTTTCCCTGTAATAATTTTACCATATCAAGGTCAACGGAAAGCTCTTCGCCAAACAATAAAGTATCTTTCTTTTGATCTTCTATATAAACATTTTTTATTTTTAGCCACTTAGGCAACGTGTAATCAACAGAGCCTATTGCAATATTTGTGTGGAGTTTATTTTCAAGATATTTTACTACCTGGTTTCTGACAGTTCTTTTGCCTGCATTGGTATTAATAAAACCAAAAAGAACAATCGCTAAAATGCAAACAGAAACAAAAATCCACAAAATTACTTTTGTAGTTTTTATCAGTATATTTTTTGCATTTGTCATCTAGGTAAAAAGAAGGTTCAAAAAAAGCTTTTTTGGCAAACAATTCTTTGCCCTATATGAAATTTTTATGCCTGCATTATCCAGCTGTAAAACATTTGCATATTATAGCTTAAAAGTAACATATTATAATTGTTGGGGAAAAAGGTTCCCAGCTTAAGTATTTAATTTTTTTAAACAGTTTTTAATATTGGTAGCTGTGCTTAAAACTCCTTTAAAAATATCTGCTCTTTTACTTATAATTTCTGCTGCATTAAATATAGTAAACTGATTTGGAATTAATCCTTTTTTTACTTCTTTCCAATATAAAGGCATGGATACAGTTGCGCCATTTTTTGGCCGCAAAGAATACACCGAAGATATGGTTTGGCCACTTCTGTTTTGCAGATAATCAAGGTATATTTTTTTGTTTCCACGTTTCTTCAAATTTCTTTCCAGTGTTGTAAAATCGGGTAACATTTCCTGCACCATCATACACAATAAATGCGCAAAGTTTTTTACTTCTTCGTAATCATATTTCTTTTTCATTGGCACATAAATATGAAGCCCTGTAGAGCCTGAAGTTTTACAAAAACTTTTTGCACCGGCTGTGTCTAAAACTTTTTTAAATGCATTTGCAGTTTCAATAACCTGATCAAAATTATTTTTTTCAGATGGGTCAATATCAATAATCATGTAATCCGGTTTATCAGGAAAATGGATGGTGGAATGCCATGGATTAAGTTCTATACAACCAAGATTATTAAGGTATGCAAGTGTTGCTTTATCGTTGCAGATAATGTAGTCA
>JAYTCO010000153.1:0-2040 GCA_043736415.1 Ferruginibacter sp. | reverse complement strand
CGGAACAGGCGGAGTAATTGTGACAGCAAAAGGAGATAATTGTGATTTTGTATCTAGATTTTTTACTCCACAATCAGCCATTTTAGAGGATCCTGTTACTGGTTCTGCTCATTGCTCATTAATTCCTTATTGGTCAAAAAAACTTTGTAAGAAAGAACTATTTGCTATGCAGGTTTCAGAAAGAGTTGGAGTATTATATTGTACAGACAAAAACGATAGAGTCAATGTAAGGGGACAGGCTAAAACATACTCAATTGGAAATTTGTGGACTGAATAAAATTACTTATTAAACTAATTAATCACCATTATTTATTAATGACTACCAGGCTCTACTCGTTTTTCCATTCAATATTTTCATAAAGTAAAGACGTTTATTTTCAAAGTAATCAGGGATTTTTGTTTTTTTATTTACATAAACTGCCTTAAAATTATAATCGTTAAATACTTTGTAAGCATATTCATTTAAGTGACTCATAAAATCATCCGGGTATCTGGTAACTAATCTTGCAAAAATAAACACTGATTCAAAGCCCTTGTATGCCATATCTGATGGAACACCTTTAAATTTCTTTGCATATACCTGAACAATTTCTTTAGTGAATGCATTTGCCTTATTGTTAATAAATGCAGTTGTGTAATACACCGGTAAATCTTTTAACGTCGATTTTTTTAAAAATGAAAATGCATCCCAGTTAGGCATTCCAATAATTTCTATGGGATAACTATTTTTAAGTTGGTATACTTCATTAACTAAACCAGTAGTAAAAGTTTCATTTAGACTGCCACCAATAATAATTGTTTTTCGATTACTATCTAGGTTGTTGACAATTTTACTAAAATCATCTTCAAAATTTAATGTCTGAATGTTTAGTAAAGGTTTTCCGTCGGTACCATTTATTAGTTTAAAGTAGTCAGCTATTTTATCTTCCTGAGAACCTTTTTTTCTACAAAGAAAAATCTTATCTGTGCCATGACTTTGCAATAAATAACTGTAAATAGTTTCGCAGTGAGCCCGTAAAGTAGGATTTACAATTACAAGAAAAGGATTTTCAACAATTCCACCATCATTTGGATAAGTAGCAGATATGAAAGGAATATTTTTTTGCTTTGCAAATTTAGCCAGATCCAGGAAATCAATATCTTTTACAGATCCAATTATCAGGTCTAAACTATCCAGTTTATGGTTGTTAATTAACCAGGGAATATTATTTAAACTTGCTTTCGAATCAAAGACCGTAGCAATTACATTTCCATTAGGTAACGGTAAACTGTCTAATGCTATTTCTGCTCCCTGCACAAAATCCAACCCTTGTTGTGTAAATTTTGGAAATTTTTTACCATAATTATATTCGTTATTTGTAAATACAGAATCCAAATAAAGCGCCGAGAAAATACCAACCCGATATGTTTTTAAAGGAGTCTGTTGGCCAAAGCCGGAAGAAAGCATTAATAACAAAAATCCTATCGTAAATGGTATACTTTTTTTCATAGTCATATTTTGAATCTTACCTAACTAATTAAATCTCTTATTTTCTATTCCCACTCAATAGTTGCCGGTGGTTTACTGCTTATATCGTATACAACCCTGTTTATACCTTTAACATTGTTTATAATTTCATTGCTTACCTCTGCTAAAAAATTGTAAGGTAAATGTGCCCAATCTGCTGTCATGCCATCTACAGAAGTTACTGCTCTTAATGCAATTGTAAATTCATATGTTCTTTCATCTCCCATAACTCCAACGGTTTTTACCGGCAGTAAAATGGTACCCGCTTGCCATACTTTATCATACAGCCCATGTTTTTTTAGCAATGCTGTGTAAATTGAATCTGCCTCTTGCAATAACTGTACCTTTTCTTTTGTTACATCTCCTAAAATCCTTATGGCAAGGCCTGGACCCGGGAAGGGATGCCTTCCCAGCATACGGTCAGGAATGCCCATTTCAGCACCAATTTTTCTTACTTCATCTTTAAATAAAGAACGTAACGGTTCCACAATTTTAAGATTCATTTTTGCAGGTAACCCTCCGACATTGTGGTG
>JAYTCO010000152.1:0-4888 GCA_043736415.1 Ferruginibacter sp. | reverse complement strand
AAAACTTTGCCTTGTTGTGTCAAGATCTATTATTGTACCTATTAATTTACCCTGTTCATTCATACGGGCTGCTTTGCTATAAATAGTATTTCCTTTTTAATATTGCCAAACCATTAAAAAGTGATCAGGGTAGGTAAGAAAATCGATGTTATACGTTCTGTCAGAAATAAAGTCCAGTTTGATATTCTCTTTAATAGCCATATTATTGTCGTAAACGGTAAGAGCCTGGCGTCTATTGAGATTTTTATAAACAAGAAAATTATCGGAGAAATTACCGAGTATTTCAAAGTTCATATTGCGTGAGTCTGCTTTCTCAACTTCTGAATAGGTGATGTTTTGAGAAAAGCTATTAATTGTACAAGAAAAAAATAAAGCAACTATCAGAAAAAAATTACGCTTCATAGACGAAATATATTTTCATAAAATTACGAATTTAAAAACCCTTTATCATGTTATTGTAAAAACAAATTTGGGCACAAAATTGTTAAATAACTTTATCTATAAAACAAAATAAAATGAGAACTATATTGATAACGGGTGGTACAGGACTTGTGGGAAAAGCACTGGCAAAACAACTGGTTGAAAAAAACTATGAAGTAATTATTTTAACCAGAACTTTAAAAGATGTTGCAACACAGAAAAATATATCATACGCATTGTGGAATGTAAATGATAAACAAATTGATGTAAATGCTGTAAAAAAAGCTGATGCAATAATACACCTTGCAGGAGCAGGTGTAATGGATAAAAAATGGACTGCTGAATATAAAAATGAAATACGGAACAGTCGGATAAACAGCAGCGAATTAATATTAGATACTTTAAAAAACAATGAGCACAAAGTGCAGATTATTGTTAGCGCATCTGCCATAGGCTGGTATGGAAAAGATAAACAGGAAGGACATTTTTTTACAGAGAATGAAAATGCAGATCCTGCTTTTCTTGGAAAAGTTTGTAAGGAATGGGAGGAAAGTATTGAACCTGCAACCACAATGGGAATTAGAGTGGTAAAATTAAGAACAGGTATTGTATTAAGTGAAGCCGGAGGTGCTTATCCGGAATTTAAATCATCTTTAAAATTTGGTATTGCTTCTATTTTGGGAACAGGCAAACAAATGATAAGCTGGATACACATTGATGACCTTTGCCGTCAATATATTTTTGCACTTGAAAATGATTCTATGCAAGGAAGTTACAATGCAGTTGCGCCAAAACCGGTGAATAATAAAACTATGACCTTGGCCATTGCAAAAATTGTGAAAGGAACTTTTTTTATACCTGTACACGTGCCACAATTTGTGCTTAACATTATGCTTGGTGAAAGAAGCGTAGAAATTTTAAAAAGTGCAAGGGTAAGCAGTGATAAAATTAAAAGTGCAGGATTTACATTTTTGTACCCTACAGTGGAGGCTGCGGTACAGCAAATTGAAAAGAATTAATGTTGCTTAATTGCTTCATTTTACAAATCAGCATTAAGGTATTTTCTTCTGCTCCACAATATGAAAATAATAAGATAGGAAATTGCCAGGGCGATAACAATCCAAAAATAATCTGTTGGCAAAATATTTCTGGTCAAAGATTTTAATGGGTTATCAGGAAAAGTAAGTAATCCATCAGCTGCATTCATGGGCAGATAATCGCCCATGCTTCCCAAATCTGTACCATTATAATTTTTTAATTTTATGCTTGCAATATCTAGCATTTGAGAAAGAAAATTTTCAGTGCCTAAATAAATGAAGTAAAGCCCAATGGCAAAGCCGGTTTTTTTAATTAATACTGAAATAAGTACTGCAAACATATTATAGGTAAGTGCTTTTAAAAAGAAAAACCCTACATGCGAAAACTGGTTAAGCGAAAAATCAGACCTCGAAAGCAAACCGAACCCAGTTGCAGTTAACACAACCAACAAAGTGCTTATAACGGCAAAAATAATTGCGATAATTATTTTTACTGATATAAATTCATTCCGGCTCCAGCCATCGATTATATTTTGCCTGTTGGTTTTAAAAGTATACTCATTGGTTATTAAAATAATAAGCAGCATGGCTGGCAATATCAATAAAAAGCCGGTTGCGTAACTTGTAGATTGCCATGTGTTAGAAAAATTATAGGGGTTGAAACTTGCCAATAATTTACCACCCGTGCTATTGGCAACAATATTTTTATTGATGGCATAAACTGCATAATTTATAAGCACTACACCAACGCAAAAAAAGAAGGATAAGAGTTTAAAAGCAGTATAATTTTTTACTTTAAGCCATTCAATTTTTAAAAGATTGTTCATAAAATGGAGTGTTAAATGCGTTAATTGGTTAGTTCTAAAAATTTAGATTCGAAATTGCTTTTCTTTAATTGAAGGTGTGATAAAACAATACCCTTGTTGAAACAATATCTATTTATTTCTTCGAGATTTGCGGTGCCGGATTCGTAAGAAAGTTCCAGATTTCCGCCTACTTCATCTAGCCTAAAAAAATTATTTAATTCTGCAAGTGCATGGCGAAGTTTTTCTTTGTCAGCTGCTGCAAGCTGCACAATATCGTTCTCCTGGAAAACATCTTTTACAGTGCCTGATGCAAGTAAATTGCCCTGCTTTAAAATAGCAACATGCGTACACACTTTTTCTACCTCATCTAACAGGTGGCTCGCCATAATTATTGTTTTGCCTTTGGCAGAAAGTTTTTTTATTAGCATTCTTATTTCTGCAATCCCTACCGGATCTAGGCCGTTAGTTGGCTCATCAAACACCAACACATCAGGATTGCCAAGCAAGGCTGCACCAATAGCAAGACGCTGTTTCATACCTAAGGAATAGGTACTGAAAGGAGAATCTTTTCGCTTGTACAAATCTACTGTGTGTAATACATTTTCAATATCTTCTTCTCCTTGGCCCTTAATGGCTGCAGAAATTTTTAAGTTGCGTACCGCAGATAAATAATGGTAGAAGTTAGGCGTTTCCAACAGCGTTCCTATCTTCTTACGGTGAGCGTCTGTAGCAACTTCATCAAACAATTTGTAACTGCCTGAAGTAGCTTTTAATACATTCATAATAATACCAAGCAAAGTTGTTTTGCCGCTTCCGTTGGGACCTAGAATACCAAATACACAACCTTTTGGAACAGTAAAACTTACTTCATTGAGTGCTCTTATTTTACCGTAATTTTTGGAGATGTTTTCTACCGTTAAAATGGCCATGCATTAAAATTTATTTATCAAAGGAAAGGAAATGTTGAGGTAGAATAAAAAGTATTTATATAAACGGTATTGCAAAAATCTAAAGGCTAAAAAGATGATTGAAAAACTACTGCGTAACCTAGCCCGGATGGGCAGTTGTACCACCTGCACATAATTTACTTTGCTCAATAATTTTTTTGCGTGCAGGTGTACTACAGACAGCCGGAAACAAAAGATGAAGCATGAACAAATGTTCATGCTTCAAAAAAGTATGAGATAAATTTAACCACCCCGGCCTACCGCCACCCCGCCGAAGGAGGGAAATTTATTTTACATATTTTTTTAACCACTCATTTTGCTCCCATAACATGTGTAACAAATTTTCTTTGCCTCTGTAACTGTGGGCTTCGTATGGCAGAAAAACAAAACGAACAGTGCCGCCATTTCCTTTTATTGCAGCATACAAACGCTCACTGTTTATAGGAAATGTTCCCTGGTTATCATCGCTATCGCCATGTATTAAAAGCAACGGTGTTTTTATTTTATCAGCATAATTAAAGGGACTCATGCTGCTGTATAAAGCAGGCGCTTCCCAAAATGTTCTGTCTTCTGCCTGAAAACCAAATGGTGTAAGAGTTCTGTTATAAGCGCCACTGCGGGCAATACCGGCTTTAAAAAGATTTGTATGTGCCAATAAATTTGCGGTCATAAATGCACCATAACTGTGCCCACCAACTGCTACACGTTTTCTGTCACCCACACCCATATCGCTTAAATTATTAATGGCGGCTTCTGCATTTAAACGCAATTGATCCAAGAAATTATCGTTTGGTTTTTTTGATGTATCTGTACTAACAATAGGCATTTCAGCATTATCCAACACAGCAAAACCCTGTGTTACATAAAATATTGGACTGCCCCAACTGATGGTTGTAAACCTGTCTTTACTGCCACGAATTTGTGCAGCATCTGCAGCGTTGTTAAACTCACGTGGATAAGCCCATATTAATACCGGCAACGGACCATCTTTTTCTTTATTATAACCTTTTGGTAAATACAGATCGCCTGTAAGATCAACGCCATCTGCACGCTTGTAAGTTATTTTTTGTTTTGTAACACCATTCAATGCGGGATATGGATTTGTAAAATTTGTAATGGCAACATCTGCCATCTTCATCCTTAAATTTTTAATGTAATAATTTGGTACGGCAATTTGCGATTCTTTGCGGGTAAGCAAAATTAATTTTTCTGCATCCAACACATCAACTACAACTTCGTACATCCCTTCCTGACTGCGCCAAAGCATTTCTGATTTTTTTGTACCAAGATCAAACTTTGCTAAAAAAGGAAGATCGCCCTTCGGTGATGAACCCACCGGATTGTTCATTAATATAGTATTATTGGTTACTTTAATTACATCTCTGTTGTATTTATTTTTTTCTGTGACAGGATTTCCCGGACTGCTGTAAGCATCTGTAGTATTTCTTTCGAACAATGTTTCCATAGTGTTGGCAGATGGATTGAAACGGCTAACTTTTAAGGTTTGTTTACCCTGCAAAGTTTCAGTTACCCAAGCAAAGTTTTCATCGCCCCAGTTTACCCCTCTAAAACGCATTTTGGTTTTAAACAATTCTTTCGGCTGGGCCATAAACGGTGCTGACAGTGCATATACAGCATCGTGAAATTCCATTTTAGTTTTTATCAAACCACTATCCAG
>JAYTCO010000151.1:0-4912 GCA_043736415.1 Ferruginibacter sp. | reverse complement strand
ATGGCAACCGGTTTACCGCTTTGTATCAAAAGCGTTTCATCATCTTCCAAATCTTTTAATGCCTTAATAATAAGATCGAGCGATTCAATATTTCGTGCTGCTTTTCCTCTGCCGCCATAAACAATTAATTCTTCAGGACGTTCAGCTACATCAGGATCTAGGTTATTCAATAACATTCTTAATGCAGCTTCCTGCACCCAACCTTTGCAATTTAAAGTGCTGCCAGTGGGCGTTTTATATTTTGCGTAATCGTATGCAGAGCTCATATAATTTCGAGGTTTTTAAAAGATAAATATTCATCACTATTACTTTTTACTTTGAAAATGAATGTTGATAAACAAAATAATTTGAGATAAAACTTTACTCAAAAAAGAAGAAAAATAAGTTTTTACAATTCTTAAAAAAACAATGAAAATTATTACTTATTTTTTTCTGAATGCTAAGCTTATTAAATTATGTTTTAAAAGTAGTTCTTTGTCTGATGTGTATTTATTCAATAAAAATACTGCGTTGTTTAGCTGCTCATCATTTGCATTTTTAATAAATGGTTTGGCTATCACATTATCCCATTTGTTATTTGCAGTATTATCATAAGCAATTCTTAAATAGCAATGATTTTTAAAGTTTAATTGTGTTTCAAACTGTTTTTCCAAGCTGTTGGATAACCGTTTTATTTCGTTTCCAACGGCATCATTTGTTTTTTCAATAATAACTTTCAATGGTGTAATATTCTGGTGAATAAACAAATTTAATCTGTATCATAAAATAATTTTTATAAGCCACATTCAAGTCCGTTTTGCGGAAATTATACAAACTGATAAGTGTTTAAAAACTTAATCGCTTTTACTATATCATCTCTCATCACCCTATCAGCTTCGTTAAAACTTACTTCTTTTCTAAATTCGGATATTATTTTTTCAAGGGCAGGCGACGTTTTTAAAGGTCGGCGAAAATCCAATGCCTGCGCTGCTGCTAATAATTCAATCGCTAAAACCTTCTCTATATTATCTAATAATCTTTTACATTTTACTGCACCATTTGCACCCATACTCACATGGTCTTCCTGGTTATTACTTGATGGGATTGAATCTACAGATGATGGTGTACACAACTGTTTGTTTTCACTTACAATTCCCGCAGCGGTATATTGTATGATCATCATACCCGAATGCAGACCCGGATTTTTTATAAGAAAAGGCGATAATCCTCTTTGTCCGCTAATAAGTTGGTAAGTTCTTCGCTCACTAATGCTGGCAATTTCGCTCATAGCAATTGCTAGAAAATCTGCTGCCAATGCTAATGGTTGTCCATGAAAATTTCCTCCGCTCACAATCAAATCTTCATCAGGAAAAATATTAGGATTATCAGTAACGGAATTTATTTCTGTGATAAAAATATTTTTTACATACTCAACAGTATCATACGATGCGCCATGCACCTGAGGAATACATCTAAAGGAATAAGGATCCTGTACTTGCTGCTTTTTCTGTGATGCTATTTCACTTTCTGCCAATAATTCTCTCAGCTTTGCCGCTACAATTCCCTGACCAATATGCGGCCGAACAGCATGAATTGCTTCATTAAATGGTTCAGCAATACAATCAAATGCATCAAAACTAATTGCTGCAATTATATCAGCCCAATTTAATAAACGCTCCGCCTGTATAAGATTGTAAAGTCCATAAGCACTCATAAACTGTGTACCGTTTATTAATGCCAACCCTTCTTTGCTTTGTAAATTGACAGGTAGCCAATTAAGTTTTTGAAAGGCCTCTGCCGATGTCATTCTTACTCCTTTTAAATCAACATCACCCAAGCCTATTAATGGTAAACTTAAATGGCTTAGTGGCGCTAAATCACCGGATGCGCCTAATGAACCTTGTGTATAAATGACAGGATACATTTTTGCATTGTACATATCCATCAATCTTTTTACTGTATCAATCTGTACACCTGAATGACCATAGCTTAGTGATTTTATTTTCAGCATTATCATCAGTTTCACAATTTCTTCCGGCACTTCTTCCCCCAACCCACATGCATGTGATTTTAATAAATTTTTTTGTAATTCATTTAGCTGTTCACCGTCTATCTGTACATTTTGTAAAAAACCAAAACCCGTATTAATGCCATAAAAAACAGCATCTTTTTCTTTCATTTTTTTATCTAAATAGACCCTGCATTTTAGTATTCTTTCGTGCGCATCAAAAGTTATAGAAGCCAATTGATCGTATGCCAAAAGATTTTTTATTTGTTGAAAATTTGTATGCTTTCTATCGAGCGGCAAATAATTATAACTCATTAACCATTTGGTTTTATTATTTTTAAATCAGGTATTTCAAATGTAATTAAACAATGTTACATATGCCGTGCATTTGCATTACTGAAATAAGTTTTAACCCTTGAAAAATTGTTTATGAAGAAGATATTTTCAATGTTTTTATTTATCACCTTATTTCATTTTTTAAATGCTCAAGCAGTAAAAGTTTTAACTAATGGTACAAAAACATCATTAAGAGGTTTAAGTGTTGTGTCTGATAAAACTGTCTGGGTAAGCGGCAGCGGTGGTGCAGTTGGTTTGAGTTTAGATGGAGGCAACCATTGGAATTGGATAATCGTGAAAGGGTTTGAAAAAAGAGATTTTAGAGATATTGAAGCTTTTAATGACAGTACCGCAATAATAATGGCCGTTGATAAACCGGCTTATATTTTAAAAACAAGTGATGCAGGAAAATCATGGAGAACGGTTTACAGCAATTTTGAAAAAGGTATGTTTTTAGATGCCATGGATTTTAATAAAAATAATGGAGTTGTAATTGGAGACCCAATCAATGGGAAATTTTTTGTAGCTAAAACCAAAGATGCAGGAGAAACCTGGCTTGATATGCCTTTTGCATACAGACCTAAAGCAGACAGCGGTGAAGCATGTTTTGCAAGTAGTGGTACAAATGTGAGGGTTCTAATAAATAATAAACCGGTATTTATAAGCGGTGGAGTTTCCTCTCATTTTTATTTAGATAAAAAAAAGATATTTCTTCCAATATTACAAGGCAAAGAAAGTACAGGAGCCAACTCTATAGCTTATAAAAATAAAAAAATGTTTGTTGCAGTTGGAGGCGATTTTAATGCTAAAAATGACAGTAAAAGAAATTGCTTTGTAACATATAATGCAGGAAAAACCTGGTCTGCGCCTGTTGTATCTCCGCTTGGCTATAGAAGTTGCATTGAGTTTATAAAACAAAATACCTGGATTACCTGTGGCTTAAACGGTGTTGATATTTCATTAAATGATTGTAAAGAATTTAAATCAATCAGCACAGAGGGGTTTCATGTTTGCAGGAAATCACCAACCACAAACATGGTGTATTTTGCAGGATCAAATGGACGTGTTGGATCGTTTGTTCTTTAAAATTATCAAAATATAAAAGCTGTATTTTCTGGGTTTTTAGCCAAACAAATCCTGCTGTGGGTTGTCATCTTTAGCTACAAGCCATTCCATTTCAATATTTTTATTAAAGTCTATAAGCTTGGCTCCCGCTGCTTTCCATCCCATTATTTCAACAAGTTTATCTATTTTAAACTTTACATTGTTTATTTGCTGGCCTTTACCTGTTTTTACATTTAAGACTGCATTTTCGGTAGATGATACAGCGGTTAATGCATTATTTTTCCCTTCTTTAATAAAATAAAATTTACTGTGTAAGGTGGTCGTTTCAATTTTAAAACGCTTTACGTTGTATTGCAACTTATCATTGTCAAGATACACTGCGGTTATAATTTTTTCTGCATCAAATTTCTCCAGAAGCATTATTTTTTCAGGTTCAAAACGCTGGGTTAGTTCCTGGTCAATAATTTCGTAATTACCGTCATTGTAAAAAACTACCAGCCTGTCTTCCGCTTCAAACTTACCTAAATAGTTTCCTTTTTCTTCACTATTTAACCTGCCGAATTTCGTATCAAACCACAGCTTCTTTGCATCCAATGTAGATTTTCCGGCTTCTTTAAAACGAATTGTTTTAATAGGATATTTTGTTACCGTATTTCCCATGGCGCCTCTGCCCTTTATCTCGAGTTCTTCAAAGTAAAAATCAAATTCTTTTTTCTTGGCAGAACAGTTCGGGCTTAAAATAATTTTTACTACTTCTGCTTCGCCATTTGCATTTGTACTAAAATATTGAACTCTGCTTTTTTCTGAACCTTTTGTAAGGTCATATTCTTTTTCACGGGTAATGCCGGTTACATTAAATCTTTTGGCAAAACTGGTTCCTGTTTTTCCATCAACATAAATAACATTGTAGGTCGTTCTTTCGTCCGCTTTTTGAAATACTGCAGCATGAATAATGTCTTTACCGATAAAAGTTTTCTCAGAAACCCTTATCACTTTCATGATGCCCGTTTTGGTGTAAGCAATAATATCATCCAGATCTGAAACCTCACCAATAAATTCATCTTTTTTCAGAGAAGTGCCAATAAATCCATCAGCAAAATTTGCATACAACTTAATATTGGCAATGGCTACAGACTTTGCCTGTATGGTATCAAAAGGTTTTATTTCTGTTTTTCTTTCTCTGCCTTTCCCAAATTTCTTTAATAAATTTTCATAATAAGCAATAGCAAAATCTGTGAGATTTGCAATATCATGCTGAATATTTTTTATCTCTGCTTCAATGTTTTTTATCTGCGCATTCAGTTCATCAATATCCAACCTATAAATTCTCCTTACCGGTTTTTCTGTAAGTTTTATGATGTCTTCTTTTGTAATAGCTCTTTTTAATAACTTTTTAAATGGTGCAAATGCCTTGTCTATGGCTTCTAAAACTTTGTCCCATGTTTCATGTTTCTTTTCTAACTCTTTGTAAATTTTTTCTTCAAAAAATATTTTTTCCAATGAAGTATAATGCCATTTTTCCTG
>JAYTCO010000150.1:0-2056 GCA_043736415.1 Ferruginibacter sp. | reverse complement strand
CTTTTATTACAAAAAAATTATACGCTTCAGCAGATTGGTTTGGTGGTAGGTATGTATCCTGTAGTTTGGGGTATAGGCCAATTGTTTACCGGTAAGCTCGGTGATATTTATTGCAAAAAGCAGTTAATTACAAGTGGCATGATGCTGCAGGCAGTTGCCCTGTTTGTTATAACAATTGCGTCTTCAGTATGGATAAATGTATTGGCTATGATAATTCTTGGGTTAGGTACAGCATTAGTTTATCCAAATTTTCTAACCGTAATTGCCGAGAATACACATCCATATCAAAGGGCGCAAAGCATGAGCATATTTCGTTTTTGGCGAGATAGCGGATATGTTGTAGGTGCTGTATTTTCAGGAATTATATCAGACCAGTTTGGAATACAGGCAGCTTTTATTGCGGTTGCCCTAATAACCGCCGGCGCAGGATTATTAGCCGAAATAAGAATGTGCTGCACAAATAAATTATTATGGAAAAGCGAAATCTGCTAACGGACTGAAAAAAAGTTAATAAAGAAAAACTCTTTCCATACGAGAAGGTGTGCAATCAACCAGTCATTACATTTTTCCTGTAAATATTTTGTTCCAATATAGTCATGGAAGTATTTTTTTTAAGCAGGTACATACTCCATCATTACTTACTGTGGTCTAAAGGGAATGTTTCCATAGGTGGATTGTTATAATAAAATTCTGCAAGAACAAGCTTAGCATAACCTTTTACAAGGATGAAGCTGTGTCTGAAGAGGAGGGAGAAGTATCTTTATTTTTTTGCTATCCTTTTTTTAATAAAATTTGATGTATTTTTTTTATTTTTTGCACACCTATTTATAGCAGCTAAAGAAGATGCGCCAATGCTCATCAACCAAACGATAACAATTAAAGAGATCTTATAAATTCATTCCAAAAAAAAATAAAAATATACTATTAGCGGAATGCTTTAATATTAAATGATCAATGCCCGGCTTTAATGTAGCTCCATCCTTTCTCCTGTTTATCCATCAGTTCAAGCATTGCTACCGGTACTACAATTACAGATGATAGTAATTCATTTTTAGAAATGTTTAATCGAATTAGCGAATTATTACAGGCTGCAATAACAACATTTTTCTTATTTACCAATTCATCAATTTTATCGTTTAAAGTTGTTCTATCTTTTACCAGTGCATATACCGCCTTCCCATGAAATACAACTTCAATTTTTGTATCAGGCGCTTGTTTTAGAACATTGTTTACCTGCCTAATAATAGTGCTGTGGTCAGCAGTATCACTGCTCGAAATATCAAATATTATTTTATGCTGTTTTTTTTGAGCAATTATATTAGTGCTTAACAAGAGTGCAACAGATAATAAAACGAGAATATTTTTCATACTGATTTTCTTTAGTGAATGTTAAATTAAATGATCAATCGCAATATCAATGAGGTAATTTTTCTCTAAAATATCCGTAAGTCCATGTGCCAGCAATAGCACTTAATATAACCACAAAAATAACCAACGCGCCTGTTCCGATCTGTGCAAATAAGGGTCCAGGACATGCACCTGTTAATGCCCATCCTAAACCAAAAGTGATTCCACCGATAATTTGTCCTTTATTAAACTTCTTTGAATGGAATTCTATGGGTTCGCCATAAATAGTTTTAACCTTAAATTTTTTGATTAAAGCAACCGATATCATTCCAACCACTACGGCAGTGCCTATTACCCCATACATGTGAAAGCTCTGCAGGCGAAACATTTCCTGTATTCTGAACCATGAAATAACTTCTGCTTTTACGAAGACTATACCGAAGATGAGGCCTACTACTGCATATTTAAAATTGTACCACCATGGGTGTTGCTGTTTTGATTCGTTTACACACATAGTATCTAATGAACGAACTTCAAAATCAGTTTCCGCAACACCTGTTTCTTTATTTCCAATGGTGGAATTAAAATTGGAAGTTGTTTTATTTATAAGAGTATTCATGTTTTTTTCTAAAGTTTGTACAGATTATAAATGAAGAATAATTGGCAACAACAGGTTAGCCATAATAAAACCACCGACCATAAAGCTAAT
>JAYTCO010000149.1:0-4918 GCA_043736415.1 Ferruginibacter sp. | reverse complement strand
AAAGTTTAGTGAAACGACTTTCACTAAACTTCTTTCAAGACCGATAAAAACATTGAGTTACCGAGGTTTTTACCAACTATTTTTCAGTATTATACCTAAAAAGCCTAAGATGTAATACTGTATTACTTCTTAGGCTTTTTAAATTATAATTTGTGACGCAATCAGTGACGCAATCTTGAACAATCTTTTAATTTTTTTAACTCAGTCCTGCAGCTTGTCACATAGCTCATTGTAATTTGAAACAACTTTACTTTTATAAGTATTATACCCAATTTTTGTAATTATTATTATTTTTTCATTAAGCTCGCTAAAGTGCAAGAACTATTCAAGAATTTTATAAACTGAATTGTTCTTTGATGTTAACAATTTCAAGCAAATAAAAAAAAATTTTGCAGTGAAAGATGTTTGCTGTTGCATAATAGTTGAAATACATTTATTATGCGTCCGAGCTATTGTGCAACAAAAAATTTATCATGATTGCGGTATGAGAGTTTTTATCAGCGTTGTCATTTTCTCTGAAGTATCTCGTGCATTTTTTTCCCTTGACGAACTATTATGTCAACAATTTCTAAAATATCTTTCTTTGTAGTTCTAAAATTTACGATACAACATCTTAAACAATATTTATTTCCAACAACAGCATTTGATAAAAATACTTCGCCTCCCTGCTGCAATTCATTCAATAATTTCTGATTCAATGTATTTAAATAAGTTTCGTCCTGTGTTTCATTTTCTGCATAACCTGCAGGCACATATCTTAAAGTTGTGATGCTGAGGTCTTGCGTTACTGCTTCAAGTTCTGTATGTTTTTTTGCTTCTTCAAATAAAAATTGGGAGAGTGCTATATCTTCTCCAATTATTTGTATGTAACCGTTCTTTCCTATCTGCTGCAGTGCCATCCAGACTTTTAATGCTCTAAATCCTCTTGAATTTTGAAACCCATATTCATAAAAATTTACTTCAGATTCGTCATCGAGTTTACTAAAGTTATAATAAACAGGATGGGAACTGTAAGTATCAATAAGGTGCTGAGGGTTTTTTACCAATATGCAGCCTGCTTCAAGCGGTGCGTAAAGCCATTTGTGTGGGTCCAGAGCAATCGAATCAGCCTCCTCCAATCCGTAAAATAAATTTTTATATTTTGGAATTACGGCGGCAGGAATTCCATAAGCGCCATCAATATGAAACCATAAATTATGCAGCTTGCAAATAGCAGCTATGGCAGAAAAGTCATCTACAGCACCGGTGCTTACATCTCCGGCATTTCCAATTACCAGAAAAGGTTTTTTACCATTCTTTAAATCATCGTCAATTGTTTGTGATAAAATTTCCGTGTTCATTTTATTTTCCGAATCGGTAGGTATCCATCGGATAGCTTTTAAACCGTGTCCAAATAAAATGGCAGCCTTTTCAATACATATATGGGTTGCTTTTGAGCAATAAAAAACCATTTCATTAATTATACCTGTTAAGCCCTCTTCCTTTAGGCTTTTTGGCGCTTTGGCTGTTCTTGCTGTTAAGAAAGCTGTGAGATTTGCATATTACCGCCACTTACTAATACTCCTCCATAAGTGGGAGAAACGCCAATAAATTCTGCCAGCCATTTCACCGTATGCTTTTCAATAGCTGTAGCCATTGGACTTAAAATATTTGCACCCACATTTGGGTTAACAGCAGCAGCTAACAAATCGGCCAATGCTCCTATTTGGGTTGGCGAAGATGTTATATATCCAAAGAATTTTGGATGACCATTAAGCAATGAATGAATGATTGAATAACAAATCAGTCGTCTTAGAAAATAATTCCGGGATGGAGGTTCCATTTTCAGGCAACGAAGCATTACCTAGTATGGTTTCTATTTGATTCGGGGTTTCTCCTGTAGTAACAGACTTTTCTTTGATTGTTTCATAAAATTCAGCAACGGTATCTATTAAACGAGAACCCATTTCTTTAAAATCGTCTTTACTGATTTCTAATGGCGATGTACGATGATTTGTCTGTTCCATATTTGACAATGATCTATTTGACAAAATTAATTTCTTACATAAAGTTCAAAGTTCAGAAGCACGCTTTAAGCATAACGCACAACAATTTTTAAATAGGGAGTTTATCGAATATCCGTCCAACACTGTTTCTAAATTTATAACTAAAAGTCGATGTAAAGAAATTCTGTCAAACAGAATTTTGACTGCATAATATAAAGTTTACTGAGTATTGCTGATGATTATAATTCCGTTACCCTAAGTGCATAAAATTAAATATTGTAGGCATGAACTGCTGCTTCATTTAAAAGCATAATAAAATTTATTGTTTATGCCTGCATTCAATAAATATTCTGTTACCGGTGTACTTTTTGTTTTTATTATTTTATATCTGCGTTTCGGTTCTGCTATGAAATAAATTCTAATTCTTATGTATAATTAATGCCCGAGCTGACCGTAAGGCAAATGTCAACTTTTTTGAAGACTGATTTTGCGGATTAATTTTTTTATCAGCCTTACCAACAGAATATTCTAAGATATAATTCTGATTTTGTGACAACAAAAAAATTGTCATAAGACGAATATCTTAAAGAAACTGAATATTACGAAGTTGGAACCTGCGTAAAAGTAAAGTCTAGCGGAGAGGAATTGGCGTTGTTGGGATATTTGAGATCAAGCCCAACAAAAGTCCGGTTATGCAGAACTATTGGTTGGTGAAACCTCAAGCCGTACTAGCAAAAAAACTGGTGTTGATGGCAGTTTTTTTATGGTGTCCAACTAGTGAATGTTTCACCTTTAGCAGTGTTCAATGTTATAAGTAAATCGTTTGGATAATTAATTCCAAATCTTCTAACCAAACTTTTAATTTGTTCAGAATTATTTGAGTAATTAAAAATATAGTATCGTGTAAAATAGTAACCTAAGTCCTGGATTTGTTTAATTTGTCCGTTAGATTCAATCTGAAAATTCACATAATCTCCTTGTGGATATAAAGTTGATGTCGCTCCATAAAACTGTAATGAGTCAATGAATTTTTGTACAGTTGAAGTTGTTGCTGCAGTATGATAATGAACTGTGCCATAAATTGTATTATTTGGAATTCTACCAAGGTCTGGATTAACAAATTGCACTTTTGTCTGTGTTGGAAGTGTTGCTTTAAAACTGGAAGCAGAAATATTAAGTTGCCCTGTAATTTTTGTTGCACCAAAATTTAATTCAACTTCGTACAATTTATTTGTAAGTCCTTCAAGTTTAATTAAGGTAGATGCGGGTCCCACTGAAGTCAAACAAATATTTGGTTTTTCAATTTGAATGAAGTTTATTTTAATCTTGTCTTTTGACAATGTGTAGGTTTCCTGAACACTGAAATTAGAGCATTCAAATATTTTTTCTGTAAAACAATTAAAAAACAAAGTCTTTTTAGTACTGTCTACAGTCTCAAACATTTTTATTTTTAGGTTCTCATTAAAATTAGAGGAAGTATCTGTTTTTTTACAAGAGTATAGCGCTAATGCAAATAGTATTATAATTACAGAATAATATTTCATAGTTTAATTTTTTTATATGACAATTTAAATTTTCAATTCGTTGCAGAGTGTCAAATAAAATTGCTACTAACAAAAGTATTGCAGTAAGTGGGGCTAGGAATTGTTAACTTATACTGTAATTCGTCATCATCACCGGTTTCGGTGGTCGGATTTTGTAGGGCTTTTGGTTTTTATCTTATACTTTAAAATCTTTATTGAGCATCAGTTCTGGGTAGGAGGAGCAATGAATTGCACATCAGCATTACTACTTGTTCGTTTGGCGTAATGCTACCTTGAGAAAATAAAACTATCAGACAATATAAAATTTAAAAGATGGAACAGCAACTTGAACAAATTCGGGATCAACAAAAGCAATCTTGGAATAAATTTTCTGCAGGCTGGAAGAAATGGGATGAACTTGTAATGGATTTTCTTAAGCCGATGGGGGACGAAATAATTCGATTATTAAATCCACAAAAAACCGATGTTATTCTGGATGTTGCATCAGGTACAGGAGAGCCGGGATTGACAATAGCTGCGAAATTGTCTGGCGGCAAGGTAATTATCACAGACCTTGCCGATCACATGCTAGAGATAGCCCGAGAAAATGCAGAATCAAGAGGTATTTATAATATTGAAACTGTTACATGTGATGTTTGTGACCTTCCTTTTCCCGATAACACATTTGATGCTATAAGTTGTCGGTTTGGATTCATGTTTTTTCCTGATATGCTTTTAGCCGCTAACGAAATGGTTCGTGTGCTAAAGCCCGGGGGGAAAATTGCTACATCAGTCTGGAATGTCCCTGAAAAAAATTTTTGGGTTACAGCTATTATGGGAACAATAAATAAAAATATGGAACTTCCTCCACCACCTCCGGGTTCACCAGGAATGTTTCGTTGTGCCAAAGACGGATTGATTTCAGACATCTTTTCGCAAGCGGGATTAAAGAATATTTCTCAAACGGAAATATTTGGAAAATTAAACTGCAAAACCAGTGATGCTTACTGGGGAATGCAAACAGAGGTTGGCGCTCCCATTGTTGCAGCTTTAAGTAAGGCTAGCGATGACATGAAAGAAAAAATAAAAATTGAGACTTATGCAGCACTTAGTCAAAAATATCCCGATGGAAATATTATTATTGACTCAAGTGCCTTGGTAATCTACGGAGAAAAATAATATTTAATTTTTTACAGATTGCCGCTCGAACGCCCATCAAAAGTGTTACCGTTATCAAGACTCCCTTTATGCACAAGTTTGGCTTTGCAGTTCTTTGTTGGCAAGCCTAGCAGGTCAACATTTCATTTTTTTTGGTAATGTACTGAAAAATAGTTGGTGGATTTCTGGTTTAAAATTCTTTAATTGTGTCGGTCAACTTTAAGAGGAAGCAAGCTCTGCTGGAGAGCAACT
>JAYTCO010000148.1:0-4922 GCA_043736415.1 Ferruginibacter sp. | reverse complement strand
CAGGTAAAACAAAATCTGTTTTAGTACTTTGTACACCTGATAAAGAAGCAGAGGCTACAGCAGCAGGTGCGGACTTTGTAGGGTTAGATGAATTTATTACAAAAATTGAAGGCGGTTGGACAGATGTTGACGTTATTGTAGCTACACCATCAGTTATGCCTAAATTGGGTAAATTGGGTAAAGTGTTGGGACCACGCAACCTGATGCCAAATCCAAAAACCGGTACTGTAACTAATGATGTTGCAGGTGCAGTTAAGGATTTGAAAGGTGGTAAAATTGCGTTTAAAGTTGATAAGGCAGGAATTATTCATGCTTCTATTGGTCGAGTGAGTTTTGCTCCTGAAAAACTTGTTGAAAATTCAATGGAATTCATCAATGCGCTTATCAAACTAAAACCGGCAACCTCAAAAGGAACTTACCTTAAAGGTGTAAGCATGGCAAGCTCAATGAGCCCAGGCATTTTGGTCGATACTAAATCTGTTCAAAACTAATAAGTGCCTTCTAACGTTCCCGCAGGGGAAGATTAATTGGTGCAAATTATAAAATAATTGAAATGACAAAACAAGAAAAAAATGATGTTATAGAAGTGCTGAAGAGTAAGTTCTCTCAATATAGCAATTTTTACATTACTGATACAGAAAGTCTTTCTGTATCGCAAATTACTACTTTACGCAGCCACTGCTTTGATAAGCAGGTGGAAATGAAAGTTGCAAAAAACACCCTTATCAAAAAAGCATTGGTAAGTATTGATGCTGAAAAATATGCAGGTGTATTTGATTCTTTGCATAAAGTAACCGCATTAATGTTCAGCGAAAATCCAAAAGATCCGGCTGTAATTCTTGCAGGTTTTCGCAAAGCGAATAATAATGAAAAACCAATGCTTAAAGCTGCATTTATTAACGGTGATATTTTTACCGGCGATGATCAACTGAAGGCACTTACAATGATTAAAACCAAGAATGAACTTGTTGGTGAAGTTATTGGGTTGTTATTGGCACCAATACAAAGAGTATTGGGCGCATTGCAAAATAAAGATGCGGCTAAAGAAGCTGAAGTAGAAGCTACGCCAGTTGCAGAAGCAGCACCGGTTGCAGAAGCTACACCCGTTGCAGGAGCAGCACCGGTTGCAGAAGCATCACCCGTTGTAGAAGCAGCAGCACCGGTTGCAGAAACTCCTGCTAAAGTGGTACCAGTTGCAGAAACTCCGGCAGAAGAAAAACCCGAAGCATAATTTATTAAGTATTTTCAAATTTGCTTAATTGCAGATTTATATATTGTATATTTTTTTTAATAACACATCCGCCGGAGTGCAAAACAATGAAGGCGGAAAAAAACAATAATCATGGCAGATATTAAAGTATTGGCTGAAAGCCTAGTAGGTTTAACAGTAAAAGAAGTACAGGAACTGGCTGAATTCTTAAAATCAGAATACGGCATTGAACCGGCTGCAGCAGCAGTTGTAATGAGCGCAGGCGATGGTCCGGCAGCAGTAGAAGAAAAAACAGCTTTCGATGTTATTTTGAAAGCAGCAGGTCCTAACAAATTAGCTATCGTAAAAATCGTTAAAGATCTTACTGGTCTTGGTTTAAAAGAAGCTAAAGACTTAGTTGATGGTGCGCCAAAAGCAATCAAAGAAGGTGTTGATAAAGCAACAGCAGAAGAACTTAAAACTAAATTAACTGATGCAGGTGCTGATGTTGAAATAGCATAATTCATTTCTCAAACTTTTTAAAACGCCCTGGATTTTCCGGGGCGTTTTACTTACCATATGTGTAATAAATTTTTTCAATTGTTTTTAATCATAAATATTATAATTAGTTTCAAACACTGAAATTGATTACAATGAAATTTATTTTGCCTTTAACGTTTTTGTATGTGTTTGTTTTTTTATCATGTAACACAGGAGATAAAACTATTACAACCGATTCAAAGCTAAAAGTACGTACTTCTTTTTTTGATAAAACAGGAATGGATACCGTCATCAAACCTGGAGATAATTTTTTTACTTATGCAAATGGCTCCTGGTTAAAAAATGTTGCTATTCCTGACGACCAAAGCGGATGGGGAAGTCTTTATACTTTATTTGAGGACAATCAAAAAAATCTAAGAGCCTTAATAGAAAATGCTGCAAAAAGTAACAGTCCGATCAGTAGCCTGGAACAAAAAATAGGAGATTTTTATACTGTGGGAATGGATACAGTTATAATAGAAAAAAAAGGAGATCAGCCCTTAAAACCCGTTATTTCCAGAATTGATTCTGTAAAAAATTATAAAGATCTTATAAATCTGCTTGCAAAGTTAAATGCAGAAGGGAACAGTCACCCTTTGCTTGCGTTAAGTGTTGATGCAGATGAAAAAAACAGTTCAAAGTACATTCCTATATTTTCTCAGGCAGGACTTTCTCTTCCCGAAAAAAGTTATTATACCCGTAATGACAGTGCAAGTGTTACTGCAAGAAATGCATTGCTGCTATACGCAAAAAAAATGTTTATCCTCAGTGGCACTGATAACGCAACTGCTGCTAAAAATGCTGATGCCATTCTTAAATTGGAAACTGCCATTGCTATATCTCATCGCTCACCGGTTGAAACAAGAGATCCCCAAAAAAATTATAATAAAATAAGTGTGGCAGAGTTGCAAAAAAAAGAACCCAATATTAACTGGGCTGCTTTTTTTTCAGAACTAAAAGTAGCTCCGGACAGTATTAACATTCAGCAACCCGAATACTACGAAGCACTCAACGAATTACTTGCCTCCCAGCCGATTGAAGCATGGAAGAGCAAAATTAAATTTGCATATATTTCTGCCAATGCAAACACATTGAATAAAGATTTTAGGGATGCAAATTTTAGTTTTGCAAAAGTATTCAACGGTCAAAAAACAGAACAAGAACGTTGGAAAAAAATGATCAGTAGGGTTGACGAAGGTCTTGGAGAACTTGCGGGACAATTGTATGTAAAGAAATATTTTTCCGAAGACTCAAAAAAAAGAATGGATGAGCTGGTAAATAACCTGCAAAAATCTTTTTCTGCACGTATTCAAAAAAATGAATGGATGAGCGACAGTACAAAGCAGCGAGCTACTAAAAAACTTAATTCATTTCTAAAAAAAATAGGATATACATCCAAATGGAAAAAATATGATGATGTTATGATTGATAAAAATGATTTTTTTGGAGACGCCCTTGCCATAAAAAAACATTTTTTAAAAGAGAAAGTTGGAAAAATCGGAAAAGAAGTAGACCGAACTGAATGGGGTATGACACCGCCCACTGTAAATGCCTACTACAATCCTACAAATAATGAAATTGTTTTTCCTGCCGGTATTTTACAATTTCCTTTCTTTGATCCTAATGCCGATGATGCTATTAACTATGGCGGTATAGGTATGGTAATAGGACATGAAATGACACATGGTTTTGATGACCAGGGAAGTCAGTACGATGAAAAAGGAAATATGAATAACTGGTTTAGCAAAGAGGATTTGTCAAAATTTAAATCAAAAACCGGAGCCGTTATACAACAGTATAATGCTTATACAATGTTTGACACAATGCATGTAAATGGTGCACTTACTTTAGGAGAAAACTTAGCCGATATTGGAGGTTTGGCAATAGCTTATGATGCTTTTAAAATGACAAAGCAGGGAAAGGGAAATGATAAAATTGATGGCTTTACGCCTGATCAAAGATTTTTTTTGAGCTTTGCACAGATTTGGCGGTTAAAGGATAGGGATGAAAATATGCTCACCCGGATGAATACAGACCCACACTCTCCTGAAATGTTTCGTGTTAACGGACCTGCATCTAATTTTGATCCATTTTATGCTGCTTTTAATATTAAAGAATCTGACCCAATGTATATTAAACCTGAGAATCGTTCAAAAATTTGGTAAAGGACTTAGTGCATAAAAAGTTTAAGTAATTTCTTTTTTTAAAAATAAAAACAAAAAACATGAGTGATCAAACTATCAATCAAGAAGAAGGATTTCTTGATAAATTAAAAAACAAGGCAGCTGAACTTGCCAACAAAGCAGGAGATATTTTAGGCAATGCTACAGAAAAAACAGAAGATCTTTGGGATAAAGCTAAAGACAAAGCCGAAGATGTCTGGGAAGCCACAAAAGATAAAGCAGAAGAACTGAAGGGAAAAGCAGAAGATAAATATGATGATCTTCGGGGCAATTCACATGATACCGTAGAAAATGCAAAGGATAAACTCGAAAATACTGCAGATGCGGCATCTAATAAAGTAGATGAAATAAAAAATGATGTTCACGAAAAAGCATTGGATATAAAAGAAGATGCTTTAAAAGCACAAGCTAGCCGAGAGGCAAATTCAAAAGAAGACTTAAGTAACATTTAGTTTTTATAAGACAAAAGGAAAAGCTATCAACCTCATTGATAGCTTTTCTTATTTTAGATCTTTTTAGTAGTTAATTTGTAGTTTCAAAACACATTAATGTTTCCTACATCGGGCATTAATTTTAAAAAGAGCGTCCTTTCTCAAACTTCCTGCCAAAATCATTTTTTATAGTATTTTATTTGATTTTATTTCCTACATTTGCATTCCTTAAATTGATTTAGTAGCGCAAGCTCTATTTTACCTGCAAGGATCTTCACTAAACGTTTTAACTAATATATGTCTGCAACAAAAACAAATGCTGCTAAGCGTATCAACTTCGGAAAGGTTGAACTCATAGCGGAACAGCCTGATTTGCTCGGAATCCAGATTCAGTCGTTTAAAGACTTTTTTCAATTGGAAACCACGCCTGATAAGCGTAACGTAGAAGGATTGTTTCGTGTGTTCAAAGAAAATTTTCCTATAAGTGATACCCGAAACATTTTCGTATTGGAGTTTTTAGATTACTTCGTAGATCCACCACGCTATTCAATAGATGAGTGTATTGAAAGAGGTCTTACT
>JAYTCO010000147.1:0-11621 GCA_043736415.1 Ferruginibacter sp. | reverse complement strand
TATAAACTTGACAATGTTGTGGCTAGCTGTGGCTGTACTACACCTCAATGGGATAAGGAAAAAGTTGTAGGTCCCGGTGAGAAATCTATTATTACCGTAGGATACAATGCTGCAGCTGAAGGACCTTTTACAAAACCTGTAACTATTACTTATAATGGCACTCAAACGAAAGTTATTACTATTAAAGGTGAAGTATGGAAAACACCCGCTGCAAGTGCGCCTGCAAATTCAGCTTTAAATGATTTTAAAAACTAAATTCTAAAAAACACAAAAACGAAAACATGAAAAAATTATTCTTTGCACTTACCGCTTTGTCTTTATCGGCAGGTGTGTTTGCTCAGGTAAAATCTGACGAAATCGCAAAAATTAAAGAAGAAACTATTAATCTCGGGAAAATACCACAGGGAATTCCTGCTGTATCTACTTTTATTGTTACCAATGTTGGTAAGACTGATTTAATTATTGAGAGTGCAAATCCAACATGTGGTTGCACCGTAGGGGATTACACAAAATCGCCTATTAAACCCGGACAAACCGGAACAATTACAGCAACATTTAATGCAGCAGGTATAGGTCCTATAGACAAGCACATGAATGTAAAATTTGCGGGAGCAGAAGACATGAAAAGCATTGGTTTTAAAGGAGAGGTTTTATCAACAGAAGATTATGCAAAATACAAAGCTGCAAATCCCGGTGCAGGAATGGCTAAAACAACAACTACTGTTATAACGCCTGTAAAAACAACTGTTACAAATGTAAAGTCAAAGAAAGGCAAAAAAACTAAAATTAAAACTACTACAGTAGCTTCTTAATTAAATTATTATTTCTTATGGAAACCTCTGCTGATGCAGAGGTTTTTTTATTAGCTTTATTTAAAGATCTAAATAAAAATTATGGCAGATACAAAGTATAGTTACGGAATGATTGGGCTGGGCACAATGGGTTGTAATTTGGTTTTAAACATGAGTGACCATGGATACAGTGTGGCAGGATATGATAAAAGTGTCAAACAAACAGAAAATTTAAATGCGCAGGTAGGAGAAAGAAAAGTAAAAGGGTTTAATGAAATTAATGCTTTTGTAGAAGTATTGGAACTGCCTAGAATTATAATGTTATTAGTGCCTGCAGGGCCAATTGTAGATGCCGTTGTTGCAGAGTTAAAGCCGTTAATAAGTGCTGAAGATATTATAGTTGATTGTGGTAATTCTCATTTTACAGATACACAAAAAAGAATTGATCAGCTTGCAAAAGAACATATTCATTTTGTAGGTCTGGGCGTTTCAGGCGGAGAAACAGGTGCAAGATTTGGCCCCAGTATAATGCCCGGTGGCGATTTAAAAGCTTTTGAAAAGCTGGCTCCTATGCTGCAGGCTATTGCTGCAAAAGTAAATGGCGAACCTTGTACTGCTTACATGGGTTCGGGTGCTGCAGGGCATTATGTAAAAATGGTACACAATGGTATTGAATATGCAATTATGCAAATGATTGGAGAAACTTATCATCTTTTAAAAATACATGGAGGCTTAAATAATGAGGAACTCCATAATGTGTTTGCAGAATGGAATAATGGTCGGCTACAGTCTTTCTTAATAGAAATAACAGCCGCAATTTTTTTACAAAAAGATGAAGATAATGTTGGGTTGTTGGTTGATAAAATTAAAGATACTGCACAACAAAAAGGTACAGGTGCATGGATGAGCCAGGATGCAATGGCAACCGGTTCCCCCATACCTTCAATTGATGCGGCGGTTTCTGCAAGAATATTATCCTCCATGAGAACAGAAAGAGCAGATGCAGCTGAAATTTTTAATATTGAAAAGGAACAAAACTCAGCTATAAATAAACAAGATTTTATTACATTATTGGAAGATGCTTTGTACGCTGCATTTGTAATAACGTATGCACAAGGCCTGGCAATGCTGCAGAACTCTTCTGATTTTTACAAATACGACACAGATATTACAACAGTGGCTTCTATCTGGAGAGGTGGCTGCATTATTAGGGCGGCAATGCTGGAAGATATTATGGAAACCTACAAAACAGAACCCGGTATTAAAAATATTTTAAAAGGAAAAAAAATCAGCACGGCAATTTCTAAATCGCAGCAATCTTTGCGGAGTGTTGTACAGGTTGGAACAGAACACGGTATTCCTCTACCTTCATTAAGTGCTTCTCTAAATTATTTTGATAGCTACCGAAGCAAATGGTTACCCGCAAATTTAATACAGGCGCAAAGAGATTTCTTTGGTGCGCATACCTATGAGCGAATTGACAAAGAAGGAATTTTTCATACAGAGTGGAATGCAGTAATACAATAAATAAACAGACATCTTACAATTAAAATTTTATTTATAAAAAAAATCCGTGAGTGTAATAGCACCAGTGCGGTAAAATAAAAATGGAAAACATAACAAAAACGAAACCTACCATTATTAATATATTTGGAGGCTCAGGCGATCTTACATGGCGCAAACTCATACCGGCTTTATATAATTTATTTTTAGATGGATGGTTAAATGAAAAGTTCAGCATTATTTGCATCGGCCGAACAGAAATGAAAGATGGAGAATTTGTACAAAAATTAAAAGACGGTGTTGATCAGTTCTCCCGTAGGGGGAAAACAAAAAAAGAAGAGTGGGATATATTCAGCAAGTACATTACTTACAAGACCGGAGATTTTTCTAACAAAGGTTTATTTATCGGCATTAAAAAAGATGTAGCAGCTTTTGAAAAAGAAATAAATGCAAATGCAAATAAAATATATTATTTGGCAGTAAACCCGCAGTTTTTTGAAGGTATTGCAGATGGTTTAAAAGATGCAGGATTAAATGAAGATGTTGAACATGCCAGACTGGTAATAGAAAAACCATTTGGTACAGACCTTGAATCGGCAAAAGCACTAAACGTAAAATTGCTGAATATTTTTGAAGAAAAACAATTGTACCGAATCGATCATTATCTGGGGAAAGAAACTGTGCAGAATATTCTTGCATTTCGATTTGCCAATGCCATGTTTGAACCCTTATGGAACAGGAATTATATTGACAACATACAAATTACTGTAAGTGAAAAAATTGGCGTTGAAGACCGTGGCGCATATTATGAACACAGTGGAGCGCTAAGGGATATGGTACAAAACCATGTAATGCAATTGTTGTGTTTAATTGCTATGGAACCTCCTGTATCATTTGATGCAGATGAAATAAGAAACAGAAAGGCAGATGTGCTACATGCCATCAGAAAAATACGAAGAGAAGATGTGCACGAATTTGCAAGCCGCGGACAATATGCAGGGGGCTGGCAAGAAGGTGAGCAGGTTAAAGGATACCGCCAGGAAAAAAGTGTTGATATAGACTCCAACACAGAAACATTTGCTGCCATCAAATTTTTTATTGACAACTGGCGCTGGAGCAAGGTACCTTTCTATGTACGCAGCGGTAAAAGAATGCAGCAAAGTATTTCGGTAATAACTGTTCAGTTTAAACCGGTACCGCACCAGTCGTTTCCCGAAGAAGCAATTGAAAACTGGCAGCCAAATAGAATGATCATAAACATACAGCCAGATATGGGCATCCGCATTCGTTTTCAGGCAAAAAAACCTGGACTAAAAATGCAGTTAAACCCTGTTGATATGCTTTTTAATTATACAGATACTTACAGTTCCGGCATACCGGAAGGTTATGAAACTTTGCTGCTGGATGTTATTGAAGGTGATGCAACATTATTTATGCGTGCAGACCAGGTAGAAGCCGCGTGGGAAATTTTAATGCCAATACTAAGTATGTGGAGAGATAACCCGTCTGTAAATTTTCCTAATTACAGCGCAGGTACAAATGGCCCGGAAACATCAGAAGCATTGATAGCAAAAGATGGAAACAACTGGATCATACTTCCATTTGAAAAAAAGAATAATGAATAAAGTAACACATTTTGCTAATGCTGATTTACTGGCAAAAGCCGCAGCAGAATATTTTATAAAACTTGCTGCCGAAGCCATACAATTAAAAGGCAAATTTACAGTTGCATTATCGGGTGGTAATACTCCTGCAGCCATGTACAAATTACTTTCTACTGAATTTTACATTAACCGAATAGACTGGAAAAATATTTATTTTTTTTGGGGAGATGAACGTTGTGTTGCTTTAAATGATAAAAACAACAACAGCTACAATGCAAAGAATATTTTACTGGATAAAGTTTCAATTCCTAAAAAAAATATTTTTATAATACCGGTTGATGAAAGCCCCGTAAATGCTGCGATTTATTACGAAGCAACCATCAAGATTTTTTTTAAAACAGATAAACCTGTCTTCGATTTAATTTTACTGGGCATGGGAGACAATGGTCATACTGCATCACTTTTTCCAAACACAACAATTTTACAAGAAGCAAAAGCACTGGTAAAAGAAGTTTATGTAGATGAAATTAAAATGGACCGTATAAGTTTTACAGCACCCCTGATAAATAACGCAAAGCATATTTTATTTTTAGTTACCGGCAAAGAAAAACAGCAGATGCTTAAAACAGTTTTAGAAGGAAAATATGAGCCCGAAAAATATCCTGCGCAAATGATAAAAAATGCAGAATGGTTTGTTAGTCTATAATTTTATATTTTGCATCCAGTGCCCCAAAAACCAATTGCTCTAAAAACGTCTCTATTTCTTTTGGATTTTTCTTTTTGCTGTATTCCCCTAACTGCGGCAGGTGATGCATAAAATAATATTGCATGTGTGCCGTTTCAACCAATGTACTCGCCAGCGATGAAGGGTATTTATATTTCGGGTTGTATTCTTTAAACAGCAAAGCAATTCTGCCGCACAATTCTTTATAAGGTTTAAACAGAAAATCTTTGTTGTGATTATCCACTTCTTTACTTAAATACGTTTTGCTACCTTCTGCAATAGCAATATAATAAAGTGCCTGCTGGTCCAGTTCGCTAAAAACGCTAGCGGCATTATCTTCCCACACAAGTATATCAATAAGTTTCCTTATTTTTTTTGCAGGATCAACAATATTATTTAGCTGAAAAATTACTTGAAACTCAATAAATGCCCAATACCAATCAATAATATAGATAAGTAGTTTGTGTTTGTTTTCAAAGTAGCGGTAAACGGTGGCTTCAGTACTTCCGATTTCTACTGCAAGTTTTTTAAAAGTAAACTGTTCGTAACCCAGTTTTGAAATCATAATAACACCTGTTTTAATAATATGCTTTCCTACTTCAGTGCCTTCAGGGTCTCTGAGATATAATTTTTCATTCATTTTTATTTTAAAATCTACCTGCATGTTTTTAATTTTATTAAAAGTACAGAATTCATTACTTATAATAGCGATCTATTTATTAAAGTATTTTTATTATTATTTATTATAGTATTACTATTATCAAAATTGTTTTATTATTTTTGATCTTTATTACAAAATTGAAATCATGCACAACAGTTTATCATCTGCATTAATAAAATTACACAGGCTCATTATGACGGATAAAAAGGATGCAGGTTCTGTTTATTTTTTTGCCATTGCAGGTGGCTTAATTTCACTTACACTTCCCCTTGGCATACAAACCATAATAAGTTATGTAATGGCTGCCAGGCTATCTACTTCTATTGTTATTCTTATTGCCATTGTTATTGTAGGTGTATTTTTAAACGGCTTTTTGCAGGTGAGACAGTTACAGGTTATTGAGCGGATAAGGCAAAAAATATTTACCCGTTATTCATTAGAATTCAGTTACAAAATACCGCAAATAAGTCCGCAGCAAATGGATGATTATTATTTGCCCGAAGTAGTAAACAGGTTTTTTGATATACCTTCTTTGGCAAAAAGTATGGAAAAAATTATGCTGGATATTCCTGCGTCAATCATTCAAATTTTATTTGGGCTTATTATCTTATCATTTTACCATCCGATATTTATTGCATTTGGTGCTTTTGTTTTGGTGGCTCTTATTGTTATAATCAGAATTACTTCACCAAAAGGTTTTGAAACAAACTTAACCTCAAGCAACTACAAATATGAAACTGCCGGATGGATGGAAGAATTGGCACGTGGTATAAAAACATTTAAGTACAGCAAAGGTGCTTCGCTGCACATGAAAAAAACAGATGAACTTATTGGCAAATACCTGGAAAGCAGAACTGCTCATTTTAAAATTCTTACCATACAATACTGGAGCCTCATTATTTTTAAAATTTTAATAGTGGCATCAATGCTTATTGCAGGTACCTGGCTGTTGTTAAACCAACAGATAAATGTAGGGCAATTTATAGCAGCTGATATTATTATAATTCTTATAATAAATTCCGTAGAGAAATTAATATCTACTATGGATAATGTATATGACAGCCTTACCTCTATTGAAAAACTGAGTAAAATAACCGACAGTACAATTGAAGAAACCGGAAACCTTCCTTTTACCTTTAACAACGTTTGCAATATTAAATTTAATGGTGTAGGGTTTATTTATCCTAATGGCAGCAAGGCTTTGCAAGAAATAAGTTTTACAGCGGCAGAAAATAAAATGGTTTGTTTTAAAGGAAATTCAGGTTCGGGCCGCTCTACAATTCTTAGACTTTTAACCGGTGCATACACAGGTTTTACAGGAAACATTTTATTGAATGATATTCCAATAAAAAATTACTCATTAAAAGATCTGAGGATGAACACAGGCACATTGCTGGCAGATCAGGATATTTTTAGAGGCAGCATATTGGAAAACCTTACTATGGGCAACGATAAAATTACCATGGCAGAGGTGACTTATCTGGCAGACAAAACCGGCCTTGGCAATTTTATAGCAAGTGAAGAAAAGGGATATGATACTATATTGGACCCAACAGGCAAAAGAATAAGCAAGCATATAAAACAAAAAATAAAATTGATAAGGGCATTGGCAGGCAAGCCACCTTTGCTTTTACTGGAAGATCCATTTATCGATCTTTCTGTAAATGAAAAAGAAGATTTGATAAAATATTTAAAAACCGAAAGTAACGCTACTATTATATTAATAAGCAATGACGAAATAGTGAATCTACACAACGTTGAGGTTTATAAAATAAGTGAAGGAAACATCACCCAAAAAGTTTAAAAAAAATAACTTTATTAAATGAATACCAACTATAAATATTTAAATGAAGGGTTCGAAGAACTCCCTGTAGATAAAAATTTAAGCTCCTTTTCCAAAATATACCGCATAGGCAATTCAAGAAATATTAAACTTTGGATTGCCATAATTTTAGTAGCACTTATTGCATTGCTTTTTTTACCATGGACACAAAATATAAATGCTAATGGAAATATAACGGCTATAAAACAGGAGCAGCGGCCGCAAGAAATAAATACTGTACTGCCGGGTAAAATTGTAAAATGGTTTGTGAAAGAAGGCGATTATGTAAAGACCGGCGATACCATTTTGCAATTGGGTGAAATAAAGGTTGATTATTTTGACCCGCAATTATTAGAGCGCACACAAAACCAAATTAATGCTAAAAAAAACAGTGCCAATGCATATGAAAGCAAAGCCGCTGCTGCACAGGCGCAAACAAGCGTTTTGTCTGCAGGCAGAGCCTTAAAGCAAGCATCCATAGATAATAAAATAGAACAGCAAAAATTAAAAGTAAGAAATGATGAGACAGAATTAATTGCTGTAAACAATGAACTGTCTGTTTATAAAAGACAGATTGAAGCAGGAAAAATAATGCTGGATAGCGGAGCAGTTTCAATGATTGATTTTGAGAAAAGAAAAGTAAATTATCAAAATGCTTTAGCAAAAAGAACCACATCAGAAAATAAATTATTGCAAAGTAAACAAGAGCTCATTAACCTAAGTATTGAGCAGAATATTTCTGTGATGGATTACAATGATAAAATTTCAAAAGCAGATGGTGATAGGTTTGGCTCACTGTCAAGCGCAGCAGCTACAGAAGCAGACATCAGTAAATTAGAAAATACTTACAGCAGCTACGACATTAGAAATAAATTATATTATGTAACAGCTTCTCAAAGCGGACAAATAATAAAAGCTAAAAAAGCGGGTATTGGAGAAATGCTTAAAGAAGGAGAAATGATTGCAGAAATAGTGCCCGACAATATTGAATATGCGGTGGAAATGTATGTGGAACCAATGGACCTTCCGTTAGTTAATATTGGACAAAAAGTTCGTTTTGTTTTTGACGGTATTCCTGCAATTGTATTTAGTGGCTGGCCGGAGGGAAGTTTTGGAACATTTGGTGGAATTATCAGCGCCAGCGAAACCAATGTAAGTTTAAACGGAAAATTTAGGGTGTTGGTTATTGAAGATACCTCTGAAAAAAAATGGCCAAAGAATTTGTGTATGGGCAGCGGTGCACGTGGTATTGCATTATTAAAAGACGTACCAATTTATTACGAACTGTGGCGCCATATAAATGGCTTTCCGCCAGATTTTTATAAACCTGCAAAACCCAATAAAGAAGAAAAAAAATAATGATGATGAAAAGAAATCTTTTAATAATCGCTCTATTTTTCTTTTGCGTTACTCCACTTTTTGCACAGCAAATTACTTACACCATATTGCCTTTACAGGATTTTATTACAAAAGTAAAACAGCATCATCCGTTAGCAAAAGTAGCTTCCATTACAGAAGAAAAAGCTGTGGTAAATATTCAAATTGCCAAAGGCAGCTTTGACCCTGTTTTAGACGTAGAATCAAAATCTAAAACATTTGATGGAAAAAATTATTACAGATATAATAATGGAGAAATAAAAATACCGTTACCAATTGGCGATTTTAAAACGGGCTTAGAAAATAATGGAGGTCAGTTATTAAACTCTGAAGTTAGCAAAGGCAAAAGTAGTTATGCAGGGTTTGAAATACCGCTGGCAAAAGGATTAATAATAGATAAGCGAAGGGCTACATTACAACAGGCAAGAATTGCGCTTAATGAAAACAAGCAACAGCGGAATATGATGATGAACGATTTATTGTTAGATGCTTACACGAGTTACAATGAATGGGCAGGCGCATTTAAATTATACAGAATTTTTTCAGAATATGTAACCATTAGTGCGGCAAGGTTTAGGCTTGTAAATATTGGTTTTACAAACGGCGATAAAGCTGCTATGGATACTACAGAAGCATATATACAAATGCAAAACTTTATGTTATTACAAAATGATGCATTTATTGAATTGAATACGGCTACTTACCAAATGAATAATTTTTTATGGGATCAAACTGAAACCGCACAACAACTGGCAGATAATGTTGTACCCGATACGCTTGTATTAAATGAAACATCACAACAAATAACCTTACAAAATTTTTTAAATGAAAGCAATCTTACAAACCCTTTTTTGTTACAATACAAATACAAAATTGAAGGATTAGTGGTAGAGAGAAAACTGAAGTTTCAACAACTGCTACCTGAGGTAAACGTAAAAGGAAATTTACTCAGCAAAGATTTTAATCCTTTAAAAAACGCAGCGATTCCTTTGTTGGAAAATAACAATCGATGGGGCATTGGTATTAAAATCCCATTGCTTTTTAGGCAAGGCCGAGGTGAGTATAAAATGGCAAAACTGAAGCTGGAAGAAAACTCATTGTACTTCAAACAAAAAATTATTGAAACAGAAAATAAGATAAAAGATTATTTTAATAGAATAGCAATTTTGCAGAATCAAGTTATAATAGCCAACAGTGCCCTGTTAAACTACACTGCATTATTACGAAATGAATTACTCCGTTTTAACAACGGCGAAAGCAGTTTGTTTTTAGTAAACAGCCGTGAAAATAAAGTACTGGAGATAAAGCAAAAAATAATTGAACTACAGGTAAAATTATTAAAGGCAACTTATACTTTAAATTGGGCAGGTGGTGCATTAAACAGATAACAGGAAAATCAAAAAACATTTCTTATCCCGTAGCTGTAGTTCATTGCAACTCACCATTTTTTGATACTGCTTATCTTATCTTTGCGCCATGTTAAAAATAAGTACCCGTGGGGATGTAATGCCGGCATCTCCAATACGAAAGTTAGTACCTTTTGCAGAAGCTGCTAAGAAAAGAGGAACAAAAGTTTTTCATTTAAATATTGGTCAGCCGGATATTGAAACACCAAAAATTTGTATAGATGCGGTAAAAAATTGTGATGTGCACATACTTGCATACAGCCACAGTGCAGGTAATGAAAGTTACCGCAAAAAACTGGTGGAGTATTATGCAAAAAACAATATTGATGTTACAGCAGATGAAATTATTGTAACAACAGGCGGCAGTGAAGCTATACTGTTTGGGTTTATGGCTTGTCTTGATGCAGGCGATGAAGTAATAATCCCTGAACCTTTTTATGCAAATTACAATGGCTTTGCTGTGCAGGCAGATGTAAAAGTTGTACCAATAAGCAGCAGAATAGAAACAGGCTTTGAACTTCCACCAATAGAAGATTTCGAAAAAGCTATAACGCCAAGAACAAAGGCGATTGTAATTTGTAACCCTAATAATCCAACAGGTTATTTGTACAGCGCAGCTGAAATGGAAATACTGAAAGCAATTGTTATAAAACACAATTTATTTTTGTTTGCTGATGAAGCTTATCGTGAATTTTGTTATGAAGGAACGCATACAAGTGCCATGCATTTAAAAGGCGCCGAGCAACATGTGGTGTTAATGGATACAATCAGTAAAAGATACAGTGCATGTGGTGGAAGGATTGGCGCATTTATTACTAAAAATAAAGAAGTACTTAATGTGGCTATGAAGTTTGCACAGGCAAGGCTAAGTCCACCTTATTATGCACAGGTTTTAGGCGAAGCAGCGGTAGATTTACCGGATGATTATTTTAATACAACAAAAGCTGAATATAAACTTAGAAGAGACACTTTGGTAACAGCTCTTAATAAAATTAACGGTGTTTTTTGCCCTAACCCGGGAGGTGCATTTTACGTAATGGCTAAATTACCAATTGATGACTGCGATATATTTTGTCAATGGTTGCTGGAAGATTTTTCTTACAACGGCAGCACTATAATGATGGCTCCTGCCACAGGCTTTTATGCCACAAGGGGTTTAGGTAAAAATGAAGTTCGTCTGGCTTATGTATTAAATGTTACAGATATTAAAGAAGCTGTTCTTTGTTTACAGGAAGCCTTAAAAGTTTATCCCGGCAGGATAAAATCTTACTGATCAAAAAAAATATAAATCCTGTTCACGTGAGAATGGGATTTTTTGTATCGATAATCCAATTAAAATATTTTCTGAATAATATGCATAAAAAACCCGTTCAATTTAATGAACGGGTTTTCTATTTATACTTCATCAATCAATCTCTTCTTAAAAATTCCTAACAGTCATTTCTGTTCTTCTGTTCTTTGCACGGCCTGCAGCAGTTTTATTATCAGCTACCGGTTTTGTTTCGCCGTATCCTGCAGACTTTAAACGAGTTTCAACAACTCCTTTACTAACAAGATAATTTTTTACAGCACCTGCACGGTTGTCAGAAAGAACCTGGTTGCTTTCGTCAGATCCCTGTGCATCTGTATGTCCATCAATATCAATCATCAGTGTTTCATCATCTTTCATCAATTTTACAACTTCATCCAATGATTTAAATGACTTAGGTAATAATTTAAAACTACCTGTAGAG
>JAYTCO010000146.1:0-30049 GCA_043736415.1 Ferruginibacter sp. | reverse complement strand
GGGGTGAGGTATAGTGCAGACATTACCGTGAGCAGGCAGGTGCTTAATGAACGCTATGCACAAGCCATGCAGCATGCATTCCGCAGCTTTGGGCAGGATGCGGATGTAGGCGCTTTGTATGCAGATGCCATCATGGTGCAACACCCCTGGGATTATTGGAAACACAACGGCGAGCCACAACCATGGACGCCTGAACTAGTGACCGTATTGGAAGGCGCCATAAAAATAAACAGCAATCATCCCGGCGCCAATCACTATTATATTCATGCAGTAGAAGCATCCAACAATTCAAAAAGAGCCATGCCGAGTGCAGACAAACTTGGCAAATTAATGCCCGGCGTTTCGCACATGATACACATGCCCTCTCATATTTACATCCGCAATGGGCAGTATGCAAAAGGGATTGAGGTAAATGAGATGGGCGTAAAAGGCTATGACAATTACCTGGCCCTGTACCCGGCAGTGCAAAACAATGCAGGGCTGTACCTGGTGCACAACCTGCACATGCAAACCAACTGTACTATGATGAAGGCCAACTACAGCTACAGCAACAAATCTGCGTTAGCCACCCGCAACAGTGTTGATTCCGGTTACCTCTCTATGCCTGCACCCGGCGGCACCTATATGCAATACCTCTACATGACCCCCACCATTAACAATGTACGTTTTGGCAAATGGGATGTTATTTTAAACGATGCGCCGGTAAACGAACAGCAGGTGTATGCGGCCACCTTATGGCATTGGGCAAGGGCAATGGCTTTTGCCGGCAAGAACAGTTTTGCAGCCGCAAGTGATGAGTTGAAAATAGTAAAAGAAAAAATGCAGTTGCCCGATATGTTGGTGGTGTTGGCGCCCTACAATGCACCTGTAGATGCCTCTAAAGTGGGCGTGAAAATGCTGGAGGGAATAGTTGCAGCAAAACAAAAAGACTATATCAAAGCCATTCGCTTATTAAACGAGGCCGTGGTGCTGGAAGATGCCATAATATACAACGAACCTAAAGATTGGCTACTGCCCGTAAGAGCCTATTTGGGTTCCGTTTTATTACGAGCGGGCAATGCAACAAAAGCAGCTGCTGTTTTTACAGAAGACCTAAAAGAAAACCCCAACAACCATTGGTCGTTGTATGGCCTGTACCAGGCATTACAGCAACAGAAAAAAACCGCAGCCGCCAAAGCAATAAAGAAACAATTTAATGCAGCTTTTGAAGATGCTGATATAAGGCCGGGGGTGGTGTTGTAATGGGTAAAGAAATAGTTTGGAGTGATCAATCATTTTACAAAGAGTTTCGTCTTGTGCAGATTTTTGCGAAGACCAACGCATGCAGAAGTTTCTATTTGCGCAGCATTCTCCTGCACAAATGCAGGATAGGATTTTGATTAATTTAAAACATGATTAGCGAGCACCTTTTGTAAATCATAAATGTTGACTTGCTTATTAAATTTTCTTGAAACACTCGGATTTACATCGCTTGAAATCCAGATTTTTAATTCTGCATCCAGATCAAAGTTTCCGGCAGTCTCAATACTAAAACGGGATATACTTTTATAGACCTCTGACAAATAGTCGATTTTCTTTCCTGTTATGCCTTTTTTATCCACAAGAATAAGTCGCTTATTTGTAAAAATAAATACGTCCCTAAATAGCTTGAAACCAATTTCAATAGATTCATTGTCTGTAAGTAAGTTTCCAAATTCTTTACTAAGTCCATCTACAGTTGCAACCCCGGCATTACCTAACAGGTTTGAAAGAAAACCCATAATAAAATGTGTGGTTTGGATTTAAAAGTTATGTAGTTATATAATTCCAATAGATACCTGAGTCGAAACCCTGCCCTTACTTTGAATTTAATAAAACTAACCGCCGCCGGTTAAAACCAAGCGGCGGCGAAGATTTTAGCGAAGACCAACGTGGGCAGAGAGGCGAACAAATATTAATGCATGTATGAGTGTTTTGAAAGTTTTACCGCATTAATTAGCGCAAAAGCAGTAACGTTCCTTTTTCACTTTTTGGAGCCGCACCTTCAAGCTGGTACACACAAGTCCATATAAAATTGCCATTATCTTGTTCAATTCCAGCTATTTTTCCATCCCAGCCCTTTGCGAAATCGGTCGTTTCAAAAACTTTACTGCCCCATCGGTTGTACACCGTCAGTTGAAACTTTACTACTTTCCCAAAAACAAGGGCTTTGAATTTATCATTTATTCCATTATTGTCAGGCGTGAATGTATTGGGTATATACAAGCCATACATACACTGCTTTGGGCTAATGGTAGTTGATTCAACTCCTGTACAACCTGCTGCATCAGTTACGGTAAGTTTATAAATGCCGGGATTTTGTACCTGTATACTTTTTGTGGTGGCGCCGGTTGACCATAAATAGCTGTTATACGACTGAAAGGGCAACAACTCTAGACTTTTATAATTACATACACTGTCCGTTTTCTTTAGAAAACCAGATGGTGACGCTATCAAACCGGCAACTTTGAATGTATCAGTAGTAGAACAATTAAAGGCATTGGTAACTTTAACCCAATAATTGCCTATACTGTTTACGGCGAATGTAGGAACACTACTATTATCCTGCCATAAGTAGCTGTTAAAATTTCCCGGGTTAAGTATCAGTTGGGTATTGCTACATATATTCCTATCGGCTCCAAGCATGGGTATTGGTGAAGGATTAACAGTTAGAAAGGTGGTAACTATCGAATCACAACCCTGTATGGTATGCAGACTGTCATAATAAATACCACTGATAGTTTGATTAATTCCTCCAACAAAAAGGGCTTGTCCCTCACAGATAGTTTTTGTTTGTTGAACAAATTTTTTATTTAAGATTAAATTAAGGGTGATTGTAGAATCACATCCTGCTGCATTGGGTATGAATTGTACGAAAGTACCAGTGCTATCGTAAGTAATGTTGTTTAATGTATAACTATTGCAGGTGCTTACATTTTGTATGGAACTTGTTGCATTTAAACACGTACCCAGTTTTAAAACAAAAGGACCGCCATAAACTTGAAAAACTCCGGGGCCGGGATCAAAATCATTTACGCCCGTAGTAGTTCCTGTGATATAAATATTTTTGGCAGCATCCATAACCATTCTTCTAAACAAACTTGTACCAAAATTGATACTTTGAAAAGCCGCCGCATATCTAAAATCTCCTGCAGGTGATAATTTAACTACTGCAGACGCACCATAATAAGGACTATTGATCATAAATATGCCAGGGCCGGGATCAAAATCAACTGATGTAGCAAAACCGCCCGTCATGTAAACATTGTTGCCCGCATCTACTGCTACATCGTTTCCACTATCGGACTCTGTTGCCATACCTATTATTTTTACCCAAACAAAATTACCTTGCCCTGTGAGTTTAAGAATAAAACAATCGAAAGGGTTGCTAAAATGAATATTTTCACCCGGACCTGGGTCAAAATCAAAACCGCCAATAAAAGCACCGGTAGTAACAATATTACCAATTCCATCTATCGCTATTCCGTGGGGTAACATGGTATAGTTATTACTCCCCGTTTGGCCAAATGTTTTAGCCCAAACTAGGTTAGCATTATTGTCGAGTTTAACAACAAATCCATCCCCTGCACTTCCCGGTGAGGAAGTAACATCATAAACACCCAGACCTGGATCGAAATCACAGGTACCGATAAAACTTCCGATAACAATAATATTAGATGAGCCATCACATTTAATATTTGTAATCGTAGAACCACTGTTTACTTGAGGGCCATTGGCAAACTGCTTGGCCCAAATGAAATCTCCGTTATTATTTAATTTTAAAATAAAGTTTTTAAAGTCCCCGGTTGTAGTCATGTTGTATACGGCAGGCCCGGGATCAAAGTCAACAGTATTATTAAAAAAGCCGGCAATTATTATATTATTATCTTTATCTAATGTCAACATATTCGGCCTTGGGCCGGTATCACCTGCGCCGCCAAATTGTTTTGCCCAAACAAAACCGCCGTCGGTATTTAATTTTACTACAAAAATATCTCTAAAACCCGTTGGCGAAATTGTAAACACACCCGGTCCCGGGTCCATATCTGCAGCCGCTCTTGTGTCGGATGTCAGATATATATTTCCGGGGGCATCTATTTTAAGTTCCAGCTGACTATACTCCAGAAAGGCAGGAATCTGCTCGGCCCATAAAAAATTTCCGTTAGGATCAAGCTTAGAAATATAAACTCCGGTATGATGATAATCACCCCCTGTCATTATAAAAACACCAGGTCCGGGATCAAAATCCAGTGACCCTTCAAAGAATCCGGTAGAATAAACATTACCCGCTGCATCTATACCAATAGATCTGGCATTACTATTTCCTGCTGAATAAGGAGCAAAAGTTTTTGACCAGGATAAGGTGGGGATTTGAGCGGCACCATTAAATATTATAAAGCAAAAGATAATTATAATCAGAATTGTATGTGTAAAAGGGTATAGTTTCGGCATAAAGAATTATCAGGTCAAATATAACATTTTTCTTTTCAGCAACGGCGTGTACGTGATAGGATGAACTTCAATTATTGTTAGCATGGGCACCAACGGAGGCGAAGAATTGCCGAGGCTTGGAAGACCACCGCAGACCGAGATTATTTGTATGTATTTGTTTGATGAGTAAATACTCATCTTTATTTGAAAATCCGTAGAGGCACTTCGTTTAACTCTACGGATAGCGGGCAAAAATAATCATTGGCTACAAAGAATGATAATTAGTAGAAATTTGTTTGATGAGTAAAAGCCTGTTTTTATTAAATATCGGTAGAGCGCCGACGCTGGGCTTAAGGTTACGCATATTAGGTTAGTTGTACTATAACAGCACCGCACAGAAAGCTAACGCACAAAGCCCACGCCTCATTTCTGCGCTAAATCTCTGCGCTATAAGGGGACGTTGCTGCGAAGTAAAGTTGAAGGATGCAAGAGGGTTATTGTTTAATTTATAAAACTGGTAACCCCACACCCAATTTATAGAACTCCACGTATTCACTAATCTCAGTTTTAAATAATTGCTCCTTATCTATTTCATCAGTAAAATCCTGATGAGAATATATTATTAAACCTTTTATTAATTTATCATGTGAAAGGTCAAGTTTATTATAAACATTTCTGAATCTTACATAACCTGCCTGCTGTCTTTTATCTTCTAGGGATGGGTCATTGTTCAAATATCTTGGTTTGTATTTACAATCTAACACACACTTATATCCTTCTTGCCTTATAAGAACATCTGTTTCCTTCCTCCCCAAAATTTGTCATAGTATGTAACTGCATTTGGTTCTGGAAACATCTTCACCATCTTACTAAAAACATACAATTCAAATAGCTTACTCATGTCTATCCAAAAAGGTGGAGTAGTTGTATTTTTCGTACTGGTTTTATTAAGGTTAAAAGAAAAACGTTTTAAAATATAGCCTCCTATTTTTATGGCTACCTCATATTCTTTGTAAAAAATATTTTTCTTCACATGAATTTGCAAATGTTTTTGTTCTAAAGTATATACCTGTTCAAACGCAGGTAAAGACACGCTCGGATTTACTTCGCTTGAAATCCAGATTTTTAATTCTGCATCCAGATCAAAGTTTCCGGCAGTCTCAATACTAAAACGGGATATACTTTTATAGACCACTGACAAATACTCGATTTTCTTTCCTGTTAAGCCTTGTTTATCGACAAGAATAAGTCGCTTATTTGTAAAAATAAACACGTCCCTAAATAGCTTGAAACCAATTTCAATAGATTCATTGTCTGTAAGTAAGTTTCCAAATTCTTTACTAAGTTCATCTACAGTTGCTACCCCGGCATTACCTAACAGGTTTGATAGAAATCCCATAATAAAATGTGTGATTTAAATTTTAGAGTTATGTGTTTATATAGTTCCAATACATACCTGAGCCGAAATCCTCCATTTACTTTGAATTTAATAAAACTAAACGCCGCCGGTTAATAATCAGGCGGCGCCGAAGATTTTTGCGAAGGCCAACGCAGGCAAAGACAAGGTCACAAAAAATTGAATTGACGAACGGGAATTTTATAAATACCTAAAAAGACCGTACTGCCCTGACAGCCTCTGTTGACTCGTATTTAAAGCTGTTGCTTGAGAATCCATTATTAAACGACTGTACTTTTGCCCCATCGTTAGAGGTATTAACACCTGATTCGCTGGAAGTCCAATAGAAATTTGTTGTAAAACCACCAATTGCCACTCGGTTTAGATATAGTTTATTTAATTCGTCTTGACTGGGTAAATACCAGTCGCTGTATCCATTTAACGCCAGGTCATAACATAATTTGGCTGCATAACTACCCGCTCCCTGCGCTGCAACAATCGCATTTGTATTGGCATTGCCTGTACCTAATGCCGTTCCTGTTGCACCTGTAGTAATGTTATTTCCGTTCCACCATTGAATAGCTGCACTCTGGTCCGAAGGAGCTGCTATTAAACCATGATTCTGCCCGGAAATATATCCCGGATCACCCGCTCGTAAAACATATGCTACTATGCCACCTTGATAAGATGTTCCAATTGCTGGTGCCACACCGCCCGTCATACTTACCCAGGAAGTACCGTTGTAATACTGCGGTTCTCCGCAATCGCTGCAATAAATGATCAACCCCGCTATTGGTGATGATATTGCATCACGTTGTGCAGCGGTCATTCTGGGTGGTAGAAATCCTTTTGTGGTGGAGGTTACATCTAATTGTGCTGAAGCATTGGGGGTAGCTGTACCCACACCTAATTGAGCATTGGCAGAAAAGGTAATAAACAATAATGCTGCAAATAATAATTGTTTCATGATTTAGTTTTTTTGATTATTGAATATTAAATTTTATTGTAGAACCGTTTCCGCTCAGTAAATAAATACCTTTTGAATATGTACTGACATCAATGGCTTGCAATCCAGCAGAAAGTTTGTGTTGCGAGATCAGTTTTCCATCCGCTGTATAAAGGAATAAAATAACAGGACCAGTTACCTGCACCTGCAATTTGCCGTTTTTCACCGTGTTTTCGGGTAAATAAAATGCATCTGTATTTCCGGAAAATTTTACAGTACGTAATACACTGTAACTGCTTCGGCCATCGAGGTCATTTTGTAGGATACGGTAATAATTAATTCCCTCTACCGGAGTTGAATGTATATAATTATACTCCTGTCTATTACCGGTTCCAGGGTTTCTTAATATCGTCGTTAAATTAATCCACCGCATACCATCGGTGCTGTACTGCACTATAAAATCTTTAGTGAATTCTTCATTAAGCGTGATCCATTGCAGCAGCACACTCGTTTTTTCTTTCGCGGCCGTAAAAGAAACCCATTTAAGTGGAAGCGGAGTTAACACATTAGCAAGGGTTAACTCGTTCAGAACAATATTGCTGATCGGATTGCTTAACACGTAATTGCTTGCGGTATTAACAGTGCCAGTAAAAGCCTGCCAAAGCGTGCCATTGTGTATATTTAATTGGAGATTGGATTCGGGAATGCTGTTCAGCTCACCCGGATCAATATAATTGATCTGCACTGTGCCGCTAAAGGGAGCTGTATTAGCGTTGAATCGGTAAACTCTGGAAATGTAAGGGTTGAAAGTAGTGTGCGAAACAGTAGTATTCCTGCTCAGAGATGTGCTTGTCAGGGTTATATCAGCGGAAGGAGTAAGGATAAGGCCATCCCCGTATAAAACAGTCCCGGATTTTAAAGTAATACCACTTGCACCTACAGAGAAAATTTGGGCATGAGTTATATAAGGTAAAGTCAATATTACAATTAATATAAGGGAGGAAATAAATTTTTTCATTTGGCGCAGTTTATTTTTTTTAGTGTTGATGTTTTGCAATTGTTGGTTAAAAAGACCTAACGGCACGTACCAATTCAAAATTGTCCTTAAAAGTAGTGCCTTGGCCACCACCATTAAAGCTTTGAAACCAACTGTTATTCAAATCAAAATCGCTTGAAGACCAATAAAAATTACTTACAAAACCACCAATAGCAATACGATTTAGATATAATTTATTTAATTCATCTTTGCTCGGTAAATACCAATCGCTATAGCCATTCAATACGAGATCATAACATTGTTTGGCTGCATAATTTCCTGCTCCCTGTGCTGCAACAATGGTATTCGTATTGGAATTCCCGCTTCCTAAGGCCGTTGCCGTTGCACCGGTTGATATATAAGAGCCATTCCACCACAAGATATATCCGGCACTTTGGTCCGAAGGTGCTGCTATTAGTCCATGAGTCTGACCGGAAATATACCCGGGATCACCCGGTTGTAGGATATAAGCTACTTTACCTCCCTGATAAGTGCTGCCAATTCCCAATCCGACAGCAGCAGTGCCTCCAATCATATTCACCCAAGCGGTCCCATTATAAAATTCCGGTTCGCCACAATCAGTACAATAAATCATTAACCCTGCAATCGGTAATGAAATTGCATCCCGTTGTGCAGCTGTCATTCTGGGTGGGAGAAGTCCTTTTGTGGTGGAAGTTACATCTAACTGCGCTGATGAATTAGGTGTAGGTGTGCCTATACCCACTTGAGCATTTGCAGAAAATGTAATAAACACCAATGCTATAAATAATAGTAGTTTCATGGGTACGGCTTTTAGATAATTGTGTATTAAAATTTTATTGTTACAATGGTTTCTTTTGCAATTGTTGGTTAAAAAGACCTAACGGCACGTACCAATTCAAAATTGTCCTTAAAAGTAGCGCTTTGGAACCCACCATTAAAGCGTAGAAACCAACTGTTATTGAAAATCAAAATCGCTTGAAGACCAATAAAAATTACTTGCAAAACCACCAAGAGCAATAGCAAAAACCGACGCCGCCGTTAAGGTAATGAAAAAAAGTTTGATGCAGCTTTTAAAGATGCTGATATAGTGCCGGGGGACTAACCCTCGGTGCATGCGTGATAGCATGAACCTCAATTATTCTTAGCATGGGCACCAACGGAGACATAAGTGTAAGGTCTATGTTTTGCTGTGCAATATTGATTGCACTATTTTGCAGCATGTTTGATGTTTTCTTTTTGCACATTGCAGATAAAGTTATTTTGAACGAAGCCGAGAAGGCCCTTGTGAAAAGTTACTTTTCGCCCAAGAAACTGCGCAAAAAACAATACCTGCTGCAGGAAGGGGATGCTTGCAAATACCTGGCTTTTGTAGAACAGGGCTTGCTGCGTTCTTACAATGTAGATGACAAAGCGGTAGAACACATGCTGCAATTTGCCTGGGAAGGTTGGTGGATTTCTGATACTTATAGTTTTCTTTCGGGCGAACCGGCAGCGTATAATATAGATGCGATAGAGGATGCCGAACTCCTGCTGATAACACTCCCCCATTTTGAAGAAATGATGTTGCAGGTGCCACGGATGGAACGTTATTTTCGCATCTTGTTTCAAAAAAATATCATCTCTAAAGAACGGCGACTACTCAGCAGCATCTCCCTTACAGCCGAAGAAAAATACCTCCGCCTGCAACACAGCAATCCTGAGTTCGTACAACGCATTCCGCAACACTTAATAGCCTCCTACCTGGGTATTACACCCGAAACGCTGAGCCGCATTCGTAAAACCATCGTCCAAAAAAAATAAGCATTACTTGATAAATATCAAGTGCATTTCTTATCAAATGTCAATTAGTAAGGCAGGAGGGTGTAGCTACCTTTGCATCTTAACAACAGCTAAATGGCAACTAGAAAAAACATGGCGATCATTGGAGCCAACTCCAAAATAGGTACCCTGCTTGCAGAGCGTATGGCACCTACGTATGATCTCCTGCTGATGGATAGCAGCAGTGACGAACTCATGGCGCTCACAAATTCCATCAGGTTGCAACAGCCCGCTACCAACATCAACAGTTTGGCGTGTTGCCGGGAAGCATCCTGGGAGGCTGACGTAATTGTGGTAGCTCCTGCTATGGAACAACTTCCAGCTATAGCCGAAAAAATAAAAGAAGTAACCAACCGTAAACCGGTCATTCATTTTAGCCAGACGGGCGCTGCAACTATTACACTGCAAGAACTGTTACCGCATGCCAACGTGGTGGTGGTTGAGTTAGAAGCAGCTGCATCCACCGACAGGCTGCAAAAAGTAGTACGCCTGGGCGGAGTTGATAAAGAAGCTTTGAAATTAGCGGGTGAAATATTGGCACGCTCTTTTGCTACCACTCTATAACTGGCAACATAGGGAGCAGATGATGTTGGCTTATAAATTGAAAATTGGAGGTGAATTAAAAAGTAGCGTATTGGAAAGTCTGGAAGGAAAAATAGCGCTTGTAACAGGAGCTGGTAAGGGAATTAAAAAAAGCATCGCTGTATGCAACTAATCCTTAAGAATTGCAGGATATATAAACAGCAGTTTTTAAGCATTGATTTTACATGATTAAAATAAAACGAGTTATATGAAAGTAGAAATATGGAGTGATATCGTTTGCCCATTTTGTTACATAGGCAAACGCAAATTTGAATCAGCCCTGGCAGATTTTGCCGGAAAAGATAAAGTGGAAATTGAATGGAAAAGTTTTCAGCTGGACCCCGAGATGGACAATAAAGAAGGCTTGAATGTGCATGAATATTTGGGTAAAAGAAAAGGCGGTACGGCCGCAGATGGCAAACGCATGAATGATGGTATGACAGCCGCAGCAGCCGAAGTGGGCCTGCAATATGATTTTGACAACGGCATCATCAACAATACCATCAATGCGCATCGCCTGTTGCATTGGGCCAAAGCAGCCGGTTTGCAAAACGAACTGAAAGAAAGAATTTTTAAGGCTTACTACACAGAAGGTATCGACACGGCCGATATAGCTGAATTGGTGCGCCTGGCTGAGGAAACAGGCTTGGACCCACTGCAGGCCCGCAAAGTACTCGAAGAAAATCTTTATGTAAAAGAAGTGCTGCAAGACCAGCAGGAGGCCGCCGAATTGGGTGTGCAGGGTGTTCCCTTTTATGTGTTCAACCGAAAATATGCGGTCAGTGGTGCGCAGCCTTCTGAAGTATTTGCACAGGTGTTAAACAAAGCTCTGCAAGAGGAACAACCTGCATTAATCATAGAGCAGGGCGAAGGATCTTGCGACATCAATGGCAATTGTAATTAAATTCTATCACTAATATCTATCAGTTACAGGCTGCACAGCAATGTCATTTAGTTAAGAAATTGATCTGTTAGGTTGAGGTTGTCGAAACCGGGTTCTCAACTATTTATTATGGCACCGTCTTCGACAGGCTCAGTCTGACAATCCTTAACTAAATGACATTGGTCTTCACACAGCCGGAGCAATCCATAAAAAACGCAACAAATGATCAAGGAAATTTTATTTGAGCCATTCAACCTGGCAGATTTAAAACTTAATAACCGGCTGGTAATGGCACCTATGACCAGGGGCCGCTCCAACAATGAAGGCAATGTAGCAACAGAACTCACAGCCGCCTATTATGTGCAACGTGCCAGCGCAGGCCTACAGATTACAGAGGGTACTTTTGTTAGCAAAAAAGCAGTGGGATTTGTAAATGTCCCTGGTATATACAGCGAAGATCAAACCAAGGGATGGAAACTGGTTACGGATGCTGTGCACAAGGAGGGAGGGAAAATTTTTGCGCAGCTATGGCATGTGGGTCGTATGTCGCACCCCGATTTACACGAGGGTGAATTGCCACTTGCACCTTCTGCTATTAATCCACATGCCAAAGCATATACCCACAGTGGCTTTGTAGATACGGTGACGCCGAAAGAAATGAGCAAAGCAGACATTGAGCAAACGATAGCAGATTTTAAAAATGCAGCAGCCAATGCAGTAAAAGCTGGTTTTGATGGAATTGAACTGCATGCTGCCAATGGCTACCTTTTTCACCAGTTTTTTGTGGGCAATGCTAATACCCGCACAGATGAATATGGCGGGTCTATAGAGAACCGTGCCCGCCTGCTGTTTGAAGTGTTGGATGCCGTTGCTGAAGTAATACCAAAAAACCGGATTGGGATTCGGTTCAATCCGTCTACCCATGGCTTATTTGGGATGAACATAGATGAACAAACGATTCCAATCTATGAATATATGGTGGAGAAACTCAACGCATATGGCTTGGCATATCTGCATTTTATGGAACCCTTTAATGATGTAAGCGAAGTACCTTTCGCAGTAACGGAAGTGGCCAAACATTTTAGACCGCTTTACAAAGGCACCCTGATTATCAACAATGGGTTTGACAAAGTAACCGGGAATGCCATTTTAGAAAATGGTTACGCAGACCTGGTGGCTTATGGCAAACTGTTCATTGCTAATCCCGACCTGGTAGCCCGTTTTGAACAGAATGCACCGCTGTCGCAAGCAGACCCTGCCACCTTTTATACCACCGGCACAGTGGGTTACACCGACTACCCTTCCATGAATAATTGATGTGAAAACCCTGCTTCTTTAAGTACAGTCCATTTTAGATAAACACATAAAAATATTTTTTTCATTTTTTTAATAAATTAAAAGTTATGAGCAATTTTAAAGTACAACTCAGAGCAATAGAAGTTGCATCGGCAGACGAAAGAACGAAACCAATTTTAGAGGCTGTCATCAAAAAAAATGGTGCTGTACCAAACATGTATGCCAACATGATCAACTCACCCGGCCTCCTGGAAACTTATTTGCACGGTTATGATGCTTTTAGAAAAGAAAGTGGCTTTACGCCGGTGGAGCAGGAAGTAGTTTTTCTCACATTGAGTTATCTGAATGCCTGCGACTATTGCATGGCTGCACACAGCGTTATTGCCGATAAAATGAGCAAAGTGCCAGAGATTGTCACCAATGCTATTCGCAATGGCAAGCAAATAGAGGATGCTAAATTGCAGGCTTTGGCAACTTTTACAGAAGAGTTGTTTACCACAAGAGGCAGACCATCAGCAGCGGCGGCTGAAAAGTTTTTGTCAGCAGGATACCAGGAGCGGCAGATATTAGAAATCATACTGGCCCTGGCAGTGAAGACATTGAGCAACTACAGCAACCATGTATTTGGCACTGAAGTAGATGCTATGTTCAAAGAAAGAACATGGAATAGTGCAGATGTAGCAGCGAACATTTAATTTAAGTTATAGGTAGCTAAAGGCGTGGTCATAATGGGCTACGCCTTTCTGTTAGCTCAAAATTTTAAAAGTAAAAAACATACCATGCAGGATGTGATTGTTATTGGTGGCGGATTAAGTGGATTGACCATTGCCTGGCAACTTAAAAAACGAGGCCTGGCGGTAAAAGTTTTGGAAGCCCAGGACCGCCTGGGTGGTCGCATAGAAACCATTTATGGCAGGCAACATACGCCCATGGAAATGGGTGCTACATGGTTTAATGCGGAGCATAAAAACCTACTTGCACTTTTAGCAGAACTTACTATTGGGCATTTTGAACAACACACCGAAGGCGTTGCTTTGTTTGAAACAATGTCTTTTGAACCACCGCAGCAATATTTTGTGCCTGCCAACAGCCAGTATGCTTTTAAGATAAAAGCCGGAACAGCCAGTATCATCGCCGCATTGCAGGATGGCATAGGAAACCAAGACCTGGTATTGAATACCCGGGTAACCGAAATAACAGATGAGGGCGAGCAGATTAGGATAACAGATGCCCTACAAAACAATTTTTTGTGCAAGCTGGTAATTGTAGCGCTACCACCTAAACTGCTCGTAGAAACGATCCAATTTTCTCCGGTAATACCGCAACAGCTACAAGCCGTAATGCGGCAAACCCAAACCTGGATGAGTGGGTCTGTAAAATTTGCTGTTGAATACAAGAAGGCATTTTGGAAAGACAAGGGCTTTTCGGGAAGCGTCTTCAGCCAGTCTGGCCTGGCAACGGAAATCTACGATCATACCAATGTTGAAGAAACAAAATTTGCCCTCAAAGGCTTTCTCAATGGCACCGCCAATCACTATACTTTTGAAGAGCGAAAACAAAAAGTAATCACGCAATTAGCACATTATTTTGGTGATGAAGCCCTGGACTATGTGAGTTACAACGATAAGGTTTGGAACGACTCCTACATACAGGCAGGAAAAGAAAGCTTTCTGCCTCCGCACGCCAACAATGGACATACGATGTTTGGGGAGCGTTATATGAGGAACAAACTCTTGTTTGCCGGTACGGAAACCAGTGCGCCATTTGGCGGCTATATGGAGGGAGCAAACCTGGCTGCAAACTCAATTGTAGCCAAAGTTTTGGCCGATCGGTGACGGGAAGGTTTTTGCCACACAAGAGGAGAGCCGGGCTAAGATTTTTTAAGAAAACCCATAACGCCAAAGTAGTATAGAAGGGATGTAAATTTCTCAACCACGGGTGAGGTACGGCTGCGGTGCGGCTGAGGTACGGTGGAGGGTAGGCGGAGCCTAATGTTTTGTACCGAAAAAACTTTACAGTGTGCATGTATTGATGCGGATATGGCATTACATTAGAACTGATGAGTAAATACTCATCTTTATTAAAAATCACTAGGAGCGCTTTGCTTAACTCTACGGATAGTGAGGGAAGGTTTTTGTGAAGATTGAAGTAGGCGGAAAGTATTCTTTAAACACCGCACGGATACGCCACGCACAAGGCTTTGCTGCATATCCGCGCTAGAAATCTGCGCTATTAGGGGCCAGATCTCTGCGCTAGTAGGGGAATTGAAAAAGTTAGTACAGAATAAAATTTATTGAGAGTTGAAAAAGTTGCTTTTTGAACTAAAATATTATTGGCGCATTGTATAAATTTAATTTTTGCTCAATTTCAACCAATAATATATTTCTCATTGGTCTAGTAAAATAAACTGAGCGCTTTAAAGCTGCGTTACTTTTCTTTCCATGATCTTCAAAGACTTTGTCGATTAAGTCTTTTATACCATCGTCGATTTCATAAACATCAATTAATCTTTCCTCAAATAGCTGCGATGGCTTTTTAAAAACTAAAATATTAGAGCTACTCAAATTTTTTGTTACTAAATATGGCAAGGCCTTTTTCAATTTTAGTAGATGTAACTCCGTGCAATACGGACCATCTTTCTGTCTAATTATATAAGAATTAGTGAGTCGGTGACCATATTTTTCAACACTCTTGTATTCAATTAAATAAAACAATTTGTGTAAAGCGAAATAAGTAAAGCTTGATTTTTTAGTAAATAAATAATCCACAATCAAAGCAACATTTAACTGAGGCTTCGAGTATGACTTATTCTTTTTATAGCTCGTCTGTTTTCTGTGTATATCAGATATAAACTGGTAATCAGATCTTTGATTCGCCATACTTCTATGAATCATAGCTCTTTGACCTGGATGATAAGCGGGAATAAGTATTCTGTCAAACCATTTATTAGCAGTTCTAACATTTTCTCTGAGTGTTAATTCATGTTTTTGAATTAACCGAGTACTCTCTAATGCGACTGAACCTAAAGTCACTACAACTTTCGGATTAATAATTTTAATCTGTTCCTCTAAATAATTAGAACAGTTATGTACTTCTTGTTTTAATGGAGATGAGTTATTTCCATTAGAATCCTTTGGATTACAAAGAACTGCGTTTGTGACAAATATTATTGATCTGTCAAGATGGGAAAATTCGAGAAGTTCCTCAAAGTTATGCCCCGACTTATCACCATGGAAAGGAACTCCACTATTGTCTGCACCCAGTCTACCGGGCGCTTCCCCAATAAACATAATTTCCGCATTTAAATCACCGCTAGACCTGTTTAAAACTCTCAAGCTACCTATCATGCGGTCGCATTTCGCACAATTCCTAACTATGTTACATAGTTTATCAAAGTCATTTGATATTAATAAGTCCATATTTATTCAATTACCAAGTTAACCCATTTATACAATCTCTTACTCTAGTCTTCTGGTCTAAATAAAAGTGAATTGAATGGCAAGTTACACTTCCGCATTGAGAACCTGTTTTTAAACAAACGAATTCTAAAAGCCTACTTAATCCAATATAGTTTCCAAGCGCTTTTTTGAGAAAGTCATGATTTCGATAAATCGCAGTTAAGTTTATTCTGTCCTCCACTTGCGCAAACTGCACATATTGTAAACAAGGGCTTCCAATGATTCTGGTATTACTGTCACAATCAACTGATGAAGTGTGCATTGTGTAACAAGCAGACTGTTTATTAGGACGGTTATTAATTTGTGTTATGATGTTCTGAAGTTGATTTTCTCTATTAGCCCCAAATCTAGTGAATCGTAAAAAGTAGTTGCCCCATCGTGTTCGATTTTTAGAATGTATTCGTTTTCCTTTGTAATATAAGGTTTCATGCAAATCATAAAACTGTTCAATTGGTAAATGATTGTTACGGTTGAAAAATTTATAGGGAAATAATGTGTTTATTACATCTTGAATCGCTGCTTGAGATAAATGATTAGGTACTACAATTTCATCTAATTGATTTTGATCAAAATTTAGGGGGTGAATTATTTTCACCATTAAATTATAGCCATTACCATTTGCAAGAATATGCGTCACCGCATCTTTCCATGCAGATAAACAATTTTCGGATTCTATTACAAAGCACATAGGAATTTATCTTTAGCAATCTGAATTTTTCTAAATAATGTTTTATAATTTCTTCTCGATAAAAGAAATATTTCTTCTATCTAAATCTATTTGGACAGACCCTCCTTTATTTTTTTTAAGTTCTCTAAAAACTTTATAACCCGCTAATATTGCTTTTTCCCATTCTGAGATATTACATTTTGATACTTCTAAATGAGAAACGATATTTCTAATTGTTTTTAATATGTGATGATCCACCTTTTCTACGTTTTCGAAATAAAGATGATCTTTTGCATGTTGATAAATAAAGGAAATGATTGCTTCCTCTATAATCGCCGCTCTTGCTCCATCTTCAACCTCATCTATTGCGCTATTGCTTTTGCGCTTGATATTTAATATCTTTCTTATAACCGGTGACCAACCTAAAATGGCGGCAAATGAAAAGTGAAAAATATCATGATATCTGTACCCATCATCGTCATAAGCATTGTCTGTTAAAGAGTCACCAAGTCTTTTGCCATCAAGTAGTATAGTCAATTCTTTTTTTCCCTCCTTAGCTTCCTCCTTAAAAACTATGTTCATCATTCTGGGGAGTTGTTCATTATCAGGGTACCCTTCATCGAACGATTCTGTAATGCAAGTAATAGAGCCTTTCGATGGAAAGCGATCTTTAATTTTTGTAAGATTTTTTTTGGCTATATCTTCTAATGTAAGATCCATCTTTGAAGAGACATTTGCAATATACCATAACATATTACCTAGAATCTCCTCAACATTTCTATTAAACTTGGTATGTGCATGTTTATCTCGAAACCTTTTCTTAAATTCTGAAATTAGTGCTCCACTTTCACCAATAATGCCAAAAAGCGGAATGATATAACTTTTGAGTATTTTTCTATTTGGGTTTTGATCAAACTCCTTTGCTGATTTTTGGTACTGGTTAAGTTTCATTTTTTAGTTTGGTTATATCTTCTCTTAATGCTGACTTTAAATATAATTAAATTTAACTATCATGAGAGAAGGATGTATTCTACTAAATGACTAATCCACTTCATTGTGGTCTCTTTCAAGGTTCCCCAAAGCATCCTCGACAACGAATAGCTAATTGGATTATATTTTACCACATGGACCTAAGTAAAGGAGCGAAAACTTAGCTCATCTTTAATTTACCACCTCAACCCCATTCATCTGCAACGCATCTTTCAAGGCTACCTGCAAAAGTTGGTTTGTGTAGTTTTGATTATGTCTTATGGTGGTTTTTAGTTCATCACAAAGATTCATTACTTCCTCTAACTTTTTTACGATTCGATGTTGTTCTGCAAGTGGGGGAAGGGGAATTAAAGCAATTTGCCCTTCTGGCGTTCCCAACCTTGGCATCTTCATTCCTTTTGTAACACCGTTTACATAGGTTAAGAAATCACTACTTTTCATAGAGTATCGTAAAAAATACGGATTAATTTCTCCGTAAAGTTTTAATGGAAGAATTTCAGTTGTGCAAACTCCATCTTCATCGGCTACAATTACTTTATCTAAATATGGACGCAACTTTGAATAAAGAACTTCACCCTTTTTGAAAACGCTTTTAGTGCTCAAGGAATTTCTATCTGAAAATCTAACTTTAGAAATCAATTTTGAAGTTTCCTTTTCTATATCCTCCAAATCAAGAACCCAAGTATTATTGATCAAATGTTTTGGCTCTGCTTTTGGACTACTTCCATAGTTGCAAATATCTCCTAACCTACACCACACCCAATTTTCAGGAATATCATAAGGAATTTCTTCTTCTTTAATTGGTGCTAAAACCTTTTCTTTTTTTATTTTTTTATCCGTAATCAGCTTTTCCTTTTCTGCTTTTATTTTTTGCAACAACTCTTTTGCATTCCCGTCTTTCTTGTCTTGCTTTACCAACTTACCTTGAACGGCTTCTCTTAAAACAGATTGGCGAAATTGTTTAAGTAAATCATGTTGGTGTGTGAGTTCGGTAGAGATTTCTTCTTTAACATCTTCTGAATCCACAAATTTATTTTTTATTTTTATTTGCCTTTCAATATCAAAATATGGTAATTCATATCTGCCAAATGCTGTTAACCCAATTGCTTCTTTTGATGTTCCGGCTTTGGTATTTTTAACAATGTCTTTTTTAAATTCATTGAAGATGATGTGATAAAATTTTAAATCGATCGGAAAGTTCTTTGGGTCTTTTGGAGTGATGATAAAACACAAATCACTTGAAATGAATTTTCCATTCACATAATGTGTTCTTCCAAGTGACCCCGATGCAGCGGCAGCAAAAACTAATGCCTCACAATCGTAAGAAAATTCCTTGTGTGTTTTCCATTCAGCAGCAGCAGTAATGAAATTATATTTTCCTGCTTCGCACTTTGAACTTTGTAGTGTTCCTTTTTCAAAGTTAAAAAGTTTATCAATTCTATACATGCTCATTCAACTGCTGTTTTTAATTGTTTGAGTAATGAAGTGCTTTTGGAAAAACTTTTGTCCATCATTTGCATTAACTCAGTACTATTAAATTCGTGAGTTTCCTCTTTCTTAGTTGGGTTCTTCACATCAAGATTGTAGTTATTTTCAATGATGGTATCTATAGAAATCTTCCAACTGATTTTGCTTTCTGTTCTCTTCTTCCACCATATTTTAATCGGCTCAAATTCTTCAACACGAATTGGCTTTGTTTTGTTGTAGGATTTTACGCCTTCAGGCATTTTGTGTTCATAATACCAGACTTCTTTTGTCGGTTTTCCTTTTTCAAAAAATAAAAGATTAGTTGCGACTGTTGCATAAGGTTGAAATACTGAATTCGGCAGCCGGATAATTGTATGCAGATTACATTCTTCCAGCAAGCGTTGTCTTACTCTCTGTTTTACACCCTCGCCTGTCAAGCTTCCATCAGGCAAAACAATTCCTGCTCTGCCCCCTTGCTTCAATAAATGCATTATCAGTATTAAAAACAAGTCAGCACTTTCTTTTGTGCGGTAGCTTTGCGGAAAATTATTTTCATTGTTGTTTGCTACAATTCCACCAAAAGGAGGGTTGGCAATAATTACATCAACCCTGCTTTTCTCCGTGAAGTTGCTTAGTGGTTGGTCAAGTGCATCACCAAAGCGAATATTTGGTACTTCAATATCGTGTAGAATTAAATTGGTTGTTGCCAACAAATAAGGAAGTGGTTTGTATTCCCAGCCAACAATGTTTTCTTGTAATGCTTTTCTTGCTTCTACGCTGTTTGCTTTCTTCTTTAAATTTTCAATTGCACAAGTGAGAAAGCCGCCTGTGCCACATGCAGGATCTAATAATTTTTCTCCCTCTTTCGGATCGATGATGTCTGTAATAAATTGCGTTACGGCTCTTGGTGTATAGAACTCTCCGCTTTTACCTGCGCTTTGCAATTCTTTTAAAATGTTCTCATACAACTCACCAAAAGCATGGCGGTCTTTCGCCACATTGAAATCAATTTCGTTCAGCTTATTCAACACCTTCCGAAGATTAGTTCCACTCTTCATGTAGTTGTTGTTTCCTTCAAATACTTCTCTAACTATTAATGCCCTACGGTTACCCGTGGCTACGTTTATATTTCTCAACGCAGGAAAAAGTTGACGGTCTACAAACGCCAACAATTCATCACCGGTCATTCCTTCCTCATCACCTGCCCAGTTTCCTTTTTCTTTCACCCAATGTAATTCAGCGGGTATGGGAGATTTGTAATTGGAATCCATCAACTCCATTTCCAAATCTTTATCTGAAAATATTTTTAAGAAAAGCATCCAACCCAATTGTTCAATGCGTTGAGCATCCCCATTCAATCCTGTATCCTGCCACATGATTGTTCTTATTGCTCCTATTACTCCTGATATATTACTCATGCGTTCGTATTCTTAAAATCGTTTTTTTATGTAAGAAGCAGTTTCTTGAATGTCCAGTTCCTGTGAAGTATTTCCGCTTCGTATGTAAAATTTCTTTTGCATTGTACCGCCTTTGTCTGAAACTTCAAGATACAATGGCTTGTTTGAAGCCTTTATATCAATTTCACATATTTCCCCCTCATTTACAATTGGAAATCTTACGTGGAGACTTGTTGCCGTAAACTCTTTACCAAATGCATTATTTACAATGTTTCGTAAGTGTAATTCAAAATGGTCTTTATTAGCTTCTTTAAAAGTATTGTAATCAGATTCTAATCCTAATATTTCGCCCTCATCAGTAACACCAATTAATAGTTTACCACCTTCAGCATTGCTAAATGCTGAAATTGTTTTAAGAATAATTTCCTCCATTTTTTTATCCAATTTATTTTCTTTCCAATTCCAACGCATGGTAGATTTAAATTCAAGGAAACCATGTTCACCGGATTGTATCATATCCATTAAATCGACAGTAGTCGAAACGGAAACTTGGCCGATGGAAATTGTTTGAAGGAAAGTGTTCAATTCACTTGCAAGAGTTTCTCTTCTTGTCTCTAGGAACTTTTCGTAATTCTCAACTTTCCATAGGTTCTCATTTTCTGGTATACTTTGTAATTTTAAAGCATTTGGAAATTGCTTTTTTACGTTAGATAAATAGACATCAGCGAACATTGCCGACTTCTCTCTGTTTTCAATTGAAGTAAGCATTGCTCTATTTGTAATTTCATGAGCTAATGCATAATGGAACTGATTATCCATATCATAAATACCAGAATCTCTTAATACAGAATAGGCAAATATGTGGTCTTTTTCCAAACTATACTTTTTGCCCATGTTTTTTCTTAGGGATAAACCCGTTCCAAAACAAACAGCGCCTTTGCTCTTGAAGTACCATTTCATTAAAGAAAACAGCGGGTGACGAATGTCTCTCCCAATAAAATCAGAAGCCTTTATTTCTAACGGTCTTTCTTCGTCTATTAAGGCAAGTAAGGTATCAAATGGATTAGGGTTTTCATTAATAATACCAATGTCTTTGTCTAGTTTTTGAGGAAGTTGACTCGTATATCGATTTCTTATTTGAGAATAGTAAAACCACTTGATAGCCTTATTAATTTCTTCTTCATTCAGTTTACCGCCTGATTTATTGAAAGTATAAGCAATTAAAGGTAAAAGTGCATATACAGAGTTTATTTCATCGGTATGGTCAACGTAAGCTTGGCTTTGCAATAAATTGCAAACATAATCGATAACAGAGTCGTCTAGCTTTTTCCAGGCCTCTATTAATTTTTCTTTGTTATCGGCAGTATGTAGCTTTTCCATTTTTGAACCCATTTTGTGGGTCACTGCTAATAAAGCATAAACAATAAAATCAAGTTTAAAAACCCATCCTTGCTTTTCTAAGTCTTGTAATTTCTTTTTAAATAAATCTCTTGCGTTAGGCCAATATCCTGAGATCTGTGCCAAAGCCAGTTCTGCATCCGTTAGGTTTACACCACTTGCATTTACAATATAAAAAATATCAATAGCCTCTTTAATGGTTGCTTTTACAGGGATTATCTGCTCTAAAAAATCTCTGTCTTCAATTCTTTTAATAGAAATAATATTATTCGAAATTATAGTTTCTCTTTCTCGAGGCAGCCGTTCTCCATTATTGCGTTTTTCTAATTCGTCTGTAATGTCCCTTTCTCTAACTAATCCTTTAAAGATATCTGTTATGTCTACCCATAGTGGATTATTTTCCATCATTTTAACCTTGTAATATTCTAATTCAAGGGTCTCAACATTTACATAAAGATTTCTAATGTCGTTTTCTATTTCTTTTTCTGTGTAATATGGCGGTATTATTCCTCTCATCAACATATACAGCGTTGTAATTCGTTGCTGTCCATCAAGAATAATCTTTACAGCTCCCTTGTTTTCATCGTATTTATATTTCCCTTTCAGTTCAGGCGGTTTGTTTGTTTCCCATGTAAGCATGGTTCCTGTAGGATAGTCCTGTATTAGTGATGAGATAAGATTTTTTGCATCTTTTCTTTTCCAAACATATTCTCTCTGAAATGCGGGTACGAAAAGTTGATTTTCGTCAATCTTGTCAATGATTTGTCTAATTTTCATTTATGCTGTTTTATACAATTCAATTTCTAATTCTTTAATGGCTTGCAAATAATTCTCTTTGCTACCAAATTCTTTAATTATTTCTGTGGGTGAGCCAAGTTCTGTGAGTGGCTTTACTTTTAATACTTCCATGCTCTCAATATTTTCAATTCCTTCATCAGCATATTTATCAAGCAAGGCTTCTAAAACTTTTCTGCTTTGCTCACCATACTTTGTAAAGTAGTTGCGCTTCTTTACATTATTTGCTCTTTCTTTTCTCGTGAGTGGTGGCTGGTCATATGCGATATGGCATATCAAATCAAACAGATCGCAATTGTTTTCTACTGCCTCCATCAATGCCTCCACCAAAACTCCCTGTTCTTGCAGTTCCTTTATAATTGCTTCTTTACGGTCTGTATTGTTCCAACGGTTCAAAAAATCATTTAATGTTGCAAACTGTCCTTTAATTATTCCTTTTGTATGGTCTTTTAAGCTCACTGTAATCAATGCACCATTTTTGTCGTAAAACATTTCTCTCTCTGATAAAATTGCCACATCAACTCCATTTACATAAATCTTTGCTCTCGGTTCTTTAACCACCCAGGTTCCTTCAGGTCTGCTCCCATTAGGGTACCTAATTTTTGCCTTCTGAAATTTTATTTCCTCACCTGTGACTTCATCAAGGCAAATCATTGTGTCATCCTCTTCCTCAATAATTACAAAAGACAAATCCTCATCTTCAGTAACCGGTTTTACCCTTATAGGGTCACCATCAAATTTCTTATCGGCAAATAAATCTGTTGCATTCCTAAAATCTAGAATAGTAAAAAACATTTTACCAAACTCCTCGTTTATTCTTGTACCTCTACCTATAATCTGTTTAAACTTGGTCATGCTCTCAATGTTGGTATCCAGCACAATCACTTTGCAGGTCTGTGCGTCCACCCCGGTCGTCATCAATTCTGATGTTGTAGCAATAACAGGATATTTTTCTTCAGGATCTATGAAATTATCCAACTCCTTTTTTCCTTCATCATTATCACCGGTAATCTGCATCACGTATTTATGGTTCGCTGCTACCAGATCAACATTCTCATTGGCAAGAGCAGTTCTCATGCCATTGGCATGTTCAATATCGCAACAGAAAACAATGGTTTTGGCGAATGGATCTAGGCCCTTAAGTAATTCAGTTATTTTCTGCGCTACCTTTTTTCTGCGTTCCGCAATTACAATTTTCTTGTCAAAATCTTTTCTGTTGTAAATCCGGTCTTCAACAGGTTTCCCATCCTTATCTAAAAAATCTTTGGGTGGTCGCCAGCCTTCTAAATCGATGTTTAATCCTACTCTTATTACTCTATAAGGAGCTAAGAAGCCATCATCAATTCCTTTCTTTAGTGAGTAGGTATAGATCGCCTCTCCAAAATATTCTGCATTGCTTGTTACATCATCTTCCTTGGGTGTGGCGGTTAATCCTATTTGGGTTGCATTCTTAAAGTAGTCCAAAATAGAACGCCAGGCGCTATCTTCTTTTGCACTTCCTCTATGACACTCGTCAATAATTATCAGGTCAAAAAAATCAGCACTAAAATCTTTGTATGCATCCTCAATACCAATATCACTATTTGTTAATCCTTGATAAACACCTAAAAAAATCTCATAGGCTTTATCACTGCTATCAATACCTCTTTTTTTATTGCTCACCATCCTTTCCTTACCATATTCCTCCACCACTTTCTTTTTGATGATGGTCATTTTATCTTTGAAATACTTGAAATCACCTCGTCTTGTTTGGTCTATCAAGTTGTTCCTGTCGGCTAAAAACAGAATTCTTTTTTTAGCCCCTGATTTCCAAAGACGGTGAATAATTTGGAAGGCGGTGTAAGTTTTTCCTGTGCCGGTAGCCATAACCAATAAAACTCTTTTATCACCTTTTGCTACTGCTTCTACAGTTCTGTTTATAGCAATTTGTTGATAGTAACGAGGTTTTCGTCCGCTGCCGTCAAAGTAGTATTCTTGAGAAATAACTTTTTCAACTTCCGGTGTTTCAATGCCCTTAAAACGTTTGTATTTTTCCCAAAGTTGGCTGGGAGTAGGAAAATCTTCCAAATTAATTTCAGTCTCAATTTTGTCGTCCGTAGCCGTTTTATCGTGAAATAAAAATCCATCACCGTTGCTGCTAAAAACAAAAAGAATGTCCAAGCTTGCTGCATAATCCAATGCTTGTTGAATTCCTGCTCCTACAGTATGTGTGTTGTCTTTTGCTTCAATAATGGCGATTGCCATATTGGGTTTATGATATAGAATATAGTCAGCTCTCTTTCTGGCCCCCCTTGCAGTCATTTTGCCACGCACTATTATTTTACCATCTGTAAATCCAACTTCCTCTAATATCTGCGTTTGCTTATCCCACTCCGCATTTTCCAATGCAGGGGTTATAAATTTTGTACAGATATCTCTTTCTGAGAGTGTCTTTTTATCAATCATTTAATTGTGACAATAATCTTATGTAAAATAAGACATTATCAGTTTAATATTGTCTATCCTTTTAAATCATCTTTTTAAATATTAGTTTTTTTACTTGCCCTTTCCAGTTTCTATTCGCCTCGGTCCCTATCTCACCTAATATTTACTCACATAAACCCTCTTCAACCACAAACTATCAACCACCAACTCACCAACCATCCACCAACCCCTACACCCCCTCCAACTCCTTCGCAATCCCTTTCCAAAGTCTCTCCTCAACCTTCGTCTGCGCAGCATAATCAGCCCATTTACCTACCGCTGTTTTTACATCATCAATAATGGCTGCAGCTTTCTTTATGGTAACGGTTTTAGCAACAGCCAGCAGGTCTGCAGTAGTTATGTTGGTACGTTTACCATTCACCGTTAAGCTTTGGCTGCTCACCCATGGGCTGCCGGGGCGTTACGCAAAGCATACATAATAAGCACGAGATAGGCGCCACTCCCCGGTTTTATCCATTACAAAAGCTCCTCCCACTATCCTTAGAGTTAAGCGAAGCGTCTCTAAGGATTTTAAATAAAAGAGAGAGTTTGTCTCGATCAATATCATTAATCTTAAGAAAATGGGAACAAATGACTATCCTGTTGCGACGATGGGTTCAGCAAAGAGAAACAAGTTCTTTTACTGCTGTTCTCATCAAAATGAGTATTTAGTTCCACGTAGCCGCCGCAAAGCGTTATATGCAATTATTAAAAATTCAGTGGCATACTAATTGCAAAATTCGATACGGTCTCTTATTAATAAAATTTTAAACACAAAAAATATGTCAGAGAATAATAATGAAAGCCTTGGTAATAAAATTAAAGATGTAGCAGGTAATGTAGGCAATGCAATAAAAAATACCGCACATGATGTGAAAACATCTTTCCAGAACTCCTCCAATACTGCAGAGAATGAAGCACACAAAGCAGCCAACAATGTAAAAGCGGAAGAAGGAAACATTTTTGATAAGGTGGGTGCTGCTGTTAAAAATACAGTAAGTGATGTAAAAACCTCTTCAGAAAACGCAGCCAACACTGCCAATAATGAAGCACACAAAGCTGCTAACAGTGTAGAAAACGAAGCAGATAAAATCCGCCGTGATGATGATGAAAATCGCCACAGCTAAAATAAAATTATAACATAAAGCCGGGTAATTTATCCCGGTTTTTTTTGCCTTTTAGTTTAAAGCTTTATAACAATATTCTCTGTCGGTAAGTCCTACAAATGCCTGGCTTTGCACAAAAGTTGTAACTGATTTCATTTTAGACAGCCATTTAAATTTTCAGCTTTTTTTCGGCATTCTTAATTCATTTAATAGCTTTTTCCTCAAAGCCTGCCCCGCAATTTCTGCGGGGGAAAAAGTAAATAATGGGTAATTTATTATTAGGCAAGTCTGGCAAATCGATCCTGTAATAAATTTTTGTAGCTGCTCTTCAGTTCATCATTTAAAAAACTGATATCAATAAATTGGAGCCAGCTTTCTTTTGCCTTTTCCATTTTTTTGAAGATATTTTCCTGCTGTTTTACATCTAATGCACTGGTATTAAAAGCGGCAACAAAATCATGGCGGTTTATTTTCTTCTTTTTGCCGTTAAGGGTAAGTGCAAGGTCTTCATCGTCGGTTGGGTTTACCAATGCAGTAGCTACCAGATCATAGGCCGGTGAAAAAATGGGACCCATTGCAGGCTGATGAATGATAGAAAAGTTTTTTAAATGCATATCTGCATTTCCGGTAAGAAAAGAGAATAAAACCAGTTCAAAAAAATTAACTATATCCAACCCCGGGTTATTGGAATATTTTAAAATAGCTTTTGCCACTTGCTCGTGAGATCCACGATACTTGTCTTCGGTTAAGCGATCTGTAAGCTGGCACATATCTTCCATATGCACATTTTCCTTCTTTACCCTGTCTATTCTTTTGGTTAGATATGCAAGGTTACCCGACGCCAGCCGGATGAGACAATGCGGTACAACATTAATTTTTGCAAGCGTTGCCAGGTGCATGGTAAGATCTTCCACTTCAGGTAAGTGTAGATAATAAGAAGAAGCCGGTTTTAAAATATAATCTCCCCACATGCCAACAATGGTAAACCGTTTTCCAACATTTGGTTGCGCTGCGGTTGTTAAATGCAGTGATAATTTCGGCTGCACTCCCGTAATCACAGCCTGTGTTTGAAGAACCTGTAAAGCCAACGCATCCATATCATTCTCTGAATATAATAACACGGGCGGGTTAGTTACACCAAACATCTTTTTACTGCAGCGGGGATGAAAATCAATTTCATTTTCATTGAGCACCAGGTAACAATATAGGCAGCGCTTGCTCATAATACATTTTCTGTTAAAGGGTACACACTTACTGCCCCAATACAATCTTTGCAACAAGCCATCAACAATCCCATTCTATCTCTACCATTCAATTTCCAGTTTTTTTCAGCAATCTCCAGCAACCATCCTTCAGGAATTAATCCGTCAAAAAAAGAGAACAAAACATTACTGGTATATTTATTTTCCTGCATTGGCAGCGTAAGACTTATGGGTTTCGAATCCTTTAATTGAAGATACAAGGGCGAATATTGAAAATGGTATCCATCTTCATCCTGGCTTAACCAACCGGCTAATTCATTGTGCATTTTTATTTCAGCCTTTCTCATTCTTTAATTGTTGCATGTTACTCAATAACGGTTCTAATTTTATCGGTCCTGTTTCGTAACCAAATAATTCTAATACCTGATTTACTTTGTCGAGCCTTAATGTTTCTTTGCCTTGTTCCAGTTCCCTTAAAAACCTTAGTCCCACACCTGCTTTTTCAGCAAGTTCTGGTTGCGTTAGTTTAGATGCATTCCTTTTCTCTTTTACAAACGCTGATAATTTCATTTTTGTACCTTTTCGGGTGTAAATATACAATACTTTATGTATCTATACCTTTTAGGGTATAAATTTTATAAATCACATTAATTTATACCACTTAGGGTATATTAATGCTATTATTTGAGTAAAGACTGATATTATCACATTATGGATTTGACCAACACGGTTATTTTCCTTCTTGTTTTCTAAGTTCTGGACGGATTTAATAAATGTTGACTTCACACATTAAAGTGGTCAAATTCCATCACTTTAAAACCGCACAGCGTCAGAATTTCCAACTTTTATAAACTTTTTTGTTTGTTTATTTATTAAATGGCGTCAAGTTTGCCGTTATTAAATCTTTTTTTCATCTATTAAACTCTACGGGTTTACAACAGGGCGGTGAATTTGTGTACGGAAAGATTAATTTAAAGCATTAAATTGAACAGGAGACAACAGGGATAAAATAAAATTTACTAATCAAATAGCGAGTAAAACACAGCATGGAAAAAAAAGAAGAAGCACTCAGCCCAGCAGAGCATACGCTTGAGAAACCAAAAGAACCTTATGATATAATGAAGGAGCAGATAGAAGCTGGGTTAAAAGAACATCGCCGTTCTAATCTCGGTCTTTTTCTTTCCTCTTTCTCTGCAGGTTTAGAGGTTGGTTTTAGCATACTTGCCATTGGTGTCATATATACACTTTTTCATGGTCAGGTAAGCGATGGTAAAATGTATTTGATGATGGCATTGGTATATCCTATCGGTTATATTTTTGTAATTATTGGCAGGTCTGAGCTTTTTACAGAACATACAGTATTAGCCACCATACCTGTTCTTAATGGAGAAGCTTCGTATAAAAGCCTGTTCAATCTTTGGATACTTATTTATCTGGGCAATTTGCTAGGAGGTTATATTTTTGGCTTGATTGTATTAAAATTCAATACCGGCACACACCTTATTTCCCTTGATTTTTTCCAATTTGTAGCCAAGAAGATGATTGCCTACAGCCCGGGTAATATTTTAGTAAGTAGTATAATGGCCGGTTGGCTCATGGGCACACTTTCGTGGTTGCTAACATCAGCACAAGATACCCTAAGCCGTGTAGCCATGATAATTTTTGTAACATTCATCATTAGCATTGCAGGCTTACATCATTGTATTGTAGGATCAATAGAAATATTTATGGCTTATTTCGGCAATGCAAAAGATGTAACCGGCGCTGAATTCTTAAAATTTCAAGGCATTGCTACACTGGGAAATATAATTGGCGGCGTGGTGTTGGTAGCCTTGGTAAAGTATGCACACAGTAAAAGAAAATAGTAAGCAATGTTCTATAATTGATAACATGCTAACCGATTTTATTAATCAGCACAAGTAAGTATATCATAGGCTACCATTCAAATTTCGTAGCTTTTTTTCGGTAGTCTTGATTTTTTTGTTACTTTTTTTATCAAGGAAAAAAGTAAATGAAAGGCATTCAAAAAGTACCTATATCAATACCATATAAAAACTTCAATCCCCATCATACTGCCCCCACCGACCTTAGAAAAAAAGCGGTTAAGAAATTTGAATGGTGGGCGTTAAGAAATGAAATCGATGTTACCAATGTTTGGTAATAATAAAACGTTGGTAAGTCCTACAAATGCTTGGCCTTGCAAATATGTTGTAACTGATTTCATTTTAGACAGCCATTGAAATTTCGTAGCTTTTTTTCGGCAGTCTTGATTTTTTTGTTACTTTTTTCATCAAAGCCTGCCCCGCAATTTCTGCGGGGGAAAAAAGTAAATAAAGGCTAAGTATAGAAGTAAAGAAATACTTTATGAAGAAGTAAAATAATATCCATCAAAAATTAATCTATATCCATTACAATCCTGTAAAAGCCAATCTATGTAACTTACCCGAAGACTACCATTTTTCTTCAGCATTGTTTTATGAAAAAAGTATAGACCATTTTAGTTTTATAGACCATTATTTGGGATAAATAAAGTAGCTAAAAAGTAGGTCGGCTGGTCAAAGACCAGGCCTCGGCAATTCACGAGTGGAGTCCTTGGGCGCTTACAAATTTTGGAATTGCTTTCATGTAGGCAAACGAGCCGAGAAGGTGATGAAAATAAGCAATCACCACCATTCATACCCTATCACAAATCTCTCCTTCTCCCGAAAACAGCGCCCC
>JAYTCO010000145.1:0-11625 GCA_043736415.1 Ferruginibacter sp. | reverse complement strand
AATCCATCAAACTGAGTTGGGTTTTTATAAGGATCAGTTTCATTAAAATCTGCATCAAGCTGTACAATGCTTTGTTGGTAAAGCGTAATTGCTTTTTCTATATTATGTTGCATAGTAAAATAATCACCATAATATTTAAGGGCTAACCCTTGTGTAATGTTTTTGCGGGTACCATTGGTTTTTGTATTTTCAAAAAGCGCACTATCTAAGTAATATTTTGCAGAATCCGGCTGTTGCAAATTGATGTACACCTTAGCCAGATCATTATATTTTATTTGTTTATCGTAGGATAAAGGCTGCAGAATTTTAAGGGCTTTTTTAAAGTCGCCAGTCTCCAGATAAATGATGCCTATGTTATGCAATATTGAAGACTGAATACTGCTTTTAAAGGGTAACAGTTCCTCGTATACTGCCATGGCCTGCTCATTTTCTTTCAGCTTAAAATAAGACGCTCCCACATTTATTTTATATTGAATATAGAGCTCACGATAATTAGCACTTTCTTTATTAAGGCTATTTATTGTTTTATTGAAATAATTTATAGCCTGTTTGTAATTACCAGTTTGGTAATACAAAGCCCCCATTTTATTATAAAGGCGCTCTACCTCATCTATGCCATTGTAATTGCCGGCAATGTGTTCTGCACGCTTAAAATAAAAAAAAGCAGAATCGAAATTACTTAGGTTGTAATAAGAAGCTCCAGCAAACAAGAGTGGTTTAAAAAACAGTGAATCGGGTAATACCGAATTAATTTTTTTAAGAGCAGTAGCTAAAGTGAAATTTTTTAGCGCATTAGCGTCGTCATTTTTTGCCTGATACAAAATACCTATTCGGGTGTAGCAGATTACAAGCAGCGTATCATTTATTTTTTGTTTTAGAAGCAGATTGATGGTACGCCTGTAATTGAGAATGGCAAGGCTGTCTGTTTTATTGGAAGGAATTGTCGCATTGAAATAATTTTCTGCTTGCCTGTAAAATCTTTTATAAGCATTGAATTCAACCTTTTGCTGCCCTAAGAGTAATAAGATACTACCCAACCAAAAACATGATATAAGCAAAATGATCTTTCGCATAGTAACTATGTTTTCAAAGATAGGAATAGTTACAACGAATATTTTTTAAAGCTATTGACTAATAATTACCACGCAGGGTGGTCTTCTGCCCTTGCCAGTAGTGGAGGTATTAAAAATATTGCCTGCGGTATTACCCTGTATTGCTGTATTGTTACTGTTACTAAAGCTGTTAATGACCGTACCGTTGCGGCTGTTTAAAAGATCCCACACCTGGCTTGTTACATCATTCAATGTTTTAAAATAAAATACTTTTATTTTAAGTCTATTGCCACCTTTACTGCTTTTATCATTGATACGATAATTTAAAGTAAACTCTTTGGTACTGCCATTTGCAGGTGTGGCGCCAAATGCACCATTACGTACTGTTTGCGCTAAATTTATTCTTGCATCGTTTAGATTTACAGCACAACCGTTGCCATTGCAACTTCCGCCTTCATCAAATACAGAACCATTTGTAGCGCTAGGCAAACTGTTTCCAATTACTGAATTGTATACAGGTTTGATAATTGAATCCGGCGCATTTATTTTATATACCCCATCAAGATAATTAATGCCACCTAATGTTAATAAGGTTGAATCTTTCATATTACCATCGGTAAAATAAATACGGTATTTAATTCCTGTTTCACTTTCATGAAGACTAATAACTCCTGTTACACTGTTTATATTTAGGCCTTCGGGGAAGGAAGTGTAGGTTCCTGATTTGGCCATAATAGGACTTATGAGTTGCAACTCATTTATTTCGCCTAACGGATATAAGATTGCATCGTCAGTATAATTCAGTTTGTATGGTTTATTTTCATAAGTAACTGTTGAATTTTTGTTACATGCAGCCAGCATAATGCACAAAATTCCTATGTTGATATAAACGCTAATTTTAAAAATTTTAACGCACATAAATGATTATTTTCTTAATAGACAATCCTGCGATATAAAATGTAACTCAATTTTACACATGATAAGATAAACATAATCCATCAATAAACCTCATAAATATGTTTCCTTTAAGCCATTCTATCTCCTTTAAAGGTTGGCAAAAATCACCTTGTCCTACAACACTTTAACACCACTAACGCCCCTTACATTCACCCACTCAAGGGTAGGTATGAGTTACCTGCCTTTTGCTTAATGTATATATGGGATGGTTATTATTTTATGCAGCACCTGTAATGTCTTATTTGTTAGTTACGGCCTTGCTTCATTTTTGTTTTATAAAATATGCCTCGCAGCATTGGGGATTAAAAATGAAAATGTCGGAAGTGTGTAATTTTACCAAAGAAATGGAAATACCGGCAGATTCTTTTTAATACTAACTATCTCATCACTTTTGTTTATTGTCCATCATACTTTATGATTTCTCCTTAATATTTTCAGCCGTTAATTTTACTGTATTAAATTACATAGTATGAAAGAAAATTGGTTTCCCATAATGTTGTTCATCATTATTGCAATTGTAATTACCAATACAAGTATTTCTGCTTATCAAAAAAGCAAACAACAAGATAAAGAATTTGCAGCCTATGTTGCTGCAGAGCCGATTGATACAGTGTGGCGTGGGTGGAATAAATATCAGATTAAAACATACAGCGACAGCGGCAAATTAATATGGTATGGTCACGAATTAATTGCCAATACTTCCTACTATCTCGGCCCAAAAGGAACGGTAGCCCAAATTACCAATGGTATGAATTGCCAAAATTGTCACCTTGATGGCGGTACTATTCCTTATGGCAATAACTATGGTAAAGTATATTCAACCTATCCGCAATTCAGGGCAAGAAATAATGGTATGCAAAGTATTTACGACCGGGTGAATGATTGTTTTGAAAGAAGCCTTAACGGTAAACCAATGGATAGCAGCACCCATGAAATGCAAGCCATTTATGCATACATGAAATGGCTGGGTGATGATATTCCAAAAGGTGTTTCAAAAGCTGGCACCAGCCTAATGAAATTAAAATATTTAAACAGAGCTGCCAACCCTGAAGCAGGAAAAAATATTTACAATAATAATTGCCAAAGCTGCCATGGCGATAAAGGACAGGGACTAATAAATGTTGAACAAACAGGCTATAGCTATCCGCCAATGTGGGGAGACCATAGTTATAATGATGGCGCAGGCCTATACCGCATCAGCAGCTTTGCCAGCTTTGTAAAAAATAATATGCCGTTTGGATCAGATTATCATAATACAAAACTAACAGATGATGAGGCCTGGGATATTGCTGCTTTTGTAAACACCCAGCCACGGCCGCATAAAGACCAAAGTGCAGACTGGAAGAATATTTCTAAAAAATCTGTTGACTTCCCTTTTGGACCTTATATTGATACGTTCACGGAACAACAACATAAGTACGGACCATTTAAACCAATCAGTAATTTTTATAAATCAACTAAATAAAAATCATGAAAAAAGTATCACTCCTTGTACTAAGCATTGTATTGCTTACAACAGCAACAACAGCACAAACAAACGATAAGGCATTAGAAAATAATAAAGCATTTACAGGAGCTAGGGCTACAAAAAAAATGTATCATGCCATTTACCAGTTAGACAATGCCGATGAAAAAATTATTGATAAAGCTATCCGAAATATCAACAACGCATTAAACGACCCAAGGCTTGCCGGCAAAATTAAAATTGAATTAATTGCTTTTGGTGGTGTTACAGATGCTTACCTAAAAGGAAGTAAGTACGAAGAGGATTTAAAGGCACTTGTACAAAAAGGGGTGGTTGTAGCTCAATGTAATAACACCTTAAAACAAAGAAAAATAACCCGTGACCAATTATACGATTTTATCGGCATTGTACCCAGCGGCAATGGAGAGCTCATCATTCGCCAAGCCGAAGGCTGGTCTGTGATTAAACCATAATTTTTTTATCAAATAAAGAAATATAAAATGAAAAGGATATTTACGGCAGTTTTACTCCTAAACATTTTTATAATAACAACACAAGCACAAGACCATCGCTTTGATCCACCCTGGAATACTCCCCCAAACAGCAGTGTAAACTTTACAGTTTCCGGTGTGGATAATGTACCCGATTTATTTGGCGACATTAATAATCCGGAATTGGTGGTGTTCTTCGGTGGCAACCAGTTTATGGTCATTGATGATTTAATTGCTGCTTTTAAAAAAGCTTACCCCGTTTATAAAAGAGTGTTTGTAGAAACACTTCCTCCGGGCATACTTGCTAAACAAATTGAAGGTGGTACCATGACGATCGGCAACTTGCGGATAGACCTTAAACCCGATGTATTCACGGCGGGCAAAAACAGGATTGACCAAACACCTGAATGGTTTAGCAGAACTGAGGTGTATGTTAAAAACAGGTTGGCCATTATGGTGCAGAAAGGCAATCCAAAAAATATAAAAGGGTTGGCAGATTTGGGAAGGTTGGATGTTCGTCTTAGTATGCCTAATCCTTCATGGGAGGGTATAGGAAAGCGTATTGAAGAAGCTTATGTAAAAGCCGGGGGTAAAGCACTTCAAAAAATAATTATGGAAACCAAGGTGAAAGACAGCAGTACTTATTTAACACAGATACATCACCGCCAATCGCCAATGCGTATCTTATATAACCAGTCTGATGCTGCACCTGTTTGGTACACCGAAGCCTTTTTTCAAAAAATGATTGGGCATCCTGTTGAGATGATTGAAATACCTGAAAACGAAAATATAGAAGCCATATCGGTTGCCGCTATGTTGAAAGCTGCTCCTCACAAAAAAGCCTCAAAAGATTTTATGGATTTTATGGTGAGTGCTGCCGGCAAAGCAGTGTATAAGAAATATGGATTTATAGTAGAATAAATTAAAAAATATGAATAATATGAAAAAGCTATTCATAAGTGCGATTTTATTAACCGCAGTATTATTTTCTAAAGCACAACAAAACGATACCTTGTATGCATACGGTCCCGGTGGCCCACAGGCTGCCATGGCAGATTGTGCTGCTGTATTTTCTAAAAAAATGTCAATACCTGTAAAGGTTATAGCCGGGCCGGAAGCCAAATGGATTGAACAGGCAAAACAAAATGCTGATGTAGTATTTGGTGGTGCAGAATATATGCTCACTCAATTTAAGATGCAGCATCCGGGTTTGATGGACAGCACTACCAGGACTGAGTTATATAAACGGGCTGCAGGTATTTTAGTACGCCCCGGTAATCCTAAAAAAATAAAGACGCTTAAAGATTTAACTAAACCGGGTATAAATATTTTAGAAATTACAGGAGCAGGGCAGCTCGGCATGTGGGAGGATTTGGCAGGCAGACAAAATTTAATAGGAGGTATACAAAAAAATATTAAAGGAGCATTTGCCAATACCGCATTAGCCATCGATGCATGGAAAAGTGATAATAAATATGACGCGGTAATTATTTTTGAATCCTGGTACCTGCGGTTAAAAGATGTTTCACAATTGATTAAAATTCCCGTTGATCAAACAGTTTACAGGGGAACACCAACTGCCATTACAGCCATCACAAATAAAAAAGATAAAGCCCAACAGTTTATCCGGTTTTTATTATCTGATGAGGGACATGCTATTTTTAAAAAATGGGGTTGGGAATAAAAAAATAAACAACTCATGCAATTATCAATAGCTTATATAAACGATGTTCACGGCTATCTTGAACCACATGCCGAATTATTTTATAATGGTGGAAATGAAATAATAGAAACAGCAGGTGGCTATGCTCAAATTGCAACTGTCTTTAAAAGGATACAAAAAGAAAATCCATATACTTTATTTTTTGATGGTGGAGATACATTTCATGGAACGTTGCCCTTAATTCAATCCAAAGGCGAAGCAATAATTCCAATTCTTAATAAAATGGATTTTATTGCAATGGTAGGACATTGGGATTTTGCTTATGGTCCTCGGCAATTAAAACATTTGGCAAGTCAGTTAAATTATCCGGTGTTAGGCATAAATGTTTACAATGAAGATGGTACACTTTTTCTAAAACCTTATATTATAAAAGAGGTTGAAAATATAAAGATTGCCGTCATTGGTATTTACTCCAACATCATTGATAAAACAATGCCTGAGCAATTTAGTAAAGGAATTAAAATCACCGATGGTACAAAAGAACTACCTAGAATTATTCAACGGGTAAAAGACGAAGGCGCAAATATTACAATACTGCTATCACACAATGGTTTTCCGCAAGACGTTGAAATGCTAACAAAAATACCGGGCATTGATATTTGTTTAAGTGCTCACACACACACAACAGGTTGTATGAAGCCGTGAAAGTCAACAAGGCTATAATTATTCAAAGTGGTTGTCACGGCTCATTCGTAGGTCATTTGATAATAAATATTCAGCAAAGAAAAATAGTAGATTATAATTACCGGCTTATTACAGTAACAGAGAATATAACTCCCGATGAAGAGATAGAAGCCATCGTTGAAAAAATAATGTTGCCTTATAGAGAAGTGCAGCAAGAACATGTTGGTAAAACTAAAATTATTTTACACAGGTACAACACACTTGAAGCATCAATGGATAATCTTTTATTATCAGCCATACAATCAGCGGCAAAAAGTAATATTGCTTTCTCAAACGGGTGGCGATATGGTGTACCTGTAAACAAAGGTGTAATTACAAAATGGGACTTGTACAACATTATTCCAATGAACCCAGTAATACAAACAGTTGAATTAACAGGGGAAGAAATAATTAATATGCTGGAAAAAAACCTTGAACGAACGTTTTCAACAGCCCCAATGAAACAAATGGGTGGTTATGTAAAACGCTGCCTTGGCTTGCATGTAAAAATGCGTATTGAAAATCCAAAGGGCAACAGAATACAACAAATATTTATAGGCGATGAACCGCTAATAAAAGAAAAAAATTACAAAGCTGCTTTTGTAACAGCCCAGGGTATTCCAAAAAAAATGGGGAAAAACAGAATGGATTTAAATATTAAAGCTGTGGAAGCAATGGCTGAATATTTAAAAGGAGATTTTATTTTAACAGGAATGAATACTTTTAATTTAGTATAATTATTATTAATGGAAGAAAAGAGAAATAACGCCAGTGATCATTTAGCAAACGAAAGAACTTTTCTTGCGTGGATACGTACCAGTATTGGCATAATGGCTTTTGGGTTTGTTGTAGTAAAGTTTTCGCTATTTGTGAAGCAAATTTCCATGATACTCGGTAAAGAAAATATTATTCATTTAAAAGGATATTCAGGCATTTTGGGAATAGTTTTAGTGGCTGTAGGAACACTGACAGCAGTGCTTTCATACATGCGATATATAAATTCAGAAATACAAATAAATGAAGGTTATTATAAACATTCATCATTGCTTATTACAGTTCTAACGACATTCATTTTTTTAGTAAGCGTACTTCTAATTGTTTATCTGGTAAATAGTATATAACACTAATAATTTTAAAATAAAAATTAAACAACTTTTGAATAAAGCATTTAGCACAAAAACAGAAATGAAGTAAGCTGGTTTCAGCTTTACCCAAAAACTTCCATGGAGTTTGTTGTATTATTCAATATTCTCTAAAATGCAAATATCATTGACATAGGTGGTGGAGATAGCCATTTTGTTGATGCATTGCTTGACAATGGAAATAAAATCATTAATGTATTATACATTTCAGCAAATGCAATTGAAAGAGCAAAACAACGCTTAGGTGAAAGATCCTCCAAAGTGCAATGGGTTGTGTCAGACATCACAGAATTTGAACCACCAGTAGAGTTTGATATTTGGTACGACAAGGCAGCATTTCATTTTCTTAGAACAAAAGATAAGATTTATAAATACTTTTTCATTGCTGAAGATGCAATAAAAAAGATGGTTACTTAATACTTGGTATATTTTCAGAGAATGGTCCAAAGAAATGTAGTAGTTTAAAAATCAGGCAATATTCAAAAGCATCAATGTCAGCAATTTTTGAAATAGCTTTTGACAGAATTAAATGCGTGATTGAAGATCATACTACAGCTTTTAACACAATATTTCTTTGGCATTATTTATTCTAATTTTCTTACTTTTTTATCCCAGTCAGCAAAATCAAATTATTGTTAACTTACATAATCAATCTTAAATTATGGACAGAAAATCATTTTTAAAAGGTTCGTTGCTAACCACAGGCTCCATCTTCTTAGCAGGTGCAAATGGCGTGTATGCTCAAAGTATAGAGGAAAATGGTATTGATAAATTGACAGATGATAAAGGTAATTTCATTCATCAGCCTTTACCTTATAGCCAATCCTTTTTAGAACCCTACATGGATACTGAAACATTGCAACTGCATCATAAATTTCATCATGGCGGTGCAGTAACGGGTGCAAACAAAGATTTGCAGATGATAAAAAAAGCAGTGGATGAAAAAAATATGGAAACAATAGATTATTGGACTAAAAAATTGTCATACCACTTTTCATCCCATATTCTGCACACTATTTTTTGGACAAACCTTACCAATAAAAAGAACGAACCAAAAGGAGAATTGCTAAAGCGTATTGATAAGAGTTTTGGCTCGGTTGATAAGCTAAAAAAATATATTGCTGCAACCGCAAAAAATGTAGACGGCAACGGATGGGGTATATTAGCATATCAGCCATATTCTGACAGTCTAACAATATTACAGTGCGAAAACCATGAGAAACTTACACAGTGGGGTTCCATTCCTTTATTGGTAATAGATGTATGGGAACATGCTTATTATTTAAAGTACAGAAATAAGCGTGGGGACTTTGTTGATGCCTTATTCAACATCATTAATTGGGATAATGTGGCAGATCGTTTAAATACTGCATTAAAGATTAATAATGTATAATCTACTTTTAACCTTATACTTTAATTTAATTTAAATATTCATTTCCAATCAAATTATTTAACAAGGTAATAATGTCTCACTACAGGCAGGTTCAGCAAGCAAATGCGCCAACCCATTGCAGCTGCTGCTATAATTAATGCATAGTTCATCATTTACCGGTAGATCTTTCTTACCGCTCTCAACCATTCCCCAACGAAACAAAGCGTATTGAGTTTTTGTTTGAGCTGTACGATAAATATACAAGTGGCATATTTGGAAATCAAAAAATTTAAAAGGCTAACAAGGTTCTGTAAAGAGAAACTTTTCCCTAACCTTTCTATCTAAAATTTAAAATAAATTATTCTTTATCGGTACGATTCATGCGACTAATCTTTCCATAGATTATTTGAATAATTGTACAAAACAGGTACTTCAGTAACAACAAGGTTTTTGCTATAAAAATTGCATGTTCCGGACAAACAAAATTTTACCAAGTAATTAAATCTTTAAAATTTCTAAACAACTAAATAAAAAATTAAAATGGAGAATTACTCGATGAATTTAAAACAGGTAGATGAAGGATCTGCAGATGAAAGACAAAAACCAATCATACAGAATGCCATTAAAAAAAATGGAGGTTTGCCGAATATGTATGCAAACATGGTAAACTCACCGGGTTTGTTAGAAACTTACCTACATGGCTATGAAATATTTCGCAAAGAGAGTGGCTTTTCAGCGGTGGAGCAGGAAGTGATATTTCTTACCATTAGTTACCTGAATGATTGTAATTATTGTATGGCTGCCCATAGTGTAATAGCTGATAAAATAAGTAAGGTGCCTGCTATTATTACAGAGGCAATAAGGCAAGGCAAAGATATTGCAGAGCAGAAGCTTCAAACCCTTTCGGCATTCACAAAAGAAATGTTTGTAACAAGAGGTCGGCCTGAAAAAGAAGCTGTAGAGCAATTCTTAAATATTGGCTATTCTGAAAAACAAATACTTGAAATTATTTTAGCACTTGCAGTTAAAACCTTAAGCAATAACAGCAATCATATTTTCGGAACTAAAGTAGATGCGATGTTTAAGGAAAGGGAATGGGTTAAAAGTTAGCAGGACTGATTGTAACAGGAGTAAATTTTACTGTAAGAAAAAATTGAACAAACGATTAAAAAAATGATAGCAACAAAACCAACAGTTATACTTTTTGATGTAAACGAAACATTATTAGATATGACCACTTTAAAGAAAAAAATAAATAATTTATTAGGCAGCAGCCAAGGCTTTCGCATTTGGTTTGGAATGCTCTTGCAATATTCCCTTGTGGATAATTGTACAAACAGCTATCACGACTTTGTTACAATTGCGGGTGCTACTTTAAGTATGGCTGCTGATGGGTTAAAAAAATCTATAACAGAAATGCAAAAAAAGGAAGCATTGGCAACCATTAAACAATTGTCAGCTTATCCCGATGTACCAAAAGGCTTAAAGATTTTAAAAGAAAAGGGTTTTCGCTTGACAACACTCACAAACTCACCGGCAGCAACGCTTACGGCGCAATTAAAATATGCCGGCCTTACTAAATATTTTGATACAACGCTTAGTATAGATACAATTAAAAAATACAAGCCTGCATTAGAAACATATAAATGGGCTGCAGAACAGCTATCGGTAAATACTGCTGAAGTAATGTTAGTAGCCGCACATGGTTGGGATATTGCTGGTGCATTACAAGCTGGGTTACAAGCAGCTTTTATTGAACGTAAAGGTCAATCGTTATATGCACTATCCCCAAAACCTCAAATTGTAGGAAAGAACCTTATAGAGGTGATTCAAAAAATATTAATTATTTAGAGCTGTTTACTCAAATAGGTAACTATAGGGTGTGATAATGCCCATTATTTTAAACTATGTATTTGCTACTTAAACAAAGTTGAAAAGGAATGGTATTAATTTCAAGCTATTAATACCTACAAAAACTACTATATTTTAATAAGTGCCAAGGATGGTAAAAGGTTTGTACTCCAATAAATTCACAATTAAAATATAAAAAATGAAAAAATTATTATGGTTTTCAAAAGCTCTACTAATTATCGGGTTAGTCATCATTTGTAATAGCAGTATTGCTCAAAATGGAAATATGAGTATGCCTGATATTTCAGGATGGCCGAAAGCTTCCCAATTGGCTGCTAAAATGATGATGGATAAGTATGGTAAGCCAAATGAAAGCACCCCGCGTATGTTGATTTGGTATAACAATGGACCCTGGAAAAGAACAATAGTTTACGATACAGAAAGCAAACATATTTTTCCTGTCGATCATATGGATGTAATGGAACAGGTAATTGATCATAAAGTTCCTGTTTCTAAATTTTCAGATTTAGCTGCTTTTGATGGAAGCGTAACTGTAAGAAGAACTGACGGAGAAATGTCTGCAAAATGTGACAAAGAAGGGGCAAATTTTCTTGCAATTAATTTAGCCCATGATGTATTAACAGGTAAAAAAACTGTTGCACAGGCAAGAGATTTTTATGCAAATGCCATTAAAGAATTTGCATTGCAAAACAAAATGTCGCCATACATGAAGTCTTTTCAATTCAGCATGAGCAAGGGTGCCACTAATGATACAGATAAACATGGGGTTTCAGAAGATCTAAATAAAAGGATAACATCTGCTATGATGAAAATGGCTGAAATGAAAAATTAATTAAGATGATCGTAACTCAAAAACGAAAACCGAAAGCGTTTCATAAAAAATGAAAC
>JAYTCO010000144.1:0-2065 GCA_043736415.1 Ferruginibacter sp. | reverse complement strand
GTCAAAGCTTTGAATTGAATTTGTTATTGCTTATTTTTATGCTTAAAACTAACATCGATGGTAAAAAAAAACTTGATCATTTTTATATTATTTCTTACTTGCACTACTACAATACTTGCGCAATCTCAAGGGCTTAATTGGATGGCTGATGGTACTGGCTATTATGAATTTAAAAGTGTGGGAATTGTAAAAGTAGATGTGAAAACCGAGGCGGAAACCACGGTGGTGCCAAAAGAATCTCTTACACCTTCCGGGAGCAACATGCCACTTAAAGTTCAATCCTTTTATTACAGTACAGATAAAGCAAAAATATTATTGTTTGCAAACACTCAAAAAGTTTGGCGCTACAATACCCGTGGCGAATATTGGGTATTAAACTCTGCAACAAACAAATTAACCCAACTCGGTAAGGGTCTTGCCCCGCAATCATTAATGTTTGCTAAGTTTTCGCCAGACAGCAAATTTGTTGCTTACGTAAGTGAAAGCAATATTTTTTCAGAAGATGTGGTTACGGGGCAAATAAAAAAACTTACACAGGATGGAACCAGAAAATTAATTAACGGAACATTTGATTGGGTGTATGAAGAAGAGTTTAATTGCAGAGATGGATTTAGATGGAGCCCTGATAGCAAGCAGATTGCTTATTGGCAAATTGATGCAAGAAAAATAAGAGATTATTACATGATTAACACCACTGATTCTGTTTACTCAAGGATAATACCGGTTGAATATCCAAAAGTTGGTGAGAGCCCTTCACCGGCTTATATAAATGTTGTAAACCTTGCAGGTGGACAAATTCGCCGAATGAATATAATAGGAGATCCTCAACAGCACTACATTACCCGTATGGAATGGAGTGGTCAAAATGAATTAATTGTGCAGCAGTTGGATAGAAAACAACAGGAAAGTAAATTGATTTACTGCAAAGTTTCTGATGGAAGTATGGCAACTTTTTGGGCGGAAAATGATGATGCCTGGGTTGATTTAAATACTGATAATCCTGTGGGTTGGAACTGGATAAATGGCGGCAAAGAGTTTTTGTGGCTCAGTGAAAAAGATGGGTGGCGGCACATTTATAAAATAAGCAGAGATGGAAAAATAGTTACTTTATTAACCAAAGGAAATTATGACATCGGCACATTAAAGGCCATAGATGAAGTTAACAATTACGTTTACTTTACCGCTTCCCCTACAAATGCTACACAACTTTATTTGTACAGAGTAAGAATTAATTTGGGTAAAGATGAGCCTGAACTTATCAGCAGTAATAAACTAAAAGGCACACACGATTATGATATCGGACCTAACGCAAAGTATGCATTACACAGTTTTAGTAATTACAATACTTTCCCTGCTGATGAATGGGTAACGCTGCCGGATAATAAACCATTATCTCCCGCAAAAAGCATTTCCAATAATATTAAAACTGATGCTAAAAAGAATATAGAATATGTACAGATAACTACTACAGAAAATGTAGTATTAGATGCATGGATAAACAAGCCGGCTAACTTTGACCCAAATAAAAAATACCCTGTTGTTTTTTATGTATATGGAGAACCGGCAGCAGCAACAGTTGGAGACCAGTATGGCACACACAGCAACTTTTTATACAGAGGAGATATGAGTGCAGATGGCTATGTGCAGGTTGCAGTAGATAACAGAGGTACACCATCTTTAAAAGGTGCAAAGTGGCGCAAATCTATTTATAGAAAAATTGGAACACTGAATATTGCTGACATGGCTGCGGCTGCAAAAAAAATACTGGAGAGACCTTATATGGATAAAAATAGGGTAGCAGTTTGGGGTTGGAGCGGTGGGGGTTCATCTACGTTAAATTTAATGTTTAACTATCCGGAAATTTTTAAAACAGGTGTGGCAATTGCTGCTGTTGGCAACCAACTTAATTACGATAATATTTATCAGGAAAGGTACATGGGTTTGCCACAGGAAAATATGGAAGATTTTGTAAAAGGATCTCCTATAAATAATGTGAAAGGATTGCAGGGAAAACTACTGTACATACATGGAACGGGTGATGACAATGTGCATTATGACAATGCAG
>JAYTCO010000143.1:0-11709 GCA_043736415.1 Ferruginibacter sp. | reverse complement strand
GAGCGGAAGACCGGGCTCGAACCGGCCACCTCGACCTTGGCAAGGTCGCGCTCTACCAAATGAGCTACTTCCGCAGGTTATGTGTAAGATCTTTTATTATCAAAATAAATCTTGCGATTTGTTTTTCGGATGGCAAAAATAAGGATTGAAATCTAATTACAAAATTTTATTTGTACTTAGGATTATAAAGGGTGTTTTCCGGTACATTAACCTTTGGTTTTCCTTTATACCTGTGCGTGTATTGTGCTACACATGCAGAAAGTACGATGGCTATTACAACAGCAATTTGGCAGTACCATAAAAAGCGTGATGAAGAAACCCAACTGTGTGTAAAATCTTTTTCTTTATCCTCTATAATTTCTTGTTCCATTAATTTGTTTTTCTAGTGCAAAAATAAGGCTTATTTTTTTAAAAGGTTATTTCACTGAAATAAATTCGGAAAAGATTTTTTTATTTTTAAAATAATATTGCCACAATATGCTTCCTTTATAAGTGCCGTGTAACTGAACATTTTTAATTTTTATTTCATCCGGTTTTTTCTTTTGAAATAATACCCATTTTGCAAAATGCAAATGTGCTTTTGCAATGGCGATGAAATAGCCACCATCTCCTGCAAATAAACCTTTATACGCTGCCAAAGCATCAAGCCCAAAACGTATGGGCATTTTTAAAAACAATGCACCTGCGGGACTGTTCTTATAAATCATTATGAGGTTATTCCTAAAATTTAAATACGTTTTTTTACTGTTGCCTTTTGGTAACGTGCCACCACCAACATGGTATACAACTGATGCGGGTTCTACATAAATTTTATATCCTGCTCTTTGCATTCTCCAGCAAAGATCAATTTCTTCCTGATGCGCAAAAAAATATTCATCCAGCCCACCTAAAGAATTAAAGAGAGATGCTCTTACAAACATGGCTGCGCCGGACGCCCAAAAACATGGTATAGCTTTGTTATATTGACCTACATCTTCCTCCATTTTTTCAAGCACTCTTCCTCTTGCAAAAGGGTAACCGAAAGTATCTATCCAGCCACCACATGCGCCGGCATATTCAAAATATTTTTTATTTTTCTCATCCAGCAGTTTTGGCTGGCAAGCCCCAATCATTTTATCGTTCTCCATTAATTCCACAACAGGTTCAATCCAATCCGGCGTTACTTCTACATCGCTGTTAAGCAATACAAAATAATCTGCTGTTATTTGTTTTAGTGCAATATTGTATCCTTTTGCAAAACCTTCATTTGTTTTATTAATAATGATTTCTACAGTAGGGAAATTCTGTTTTAAAAAAATGATGGAATCATCTGTTGAGGCATTATCTGCCACAACTACTTTTTTATTTTGATAGGTAGATGCCAATACACCGGAAAGATATTTTTCCAGAAAATGTTTACCATTCCAATTTAAAATTACCACTGCCACCAATGGGTTATTTTTATTTGAATAAGCAGTATTAAAGTTGTCAGCCATCATGTTGTTACAAACATACTTCATTTGTAAAATTTATGTGCAATTGCATTTCAATATTTGCTATTTTTAAATATGCTTCAACGGTTTTTAAATTTGAGAAATATCCTTGGCCTTATTGCTATTGCTTTTATAATGGCCAGTATTTTTTTCAGCAATTTTCTTGCAAAAAAAATTGCTGCAGATGAAAAAAGAAAAGTGCAGCAATACGTGGAAGCAGTTAACGATCTTAATAATATTAGCAACCAGGATACAAAACTTGCCACAAAAATTATTATTGAAAACGGTAAAGATATTCCCCTCATTCAAACCAACGAAAGAGACAGTATTGTTGCCAATAATTATGACTCTGCAGCTGTCGCTGCAAGCAAGTTTTATTTAAAAGAAAGGCTGGGTATATTAAAAAAAATAAATCCACCAATCATCTGGCAAAATCCTTTAAATTCTGCTGAAAAAAATTTTACTTATTATGGAGAATCTGATTTGCTTGTGCAGATAAGGTATTTTCCAATAGTGCAATTGGTGGTGGCAATCCTCTTTATCATCATCATCTTAATAGCGGTTTCCAACAAAAGTAAAAGTACGCAAAACCAGGTTTGGGCTGGAATGGCAAAAGAAACTGCACACCAGTTAGGCACACCAATTTCATCGCTGGAAGGATGGATGGAAATATTGAAGGAAAATCAAGGTACGCAAAAAGTAGCTGAAGAAATGAGTAAAGATGTGGAACGGTTGAAACTTGTAAGTGACCGATTTGGTAAAATTGGAAGTACACCGAAACTGGAAGAGACAGACCTGATATCTCAAATAGAAACTATGATTAGTTATATTAAAAGAAGAGCTACCGACAGGGTTTCTTTTTCTTTAACCACCGGAGGTGAAAATGATATTACGGCTATGATAAACCCACCATTGTTTGACTGGGTAATTGAAAATTTATTAAAAAACGCACTGGATGCAATGGATGGAAAGGGCGCCATTAACATTAATATAAAAAATGAAACTGCACAAATTATTATTGATGTAAAAGACAATGGAAAAGGTATAAGCAAGAATAACATTGCTAATGTTTTTAAACCCGGTTTTACTACCAAGCAAAGAGGTTGGGGGTTGGGTTTATCTCTCAGTAAAAGAATAATTGATCTTTACCACAAAGGAGAATTGTTTGTTAAACAAAGTGAAGTTGGAAAGGGAACTACTTTTAGAATAGTTTTGAAGAAATAAAAAAGCCCTCAAAAATATTGAAGGCTTCCAGAAAATAATTATATTTTAATTAAATTTTACCCAACACATAAACAGATCCTTTAGGTTGGGGATTACCACCTTCGGTTTCAAGTGTTATTGCAAATGCCTGTGCTTTGCCAAATGTTTTCATTTTTTGTATTTTGTACTTTTTGCCGTCTTTAGATGTAATCATTCCGGCATCAACAGGCTTGCCATCTACAAATGCCCAAAGCTGGTATTGTTTACCTGACGGAGCAATTGGCATATTAGTAGGGTCTACATACACTTCACCGGTATTTTTCATCCAAAAGATTTTAGCTCCGGCATCTGGCGAAGCTTCCTGACCTTTTAAAGAAACGGGCTCACTGTATCTGCTTTGCACAATGCTCATGTCTTTGTCAACCTCCGTTAAATGTTGGTTTAAAGAAGCAATTTGTTGCTGGCTTTCATCATATTTTTCATTTACATCTTTGTATTTATTATAATAGAAAAAATTGAGTACCGAACTTCCAATTAAAAGCAAAACTGCAGCTGCTGCTGCAATGTTGCGCAATGGAGACATTGAAACAACCTTTGCGGGTGTTACAGATTCGTTTGTATTAACAGGTTGATTTGAAAAATTTAGTGAAGAAAATAATTTATCTTTTACAGATGTGGCAGGTGCTACCGCATTGGCAAATGCATAGGTTTCAAAAGCTTTTTCTATATTACTTATTTCTTCGTTAATGTCAAAATGCTGAGATCGCAGTATTTCTATTTGGGCGTTCTCTTCAGAAGATGTAGCGCCAGTGACGTACATTTCTAAAAGCCCTGATGATATGATTTCTTGTTTTTCCACTTGTATATATATTATTGCAACAGTTTTCTTAATTCAATAATGGCAGTACGCATTCTAGTTTTCACGGTTCCAAGAGGAATATCCATTTCTTTTGAAATTTCATCCTGAGTATAACCACTAAAATAGGCCATGTCAATAATTACCTTTTGTTCTGGTTTTAAATACTGCAATTGTTTTCGAAGCCCAATTGTATCAAATCTGTCAGATGTAAAGTTTTTATCTTGATATGTAATTACGGAATTTTCATCTTGTGAGATTTTTTTCCCCTTTTTGTAACCTTTGCTGCGCAAAGTATCAATTGTAAGGTTTCTGGTGATATTGATCATCCAGGTAAAGAGTCTTCCTTTACTGGTGTCATATTGCTTAAAGTTGTTCCAGATTTTTAGAAAAGCTTCCTGTAAAATATCTTCTGCAAGTTGCGTATCATCCACCATTCTTGTAATTATGCCGTTTAAAGCGGCTGCATAATTATCATATAAATATGAAAATGCTGACTGATCCTGCGTTCTCAGAAGTGTTACAAGCTCTTCTTCACTGTATTTTGTAGTAGGTTGCAAATACTTCTTAAATTTATTTTCGAATGTAATATAATACCTTTTACCTTATGTACTAATATGTTGTCAGTCAGTATAAAAAAATCTATGATAGATATTAAATATTATCCGGCTTTTTTTACTTCAGAAACGGGGCTGAACAAATACCATTTTCCTGTAGCAACTTCCCGGCATTTAAACCTCTTTCGTATTTTCTCGCCTTTTTCAAAAATTCTTTTGCCCCGAATTTCAAAAAGTTGCCCTGCAGGTAATTGCTCTACAAAATAAACCTCTTCTTTTTTTTGATCATGATTTTTTAGGACCCGCAAAAGCTTTTCATCGCTGCAACTGCTTGCAGATGGATTACTGATTGAACTTATTAATGCTGTTTTTACATCTGGCGGAAAAATATTCTTTGCAACAAAAACTGTCAGAATATTTGCAAAATTTGCTTTCCATTCGGCGCCGTGCGGCTGTACACGATTTGATTGTTTTACAAATGTAATTAGATGAGCAATTTCGTGCAGCAATGTAATAAGAAACGAAAATTTATTTAAGTCGCCATTTACACTTATGCGGTGACCTTTGTTTTCATGAGCATGCCTGTAGTCGCCCAATACACTACTGCGGCTTCTTGTAATTGTTAGCTGTATTTTAAAATCATGCAAATATTCAAGTATCGGCTCAAAACTTCCGTCAGGTAAATAAGACTGTAAAGCAGAAAAATCAACTTTTGTTTTAGACATTTTTGTTACTGTTCACTTTAGATATTGCAATTACTTCTGCAGCAAGATAGATAAGGTACATAAATAGGGAAATAAATACTGCCTGCTTATTATACGTTGGGCCTACAAGTACAACATATGCAAGCACTGCAAGCACTGTACTGAACATTTTTATCATCATACCCGCAATTACGCTGCGTATAAAAACATTTGGGTTTTTATTGGTGAGTGCATTTTTCTGCATAAAAAACACAAGTAAACCGGTTCCCATAAAAAGAAAATTGGCACCCAATAAAACATTTGCATCTATATTGTATTTTTGCCAAAGGTTCGTGGCAGTTAAAATAAATATAGTGAGTACAATAAAGATAATTAAAAGTGGTAACAGCATTTTACCGAATAGCTTCATAAGATTATTTTTTTGGCGCAGTATCTTTTATTACTTTATAAATTAGCGCTACTATTACAAGAAGCGGTAAAACCCAAACGATTACCGGGTTCTTAAATTTAAACAACGAGTCCAGTTTTATGCCTGCATAAACTGAAACTGCCAGGGCAACAGTTAGTTGTGTAGCAAAGCCGGCATATTTCCACAGAAGAGTGTTGTCTACCTTTTTTTTATCAGGCTGCTCGTCAATCATTGGAGTTCTCGACTTTAGGTAAAACAATTTTGTTGGTATCCAATGCTTTTACGTTGCCCTGCAAAACTTTTTGAATATTCTTTAAATAATTATCCTGGTATTTTAGTGCCTGCTCCATAGAATCTGTTCTTATTTTTAATTGCCTGTATTCTTTTATCTGTTTTGCATTACCCATGCCTGTACCCGGCAGATAATATTTGAGAGGGGTAAAAATAATAAGCGAAGCTGTGAGCCCTACCATTAATATAAATACAGTACTTAACACAATATAAACACCCATGCGGGTAAGTTTAAATTTTACAACTTCTTCAAAAGTATCTTCATTCATAATTACCAGCCGGTAATGACTTCGAAGTCTTTTTAAAGTATTGTTTACATCCGGCATTGACATAATTCCTAATATTATCTGCATTAAACCTTAACTGTGCTAAATTAGTTATTAAAGCAATAAACGTAAATTTTTAACAGAAATAAATAACATATTGTTTCTAAATTGATGTGGTAGAGGTTATTTTTGGACGATATTGAAGAATAAATACGAACTTTAAATCTATACTAACCATTGTCTTTCATGTTAAAATCGAAGGTTTTATTTATAGGAATTTTAATAACATGTGCGTTCTGTTATTCTACCAAATCGATGGCACAACCCACATGGACAATTAATCCATTTGGGAAGGAAAAAAAACCTGAGAAATATGAAGAAAAAAAATTAGCCTCTGAGAAAACAGGCGACAAAAAATTTAAAGGAGTTCGAAAGTTTTTACAAAATAATACTTCACATTACAATTTTTACTTTAACGCTAACAATAAATTAAATCACGTTATAGAACGGGCTAAATTGTCAAACAAAGATGATTATGCTAACATACTTTCGTTTTATCCCTATTCATTAGATAATACAGCAAGTCAAAAATCTGAACTTGATTCTGTTATTTATAAATCTACAGCAGGAATTTTGTTGCATGATTTAAGATCTGAATGGGTTGATAATTTTTATATGCTTATAGGAAAATCCTATTTCCTAAAAAAAGATTTTGATTCTGCTGCACTTACATTTCAATTTATAAATTACAATCTTTTTCCAAGAACCAAAAAGGATGATGGCTATAATAAAATTGTAGGTTCAAATGAAGGAATGGCAGGCGCCGGGTCTGTCTCCATTGCTGATAAAGAAAAAAGAAATATTGTTCAAAAGATTTTTACACAACCTGCAAGCCGAAACGATGTCCTTATCTGGCAGATAAGAACTTTTACAGAACAGAAAGAATATGGTGATGCAGCCGGGTTAATAAGCATATTGCAAAATGATAAAAATTTGCCTGCACGCTTAAAGAATGACCTTGAAGAAGTAACTTCTTACTGGTTTTTTTCTCAGAATAATTTTGACAGTTCAGCTGTTCATCTACAAAAAGCTTTAAGTAATGCTGATACTAAAGATGATAAAAGCAGATGGGAATATTTGCTTGCACAAATGTTTGAAGTAACAGGAAAATTCGATGAGGCTTCTGAATATTATCTTAAAGCTGCACACCAAACATCTAACCCAATATTGGATATTTATGCCAGACTAAGCGAAGCCAAAATGCTTAGAAATACCGGTAATTTTAAAGAGCTTGATAATACCATTTTAAATCTTTTAAAAATGGCGAAAAAAGACAAGTACGAACAATTCAGAGATATTATTTATTACTCAACCGGTCAGCTTAGTTTACAAAAGCCTGATACATCCAACGGAATTATTTATTACAATAAAAGTGTTTCTTATAATAATTTAGAATCAGGTTACAAAGACAAATCATTTTTTCAGTTGGCTAATATTGCTTTTAAGCAACAGCGTTATAAAGATGCTTATGCTTTTTATGACAGTTTGAGTGCTGCTGGCAATAAAACATCCCAAGAATTATCTTTAATAGAAGACCGCAAAGAATTGCTGAGTCGTTTGGTTCCTAAATTAATTTTAATTGAAAGGGAAGACAGTCTTCAAATGCTCGCAGCAATGCCTTCTGCAGAAAGAGATGTTTTGATAAAAAAAATGGTAAAAAAATACCGCAAAGAAAATGGATTAAAAGAAGAAGATGAATTTGCGGGAAATACGTTGATAACATTTGCAGACAGAAATAAAGAACCGGTTGATTTGTTTAAAGCTGCAGCAGCCAATACAGGAGAATGGTATTTTTATAACGCCAGTTTAAAATCAAAAGGGTTTAATGAATTTAAAAGCAAATGGGGCAAAAGAACAAACGTAGATAACTGGCGCAGAAAAACTGCAATTGATGCTAATGCCAATAATTCCGTTAATGGGTTGTCTTCTCTTGACCCTAATGCACCCGATCCAGGAAATAAAAAAACCGGTACTGATGGAGTTGTAAAAAGTACTGATTATTCTTTTGATGGATTGATGGCTGAACTGCCACTCTCCAAAGAAAAAATAGATTTAAGCAATGTTGTTATTGCTGCAAACCTTTATGAAGCTGCACAAATTTTTCAAAATGAATTGCAGGATTATGAGCAGGCTATTGCTTTGTATGAAGATTTTTTAAAAAGATTCCCTTCTCATGTTAAAATACCTGATGTATACTTTGGATTAGCATACTGCTACAATAAAATTGGCAACTCCGCAAAAGCATCTTTGTACTCAAATCTATTAAAAACAAATTTTTCCGGAAGTGATGCAACAAAGGTTTTATTAAATCCTTCTCTTCTTAAAAAAGGAGAAAAAAATCCGGAAGTAACGGCACGCTATGAAAGCGTTTATAACATGTTTGTGGAAGGTAATTTTGAACAGGCAACTAAGGCAAAGAAAAAAGCTGACAGTACTTATGGCAACAACTATTGGTCGCCGCAACTTTTATATATTGAAGCCGTTTATTTAATTAAAGAAAGGCAGGACAGCGCTGCAATTTCAGTTTTAAAAAATATCGAATCTTTATATTCAACATCAACACTAAAACCAAAAGCTACCACCTTAATCAGTGTTTTGCTAAGGAGAAATGAAATTGAAAAATATTTAACTGATCTGCAGGTGACAAGGGTAGCCGATGACCAGATTGTTATTGCAGATAATAAAATACCGGTTGTTGTAAAAGCACCTGTAAAACCTGCGGAAGTAAAAATGACAGCACCGGTAATAGTGAAATCAGTTATGTCAGACACTATAAAAATACCTTCAATTTATAAAAACAAATTTTTTACCTTATCACCGGAACAACCCCACTATGTTGCAATGATTTTAGATAAAGTTGATGCTGTTTATGTAAATGAAGCTAAAAATGCTTTTGTACGTTTCAACAAAGAAAGCATGGCTACAATAAATATTTCCATAGCAAAAGATACTATTGATGCTGCAAGATCTCTGTTGCTTTTTCAGCCATTTGCTAATGCAGCTGAAGCAATGAAATATTTTGATAAAATAAAAAAAGCTTCCTCATCTGAAGTTTCTTGGTTACAGCCTTCAAAATATTCTTTCATCATTATTTCAAACGATAATCTTATGCTGCTGAAAACCAATAAGGATTTAAGCAGCTATAAACAATTACTTAATTCAAATTTTGGTAATAAATTTTAAATTTATTTTTCCTCAATATTCTTTTAACCATTCTACATCTTTATGAAACGATCTGTAAGTTTACTTTGGCGTATATTTTTATTAGGCTTTGCAACGGTTATAATTGTTCTCTTATTAGCAAATTTTGGCGTTTTTGGTAAAATGCCTTCTCTGCAGGAACTTGAAAATCCTGAAGCAGATCTTGCAAGTGAGATTATAAGTTCCGACGGTATTTTAATGGGAAAATACTATTCTGAAAACAGGAGTGAGGTGAGGTTCGATGAAATTTCTCCAAATGTTTTTCATGCTTTGATTGCAACGGAAGACGAACGTTTTTACGATCACTCAGGTATTGACGCACAGGCCTTGGGACGTGCTTTTTTCTCCTTGGGAAGACAGGGTGGTGGAAGTACTATCACACAGCAGCTGGCGAAAATGATATTAAAGCAGGGAAGGGGTAACTTTTTTTTAAGAGGAACGCAAAAAATTAAAGAATGGATAATCGCTGTAAAGCTTGAAAGAAATTTTACAAAAGAAGAAATCCTCGCACTTTATTTAAACCGAGCACCATGGGGTAATGTGTATGGCATTAGAAATGCTAGTCGTACCTATTTTCAAAAAGAACCTAAAAATTTAAAACTTGAAGAAGCTGCTGTTTTAATAGGTATGTTAAAGGGGTTTATTTATGAGCCTATAAGGCATCCACGTGCAGCAATTGACAGAAGAAATATTGTGATAGGGCAAATGGTTGTTGCTAAAGAACATTACATAACTGCAGCAGAGGCAGCAAATCTTAAAGCCAAGCCACTTATTACAAATTATAAGCAAATTGATGAAAACGTTGGTTCAGCTCCATATTTTAGACGGGCATTGGTTGGCTTAATGAAAGACTGGTGCAATAACAACAGAAATCCTAAAACTGGAGAAGCATATGATCTTTACAGAGACGGCTTAAAGGTGTATACCACTATCGATTCCCGTATGCAGCAATATGCTGAGGAATCAATGCAGTTGCATATGCCAACTGTACAAAGCAGATTAAATGCAAGCTTAAAACAAAAGGGGGACAAAATTTGGAAGGGTCATGATAATATTATTGAGGCCGCAATGAAATATACTGACAGATGGAAAACAATGAAAGAAGATGGTGTAGATGAAGCAACTATAAAAAAATCTTTTTTAGTTCCTGTAAAAATGAAAATATTTTCTTGGAAAGGAAATGAAAAGCATGAGAAGGATACGATATTAACGCCTTTTGACTCTATCAAATATCACAAGCAATTAATGCAAACATCTTTTGTTGCGATGGATCCTCGAAGTGGAGAAGTGAAAGCATGGGTTGGCGGAATAGATTTTAGATGGTTTAAATACGACCATGTAACTGCAAGCAGACAGGTAGGTTCAACTTTTAAACCATTGCTTTACACCCTTGCAGTTACCGAACTTGGCTATACACCTGAAACTTATATTCCCGGTGGTCCTTTAACTTTAGGCGGGCAAACAATTAGCACCGGTGGCGGTACATGTGCTTATTGTTTAGCAAAATCTATAAACGGTTGTGCGTGGCATTTGATGGGTTCTATAGGTGTAAAAAAAACAATTGAGTTTGCCCAACTCTGTGGTGTAAAAGTTACCATTCCTCCATATCCTTCAATTGCGCTGGGAACTGCGGAAATTCCTATGTTACAAATGTTACAGGCCTATACAATGTTTCCTAACAAGGGTTACAATACAGAGCCAGTATTTGTAACAAGAATAGAAGATAAGAACGGTAACTTATTGCACGAGTTCCCCATTGCACAAAGCAAACAGGTTATTGGAGAATCAGATAATTACACCATGGTAAAAATGATGGAAGGAGTTATAAAAGCAGGTACAGCCCGCAGGTTAAACAGTTATAATATACCGGTTGAAAAAGCAGGAAAAACAGGAACGACAAATGGAAACACGGATGGCTGGTTTATAGGGTACACTCCTACATTACTTGCAGGCACCTGGGTTGGTTGCGAAGATCCTTTTATTCCTATTTATAGTAACGGCGGTGGTGCAGAAATGGCGGCTCCTGCCTGGGGAAATTTTATGACAAAAGTTTATGCCGATAAAAAGTTTGAAAGCTACACAAGTCAAAAAGAATTTAATGCACCGGCAGAACTTAAAAATGCACCAATTTATGCAGATGCCAATTTTCAAAATTTACTTAGTAAGGGCGACAGTTTAACTGAAGACAGCGGCAATGGTGCTGCGGGTGATTTTCTACAGGAAGATCTGAGTGATATGAATGCACCGAATATTATTACAGATACAAACAAAAACAAAGAAAAGAAAAAAGAAGAAAAAAAAGAGCCTAAGATTTCTACAACACCGGTAATTGTAGATGATAAAAAAAATATACCCAAGCCCAAACAAAAGCCAAACGGAAATGATTACTAAAGTTTTATAATAAAAAAAGCAGCCTTTTAAGAGCTGCTTTTTTTATGTGGATTAAAATTACTTTTTTATTTTTTACGAATCCGTAAAACCAACTTTTATAAGTTGCCGTAAATGATCGCATCAAATTAAAACTCAAAACAAAAAAAATTTAAAAAAGAAGTTATGAAAAAAATTAAAAATCTATTTATGCTTGCAGCGATAGCAATGGCTACTACAACTGTATCTGCACAAATGGAAAAAACAGTTATGGTTGGTGGCGCTGCAATGTATCCCTCAAAAAATATTGTTGAGAATGCTGT
>JAYTCO010000142.1:0-2079 GCA_043736415.1 Ferruginibacter sp. | reverse complement strand
AATTTTACAACTTATGATTTTGGCAGCAACACCAGTAAATATTATCAGGATAGTATGGAGACGACGTTCTTTAATTTTTATTTAAAAGACAAAGGTATTTTTAACGCAGCGGAAGCTACCGTTTTTGAAACGGGGACTAACAAATGGAAGCAATACAATGTGTGGCCACCAAAAGAAAGTATTGCGACAACTTATTTTTTACAACCTGATAAAAAGTTAACTACTACAAAACCGGTTATAGCAGATGACTATGTTGAGTATGTTAGCGATCCTGCAAATCCGGTTCCATATACAAAAGTTATACAAGGCAACAGAAATAATGGATATATGGCGGAAGACCAGCGTTTTACTGCTGATAGAAAAGATGTTGTTTTATTTGAAACTGCTGTTTTAAAGGAAGATGTAACACTAGCCGGAAAAATATTAGCAGACTTACAAGTTTCGCTTTCAACAACCGATGCAGATTTTATTGTGAAACTTATTGATGTGCTTCCTGCTGATGAGCCTACGGCATCATTTGTTGGTAAAGGCTCTAAAATGGTAGGTTTACAAAGGCTGGTACGTGCCGAAGTAATGCGAGGAAAATTCAGAGAAAGTTTTTCAACACCAAAACCTTTTACTCCAAATAAAATTACCAATGTAAAGTTTGATTTAAATGATGTTGCGCATACTTTTAAAAAAGGTCATAAGATAATGATACAAATACAAAGCAGTTGGTTTCCTTTAATTGACAGAAACCCTCAAAAATTTATGCGCATTCCTGATGCGAATGAAACTGATTTTCAAAAAGCAGCTATCCGTATTTATCATGATAGAAAAAATATGAGTAAAATTATTTTACCGGTTTTAAATAATTAGTATGAAAAAATTGATGGGTATTCTGGTTCTTACTTTATGTTATACAATTTCCTATGGGCAAAACGAAATAAATGTAGTCCCTTACCCAAATGAAGTTACTATGGGCAAGGGTTCTTTCGAATTATCTTCTGCTACCAATATTTTTTACAATAAAGGCATGGCAAAACATGCAAATTATTTTAAGGATCAGGTAAAATTATTGACAGGTTTATCATTAAAAACTATATTATACAATGAAAAAAAACCACTGATAAACAAAAGTGTTATTCAATTTTTTTTAAAAAAGAATGAGTCTTTTAAAGACGGATACTCGTTACAAATTTCCAAATCAACAATTTTTTTAGAAGCTAAGGAAGATAAATTTTTGTTTAATGGAATTCAAACGCTCTTGCAAGTAATCCCGATAAACAAAGAAACTAATATCGTTTCAATTCCTCAATTAAATATAAAAGATGCTGCAAGGTTTTCTTACCGTGGAATGCACCTGGATGTAAGCCGTCATTTTTTCCCGGTTAGCTACATAAAAAAATACCTCGATTATCTTGCTTATTATAAATACAACACTTTCCATTGGCATCTTACAGATGACCAGGGTTGGAGGATAGAGATTAAAAAATACCCTTTGCTAACACAAGTTGGCGGTTACAGAAACGGAACCATAATAGGACGATATCCCGGTAAAGGGAACGACAGCATTAAATACGGAGGTTATTATACGCAACAACAAATAAAAGAAATTGTACAATACGCAGCCGACAGATACATCACTGTAATTCCTGAAATAGAAATGCCAGGGCATGCTTCTGCTGCCATTGCCGCTTACCCGCAACTAAGTTGTTTTCCAAATGAAGACACACAGATAGATTCCACAACAGCATGGGCGGGCAGTCGTGTTGGTAAACAGGTGCAGCAAACATGGGGTATTTTTAATGATGTATTTGCACCCACAGATTATACATTTAATTTTATTGAAAATGTGCTGGACGAAGTCATGTCACTGTTTCCTTCTACATATATCCATATTGGTGGAGATGAATGCCCAAAAGAAAACTGGAAACGTTCCCCTTTTTGCCAACAATTAATTAAAGCAAATAACTTAAAAGATGAGCATGGTTTGCAGAGTTATTTTATACAGCGAATAGAAAAGTATGTGAACAGCAAGGGCAAAAAAATTATTGGATGGGATGAGATTTTAGAAGGAGGACTAGCGCCAAACGCAAC
>JAYTCO010000141.1:0-4966 GCA_043736415.1 Ferruginibacter sp. | reverse complement strand
GCTCCAATAATTGAAAATATTCAAACTGCAAGGCTTACAGGTCCAAAAATACTGGGTAAAATTAATTTGCCTGTAGAAAATGATACCAGACCTAAAAGGGAAGATATTAGTAAAAGGAAGCGAATTCCTATACAGAAAAAACCGGGCACAGGAGTTTTGCCTGACAACCGTGGTCCAAGACCTGCGATGGATAACCGAGGTCCGCAACAAGGCGGTGGCGGTTTCAATAGAGGTCCGCAAACAGGAGGTCCGGCAGGTCCGGGAGGAGCTCGTCCACCTCAAGGTGGCGGTGGTAACAGGTTTCAACGTCCTGGCCAAAATACGGGTACGCCGGTACGCCGAGAAGATAAAATAATTGATGCCAAAGAAATACAGGAGAAGCTGAAGCAAACGCAGGCAAAACTTGCAGGCTCAGGTGGTAGAGGTAAAAGCTCAAAAGCAAAATACAGAAAAGAAAAAAGAGATCTGTTTAATGAAGCACAAAGCAACAGACCGGATGAAGGAAACAAGCTACAGGTTACAGAATTTATTTCTGTAAGTGAATTGGCAGGTTTGATGGATGTGAGTTTTGCAGATATCATAAGCAAGTGTATGAACCTTGGTATAATGGTATCTATCAACCAACGTTTAGAAGCTGATGTTATTGAACTCGTAGCAAGTGAATTTGATTATGAAGTAGAATTTATTGGAGTTGATGATGCTGCGGAACTTGAAGTTGATAAAGAAGTTGACGATCCGGCTATGTTAAAAGACAGAGCGCCTATTGTTACTATTATGGGTCACGTAGATCATGGTAAAACATCTTTACTTGATTATATAAGAAACACAAATGTAATTGCAGGTGAAGCCGGCGGTATTACACAACATATTGGAGCCTACGAAGTAACCCTTCCAAACGGAAGAGCAATAACATTCCTTGACACACCAGGTCACGAAGCATTTACGGCTATGCGTGCCCGTGGAGCAAAGGTTACCGATATTGCAGTAATAGTTGTAGCAGCAGATGATGCGGTAATGCCTCAAACAAAAGAAGCTATTTCTCATGCGCAGGCAGCAAATGTGCCGATGATTTTTGCCATTAATAAGGTAGATAAAGATGGTTCTGATCCTGAAAGAATTAAGCAACAACTTTCCGCAATGAACATTTTGGTAGAAAGCTGGGGTGGTAAGTTTCAAAGCCAGGAAATAAGTGCAAAAAAAGGGCAAAACATAGATCTTTTGCTGGAGAAAATATTATTAGAAACAGATATCCTGGAGCTCAAAGCAAATTCGGAAAAGGGCGCTACGGGAACTGTAATTGAAGCTTCGCTTGATAAAGGACGTGGATATGTTGCAACCATTCTTGTGCAAAACGGTACATTGAAGCAGGGCGATATGATTGTTTCAGGTCAGTTCTTTGGTAAAGTAAAAGCAATGTACAATGAACGTAATGTGCGTTCAGAAAAAGCACCACCATCTACCCCGGTATTAATTTTAGGATTAAACGGTGCACCGCAAGCAGGAGAAACATTTAAAGTATTTGCAAACGAAAGTGATGCAAGAGAAAATGCCTACAAACGTGGACAGATATTGCGTGAGCAGGGAATGCGTGCAAGAAAGCATATAACATTAGAAGAAATTGGCCGTCGTTTAGCATTAGGAAACTTTAAAGAGTTAAACGTTATTCTTAAAGGTGATGTGGATGGTTCTGTAGAGGCATTAAGTGATTCACTACAAAAATTAAGTACAGAAGAAATTGTAATTAAAGTAATACACAAGGCGGTAGGTGCCATCACAGAAAATGATGTAAACTTAGCAGCAGGTTCAGATGCGATCATTATTGGTTTCAACGTTCGCCCAAGTATTCAGGCGGCACGTTTAGCAGAAAATGAATCGATTGAAATAAAAATGTACTCCATTATTTACAACGCTATTGAAGAGATTAAGAGCGCCATGGAAGGTATGCTTGAACCTACAGTAGAAGAGAAAATTTTGGGCAATGTTGAAATACGGGAAACATACAAGTTTGATAAAGCAACGGTAGCAGGTTGTACAGTATTAGATGGTAAGATGGCCAGAAACAGCCGAATCCGCTTGGTTAGAGAACATATTGTGATATTTACGGGCGAACTATCCAGCCTTAAACGTTACAGAGATGATGCAAAAGAAGTTACCAGTGGTATGGAATGTGGTTTGGTTATTAAAAATTACAACGATATAAAAGTTGGAGATATTGTAGAAGCATTTGAAGAAGTAGAAGTAAAGAGAACTTTGTAGAAATTATAATAGAATTTTAAAGATTAGTTTACATAATTGCAGCACTAACCCTGCTGCAATTTTTTGTTAAATGAATACACCATAAACCTTATCTATAGCTACAACCTTAACTTTGAAAGCTATAAGATTATAAAAAAAATACATGAAAAAACGAATTCTATTTACTGGCTGTTCATTTTTATTATTGGTTGTAGCGTATGCACAACCTAATAAAGTAAATGCAGATAAAATAATAGGCATTGTAGGTAATAAAATTGTTTTAAAAAGTGATGTTGATGACCGTCTGCTGGACATGCAACGGCAGGGAGCTGAAGTACCGGCTAACGGGAAGTGTTTTGTATTACAGGATTTGATGGGCACAAAAACATTGGTATTGCAGGCAGAAAAAGATTCTTTGCCGGTAACAGATGAAGAAGTGGAAGGAGATATTGATCTAAAAATAAGACAGTACATAGGACAGTTTGGTGGTAAAGATGAGCTTGAAAAAGTTGCTGGTAAAACGGTTTATCAACTTAAAGAAGATATGAGGGGTCCAATTAAAGACCAAAAATTAGCATCTGCAATGCGCAATAAAATTGTAGATGGAATTAGAATTACACCGAATGAGGTAAGAAATTATTTTTTGAAAATACCAACCGACAGTTTACCATTTTATGAGACAGAAGTGGAGATAGGACAATTAATTGCTTTTCCAAAAGCAAGCAGAGAAGCAGAAGAATATTGTAAAGAGCAATTGACTGAATATAAAAAAGCAATTGAAAGTGGCAAAAAAGATTTTAAAGCAGCAGCAGCTCAATATTCGGATGAACCGGGGGCAAAGGAAAGATTTGGACAAATGGAAATAAACAGGGAACAAAAAGATATTGATCCTACGTTTATGGCAAAAGCTTTTACTTTAAAAGAAGGACAGATTTCCAACCCCTTTAAAAGTAAATTTGGTTACCACATAATACAATTAGTTAGCAGAAATGGAAATGATGCTGTTGTACGCCACATTATTAAAATACCACAGGTTACTGCAGTTGAGTTAAAACAAGGTTTTGAAAAGCTGGATACCGTTCGTGCTAAACTAATAGCCGGAACGATGGATTTTGGTGCGGCTGTGAACCGTTATTCAGATGATGAAAACAGCAAATTTACGGCTGGAATGATGCAGGGGCAAAATGGGACTTTTTTAACCATCGATCAAATGGATAAAGAAATTATACCTGTACTTAAAAATTTAAAACCGGGTGGTTTTTCACAACCTGCAGAGTATACTGATCCATCAGGGAAGAAAGGTGTTAGAATCGTTTATTTAAAAACACAAACAGCACCGCACAGAGAAAATATGAAAGATGATTACAGCAAAATTTCTATGCATGCATTGGAAAGGAAAAAAGAAGATGCTTTAGAAAAATGGTTTAGCAATAGATTAAGTTCGTATTACATTATGATAGAGCCGGAATATAGAGATTGCGAAACTATGAAGACCTGGATAAATGCAATGAGTAAGAAGAAATAAAATTAAGAGGTTTGCTTTAGACAAAAGATTTAAGATTTGGAATAAAAAAATGCCAGCTTTTTAAGGTTGGCATTTTCTATAAATGTTTACCTTGTGCGTAATAAAAGTTGAAGAAAGGTATATTGTTGAAGAGCGGCAGGATAGAAGCGGAAAGCCCGCAAGCGAGGAACGAGTGCGGACTTGCAGCGGATAGCCTGAACAATAGATTAAAAATGCAGAAATGTTTACCGCCCCAGATATTCTTATAAAAAAAGTAAAAATTTGATAGATAAAAAAAACATAGTCAACCCGGAAGAGCATGCTATTTTAGTAGGTGTAATACAACCTGACCAGACGGAAAGTCAAGTAACTGAATATTTGGATGAGCTGGAATTTTTAGCAGAAACTGCCGGTGTAAAAACTATAAAAAGGTTTACACAAAGGCTAAAACACCCTGATGCAAGATCTTTTGTTGGGAAGGGTAAACTGGAAGAAATTAAAAAATTTATTCTCAGCAAAGGAAATATTACGCTGGTAATTTTTGATGATGAACTTACGGGTTCGCAAATACAAAATATTGAGAAAGAAATTAATACCCGTACTATTGACCGGAGTGATTTAATACTGGACATTTTTGCAAGCCGTGCAAAAACTGCGCAGGCACGCACCCAAGTAGAGTTGGCGCAATACCAATATATTCTGCCTCGCTTAAAAGGTATGTGGAAACATTTGGAGCGCCAAGGTGGTGGTGTAGGTACCCGTGGACCGGGAGAGACAGAAATAGAAACGGATAGAAGGATTGTAAAAGATAAAATAAGCCTGCTTAAAAAAAGACTTGGAGATTATGACAGACAGGCAATGACCCAGCGCCAGGAGCGGGGAGAATTCATACGGGTAGCATTGGTAGGGTATACAAATGTGGGCAAGAGCACTATTATGAATGGGCTTAGTAAAAGCGAAGTATTTGCAGAAAATAAATTATTTGCAACGCTCGATACAACTACCCGTAAATGTGTGTTTGAACAGACCCCGTTTTTATTAAGTGATACTGTAGGATTTATTAGAAAATTACCACACCATTTGGTAGAGAGTTTTAAAAGCACCTTAGATGAGGTAAGAGAAGCTGATGTATTGCTGCATGTTGTAGATATTGCGCATCCACAATATGAAGAGCAATTGGCGGTGGTAAATAAAACCCTTGCTGAGCTTGGTTGTACAGACAAACCG
>JAYTCO010000140.1:0-4967 GCA_043736415.1 Ferruginibacter sp. | reverse complement strand
CTGTGGTAGAGCTGCTTGTAACTATATTTATGAAGGCAGTTCAGATATAATTGCACAGCCTTTTTGTTATATAGGAATAACGCATCCCTTTACCAATCCTTACAACCACTTTCTAAACCATGCTAATGTCATTCGAAGATGTTCTGGCAGGAAGCGATGTGGCTCATTAGGAGTTACATGAATCTGCAACTTGTCTAATGCACCCGCAGCCTTATAGGCATTTGTAGCTTCTTCAAAAGCTACTTGTGCTCCACCGAGCGGACAGTTCATATCCTTTTCGTTATTCAGTAATAGCAAAGGTCGCGGAGCGACGAGCCGTATCATAGATGGACAATCAAATTCATCCGTTATTCCCGGAATTAATTTGTCCCACACGAGTTTTACATTTCTCCTATTAACTGAGCTATCTCCCACATCTTTCGCGGCTTGTATATGTGTCTGAGAAATTGTATTAGCACGACCTTGCCACTTGCTATTTTCAAGTGACCACTTGAAGCTTTGAGCAGCAATAACGGGTACTATCACCTTTATCCTTTTATCAACGGAAGCTGCCATCCAAGTTTCAATGCCACCCATAGAAATCCCCATCATACCTATACGGTTAGCCTGTATATCAGGTCGTGTTACCAGGTAATCTGTTAACCTCCACAAGTCGTATACAGTATCAAAAAAGAAGGGATGTTGTTGATGTGTATTACCTGTATTTCTCCATGCTTTTGTTATTGCTTCCACGTATTGCTGGTTGCCTTTAGCTCCGCCGGCAATGCGCTCACCATGATATCGGGCATCAATTGCAATTCCCATGATACCTATTTTCGTAAGTTGGAAAAGCAGGTTTTTAATATCTCCATCTTCTTTGCTTCCGCCGGTACCATGTAAACAAATTACCGCAGGAAAAGATTTTACGCCGGGTGTAACCGGCTTATAAATAAGCACAGGGATTCGTTCGGTTGCTTCGCTATAAATAAAACCTGCTCTTATCTATTCTTCCTAATTGCGAATTGTTGCGTCGTACACTTCAGGTGTAGCAAATACTACAGCGATTTCTTATTGAAGCGCATCAACGACCGCTGAGAATTCTCAATTAGTTATTTTGACTTTTGTCAAACATTCTAAAGTTTTTTAGTTGTTTCTTGTGTTATACATTTTAACTACAATGAAACCTTTGAATCTGGCACAACCCTGCACATCTTCCATTTACGAGTTTTTTTTATTTTCATTTTTCAGACTTCAGACTCCACTCTCATTGAATTTGTTTATAAGCATTCTCTCATTATTAAAAGCACAACATTCAACAAATAAAATTTGAAATATGCGAAAGTTCGATGTTATTGCCTTGGTTGTATTACTCATATTATTCATTACCGAAAGCATCATCATTTTAGTTGAGAAAAGAAACAAGAATTTATTTAAAGACATTGGTGCTAACATCACAATTGGACTTTGGCTTGTACTTGTAGGTCTGGTCATTAAAGGAATACAGTTCAGCCTCTATACAGCACTTTATAGTTTTGCCCCTTTCAAGCCGGATCCGCATTGGTGGTTATGGGTAGTTGCTTTTTTTAGTTGCGATTTCATCCACTATGTCTACCATTCACTTGGGCATAAAACAAGGATCTTTTGGGCGGCACACGTAACCCATCATTCATCAGAACATTTTAATCTTTCTATAGCGTGGCGTACCAATTTCATTCATCTGTTTTATCGTTTTCTGTTTTGGGCGCCGTTATGTTTGTTAGGAATTCCACCCATAATGATTTTGTTATTAGAATCAATTACGGCTATCCATAATTTTCTAATACACACTGAAAAAATTGGAAAGCTTGGAGTTCTTGATCGTTTCTTTAACACCCCTTCAAATCACAGGGTGCATCATGGAACTAACCCGGAGTACATTGATAAAAATCTTGGCGGACTGCTGATGATTTTTGATCATTTGTTTGGAACATATGCAAGGGAAACATTCCCGGCGGATTATGGCATAACTCACAATATTAATACTCATAATCCGGTCACGATCATATTGCATGAATATAAAAGCATGGCAAAAGAACTTCCCAAAATAAAAGGCGTTTCAAAAAAACTTCGTTACATATTTTCTCCACCAGTTTAGGCATTTCTTGTATCGTTCTCCAAAAAGCAACCCGACCTTACACCATAACCCTTTCAAACTTTTATCGATGCCAGTTTATCCTCACATAACCCCGCACTTTAACAGATCCGACGAGTCAAACAAGTCTTTTAATGAAATGAGAAAACTTGTTTATTCAGCAGTAAAATCTTTGCCGGCTTCACGGCATGATGCAGCAATACTTAAAGCAGTGCTGCTACCGGTTGTATTTTTTAGCATCTACTTTTCAGCGTTGTTTGTAAATGCTTATTGGCTGTTTTGCTTACTCTACAGTTTTTTAGGCTTTATGATTATTATCATATTTCTAAATCTTATTCACGAGGTATGCCATAACAATTTATTTAGTAGTAAAAAAATGAATCATGCATTTTTATTGTTGTTTGATATAATTGGGGCGAACAGCTTTATTTGGAAGAAAAGGCATAACAGGCTTCACCATCATTTTACAAATGTAATGGGGTGGGACAGTGATATAGAAAAAAGCAAATTCTTAAAAGTTCATCCAACTGATAACCAAAAAAAACTAAGCAGATACCAGCATTGGCTGGTGTTTATTTATCCTTTGTTTGTCACAAACTGGTTTCTCGTTAGAGATTTTAATGATTTTTTCAGCAAAAAAACGATCGTAAGAAAACTAGGAGACATTCCCTTGGCAGAATATTTTAAGCTCTTCTTCTTCAAACTTTTTTTTATTGGATACTTAGTGATTCTGCCAGCATTTTTTACGCCCTTTACCCTACTGCAAACTTTGCTGGCTTTATTCATCTTACTGCTTAGTGCGGGATTTTTTGCATTGATTGTTTTATTGCCTCCACATGTAAACACAAGTAACCAATTTCCGGTAGTCGACATGGAGAATAGCCTCGATCAAAGTTGGTTTATGCACCAATTGAAAACAACCAATGATGTTAACGGCTATAATTGGTTTACAAGGCACGTGATGGCCAATTTCAATTTCCATTTGGCCCACCATCTATTTCCAGACATAAGCCATGTGTATGCAAGAGATGTTACAGAAGTAATTAGCAAATACAACAAGCAATTCAATTTACCTTACAGGTCTTACCCTTTATTGCAAACTTTAAAGAATCACTACACGCTCATTAAAATGAACCGTAGTGATTTCAATATTCTTGAAGAAGATATGTAATTAAAAAGCACGTCAGATATGTCCGAATTCCATTATTCAGATATTCATTGTCACCCCAACCTGAAAACCTTCGGGCATAGTTTTGATAAAAATGCAAATCGAAAAAGTCATCTCTGGTATTATAGCCTGCCAGCTTTTTTATCCAGGCAAATTCATAAATATACCGGCATCACAAAATTCACACAAACGGATTTCAGCACAATGGCCAGGGCTGGGGCTAAGATAATTTTTGTGTCGTTATATCCTTTTGAAAAAGGACTTTTCATTAATAAGAATTTATCTCTGGCAGTGGCTGCTTTCCTTGCTGACTGGGGCACAGAGATTGGCTATAACCGCGTTAAATACCTGCAAGAACACAAAGATTATTTTAAAGATCTGCAGAATGAATATGATTTTTTTGTTGGTGGGGAGAAGCAATACACAATTGATGGAAAACTTTTTAGATGGGAAATAGCCAATAATTGGAAGGAAGTTAATTCTATACTTAAAGAAGAAAATACTACGGCTGTTATACTTAGTATTGAAGGTGGGCATGTTTTTAATTCAGGGCTAGATGCGTTTGGTGTAGATAGCGATGAGAAGGAGATATTGTCAAATTTGCAGGCTGTAAAAAACTGGGATCATGTGCCCTTATTCATGGGCCTGGCGCATAATTTCAACAACGACCTTTGTGGTCATGCAAGAAGCCTTCAGCGTATTGGCAAACTAGTTAACCAGGAGAATAACATAGATAACGGAATTAGTGTAATTGGGAATAAAGTTATTCATGCATTGCTGGATGATACCAATGGCAAAAGAATTTACATCGACCTGAAACACATGAGTGTCAAATCCAGGCAAGAGTATTATGCAATTTTAAAAGTTACTTATCCTAGGCAAAAAATACCGCTGATTGTTAGTCACGGATCGGTAACGGGGCTATCTTTTTCTGGTAGCAAACGGGCAACAACTTGCCTGGACATTTTCAATACCAATGATCTTAATTTTTTTGATGAAGAGATTATGGAGGTGGCAAAATCAGGAGGTTTGTTTGCCATACAGATGGATATAGGAAACAATGCCGACCTTCAAAAATTAAAGACAGTACTATCTGCAAATTATTCAAGGTCTTTAAAAACATCTGCTCAAATTATTTGGAACCAACTTCAATATATAGCGGAGCTTCTCGATAGTGAAGGTCTATATGCGTGGGGTTGTACGTCAATCGGTAGTGATTTTGACGGAAGTATCAATCCCTTTCCCGAAATTCTCACAGCTACCGGTTTTAGCCACCTGGCCAATGAATTAGTAGAGCCGGTTGAAATTTTTTTATCCTCCTATCCATTTAAGTTGGCAGAAAATAAGAATATAAGTTCGATAGAAATTGTTGATCGGTTTATTTATTTAAATACTGTCAATTTTTTGCAATTATTTTATTAGGCCAATTCCGTAGTCCCAAAGTGCTTTTGAAATTGTATCATTCACTTCTCTCAACGATTCCGCTGTTCTACCTAAGTGTTCAGTTCTGCCGCACGGTTGTTCGAGCGTCTTCCGAAGAGCCTGTCCCGATTTTTTCGGGAATGACCTCGAACACAGGATAAATAGAGGTCTTAGACCTCATGCCTTTGAAAAAGGCACTAACAGCACCACATAAGCTTACATCAACAGTAAAAGCTATTCTGCATTTCATTGTATTTTTCAAAAACA
>JAYTCO010000139.1:0-11772 GCA_043736415.1 Ferruginibacter sp. | reverse complement strand
GCATTAATTAGGTGGTTACTCCTCTACAAATATTTTATAGAGGTTTGTAAGAATTTTTATGGCCCAAATTTAAAACCGACTTTTTGAGGGACGACTAAATAGAAAAAATATTTTACTTGCCGTAAATTTATTGTCTCAAAAAATGAGTGTTTGGTTAATCACTTTTAGTTTAAGCGCATTTTATTGGGGATCGATTTTGCTCTTTTTACTAACGGAGAAATGATTTCATAATTTCTAAATGAGGACACTTTATGAAAAAAATTATTTTTGTACCGTTGCTTTTTATAATATCTTTTACTATAGCACAATCAACTTCATACACAGAACAATTTAGACCACAGTTTCATTTTTCTCCGGAAAATAACTGGTGTAATGATCCCAACGGTTTGGTTTATAACAATGGGCTTTATCATCTGTTTTACCAACACAATCCGTTTGAAAATGTATGGGGGCATATGACGTGGGCTCATGCAACTTCTAAAGATTTAATACATTGGAAAAACTTACCTGTTGCTATAAAAGAAGAAAATGAAATAATGATTTTTTCCGGAACCTGTGTGGTTGATGAAAATAATACAAGCGGTTTTGGCAAAAATGGAAAAACAACGATGGTTGCTATATATACCGGACATATTGAAAACGTAAACCAATCTCAAAACATTGCATATAGTTTGGATGATGGTATTTCGTGGACTAAATATTCCAATAATCCAATATTAGATATACAGAAAAAAGATTTTAGAGACCCGAAAGTATTTTGGGATAATAATAAAAAATATTGGGTAATGTTATTAATGTTATCGGCAGAACATAAAGTACAGTTCTATGCCTCTAAAAATTTAAAAGAATGGAAACATTTAAGTGATTATGGTCCGGTTGGAGATACAGCGGGTGTTTGGGAATGTCCCGATTTGGTACAGGTACCAATAGAAGGAAATTCCAACAAAAAGAAATGGTTGCTTCAAATGTCGCAAAATGCAACAATGCAATATTTTGTAGGTGAGTTTGATGGCACATCATTTACAAATGAAAATTCTATAACTGAAATTTACAGACCCGATTATGGGCCGGACTATTACGCAGCTATTAGTTATAATCAATTACCTAAACAGCATTTACCTACAGCTATCGGTTGGATTAATAATTGGAATTATGCTAATAAAATACCTACTACTCCATGGAAAGGTGCCATGAGTTTACCCCGTACTTTAAGTGTAAAAAAAGTAAATGGAAATTGGCTTTTAATACAGAAAACAAATCCGACACTAAACAGTTTGAGAAAAAGGTTGGTAACAATATCGGATGTAAGTTTAACGAACAACCAAAAAATATTTCCTGCAAAAAGTACACAATTTGAGTTGCAATTGTCTATTACACCCTTAGAAAAAAATACAGTTAGTGCAGTAAGAATTGCAGTAAATCATGATACCTATTTTGAAGTTGCTTACAATAATGAAACGCAAATGCTTTCTGCAGACAGAAGCAAAACCGGCACCCACGATTTTAGTGAACAATTTAAAAAAATGAATATTTATGAAAAGAAAATTGCTTTAGTTAATAATAAAATTGATCTACAAATTTATTTTGATAACAGTATTGCAGAAATATTTGTAAACAATGGCGAAGCTGTTTTTACGTTTCAACTGTTTCCTAAAAAGAATAATGTAGGAATTGAGATTGTAAGTAAAAATAAAAAAACACTTTTCAGCAATATCAAATTTTGGGAAATAAAGAATATCTGGAAATAATATTCAGAAAAAAATATTAAAATTTATGAATAAACATACGAAGTTTGGTAAAAAAATTAATGCGGTACAACTTATAATTTTTTAATTGCAGTAAGCAGTATTACATCTGCTCACCATCCCGATCTGCCCGTCACCAAGGGGTTTTATTGGGTTAGGGTATAATTGACATGTGTTTTGGGATACGGAGTTATGGCTGTATGCGGGGTTGTTGGTCAACACAATTTTAAACGGAACTTAAGGAAGTTTATAATTACAGTAAAAAATTAACCAGAGAACAATTGCGCATTGCGCAGGCAAAAGAAGCTTCTATGTCAAGGTTGTATGCGGGTATTCATTACCGCAGCGATTGCTAAAAAGGTTTGGAATTCGGTAATAAAGTGGGTAATTAATCCGTTAAGCTTGGCCATATTGATAGTTCTGAATAATTTTAAAAGGAGAAAGATTTTATTTTTTTTTGGGCTGTTTGCATATACCATCTTTCAGCACCCGTTCGGGCTATGCGTTACAAGTCCTCGTTTGCCGCAAGCGGCGCACTGTGGGCTTTTCACTCCTATCCCGCAGCCCTGCAACTTTAGTTTTTTAATTAAACAGTAACACAAACAGGTCGTGTTATAGCTTGTAATTTTTAAATACTTTCAACAACTTTTACTAAATAAATTTTGATGAAAATTTTCGGTTTAAGAACACACAATTATTTTACTAAACGGTATTCTATTTTTTAAAAGACTAAAGAAAAAATTGTTCATATCTTCCTTAAATAATTTAATTTACTTATCATATTTCTGTATCAATAAAATACCAATAAATAAATTAATTACTCTTTAGTATTTCAAAAAATATTATTTATTTAAAAGTTTCTAAATGAAAAACATTGTAACTATTACTCTTTTAATTTTTTTATCTAAAATGGCTATTTCACAAAAAACGCCTGATAAAATTTATGGTCAGTTATTTACAGATGTTCAGACTGCAAAAATTTTTTCTGATAATAAAACTTTTGTTGACTGTACTCCAAAGCGCAAACCGACAGATATAATGTACGATTATGGATTAGCAAAAAATACAAATCTTAATCTCAAGAAATTTGTTGAAGATAATTTTAATCTTCCCGCCGCACCGACTGTAAATAATCTAGAGCAAGAAAAAGATGTTGCTAAACACATAAATAATTTGTGGAGTATTTTAAAAAGAGACGCTGATAAAATGGTTGTTGGCTCATCTCTGTTACCGCTACCATATCCTTACATTGTGCCGGGGGGGCGTTTCAGAGAAATTTATTACTGGGATAGTTATTTTACCATGCTCGGTTTAAAAGAAAGCGGCGAAATAGTTTTAATAGAAAATATGATCGATAATTTTTCCTTCCTCATAAATACTTACGGGCATATTCCCAACGGTAACCGTTCGTATTATTTAAGCAGAAGCCAGCCGCCATTTTTTTGTTTAATGGTGGAATTGCTTGCAGGCATTAAAGGAGATAAAGTTTACAAAAAATATTTACCTCAAATGCAAAAGGAATATAATTATTGGATGCAGGGTGCATCAACATTAAAAAATGAGACTTCTTTTAAAAGTATTATTAAATTAAATGACGGAACAATTTTAAACAGGTATTGGGATGATTTAGAAATACCAAGGCAGGAAGGATATACAGAAGATGTAAAAGTTGCAGAAGATGCCGTAACACAAAAAATGATGACAATGCGTTTTGCAAGCCAAGCTGCCATGAATAATTTTAAGGCAGAACAGGAAAAAAACATTTACAAAAATCTTCGGGCAGGTGCCTGCAGTGGCTGGGATTTTAGCAGCCGATGGTTTAAAGAACTCGATAAAATATCTACCATCCAAATCTTGGATATTGCCCCCGTAGATTTAAATGCTTTAATGTATAAAATTGAAACTTTACTTGCTAAAGCATATAAAATAACAAAGCAGGAAAGTCAAAGCAGGCAAATGACCACGGCTTCAAATAAACGTTATTTAGCCATTGAAAAATATTTTGTCAGCAAAGAATTAAATTTTTACAGCGATTACAATTTTAAAGAAAAAACAACCACCAATATTGCTACAGCCGCTGCATTATATCCGCTTTGTTTTTTTAGCAATTCCTCTCAAGGCATTTCTAAAAAAGGTAATTTGGCTAAAGCCTTTATTGAAAAATATTTATTAAAAGACGGAGGCCTTTTATCTACCCCAAATTTAACCGGCCAACAATGGGATGCACCTAATGGATGGGCACCGCAGCAATGGATGGCTATAAAAGCTTTGGAAAATTGTAACCAAAAACAATTGGCAAAAGATATTGCAACCCGTTGGATAAAATTAAATACGGAGGTATATTTAAGAACAGGTAAATTGATGGAAAAATATAATGTAACAGATACTCATTTGGAAGCCGGTGGTGGAGAATATGCAGGACAGGATGGATTTGGTTGGACCAATGGCGTTCTGTTGGCATTGATAAAAAAATACGGACCTAGACAATAATTATTTTGGTTCTAAAATTAAAAATTGATACGGTTGTAAAATAAGCATTTCATGATCGTGCCCTACCGAATATAACTTTTGTTGCCAATGATCAAACAACTGTTTTGGAATTAGGTCATTTTGTTTAAAAGTATACCAGCTAATACTTGTTTCCGTATTGCTAAAATTAAAAACACAGTAAACCCTGTCATCATCCCAGGCACGTAAAAAACCTGCAATTTTTGTGTTGGAAATATTTAACCAGGTAAGGTTTTTTTTATCTGCTATTACGTCTAATTTTTTTCTAAGGCTAATTAATTTTTGAGTTGCTGTAAAAATTTTATTTTGTATGCTGTTTTTTTCCAAATATGCATTGTCACATTTAATTAATGGTCGGTGCATCCAGCGGTTATCGTAACTTTTGTCAGGGTCATTTAAGTAAGAATAATCATTTGTATAACCCTGTTCATCCCCATAAAAAAGCATGGGTAAACCTCCAATAAAAAAACTCTGCGCCTGCATCAAAATTATTTTTTGAACAGCAGTATTTATTTCATTTTCATTATGGTGCTCAAGTGCTTTTTCCAAACCACAAAGCGATGCAAGGGTGCCGCTTATTCTAGCATCTCCTGTTTTTTCATTTACCGAAAACAATGCACCTTTAGCCGGCGTATTGGGATAAGAACCTGAATAATATTCTTTTAAAAAACGCCTGTGTTCATAAGGGTTAAAGCCTGCATCGCCTATAATTTTATCATCGTAACCCAACCCTATATCATCGTGGCATCTCGTATAGGTTATCCATGTTGTGCCATAGGGTTTTTGCAATATTTGCTCTTGACCGGCTAACATTACTTGAGTGTCTGCTGTACCGAGTGCATCCCATTGCAGCGCCATTTGAGTGGCATTATATGCAAAGTCAGATTCTTGTGCAAGGTATTTCCCCGTACCAAAATATTTCATTATTTCTGTTGGCGCCACTATTGCTTCAGCCAATAATGCCATACCGGGTGTAGCAACACTTACACATTGTTTTATAAGCTGTAGAATGGAATGTGCTTCTTCTAAATTTTGTCCTGATGTATTATTTTTTTTCCAGATAAATGCAGGTGCATCTATTCTTAAAACATCCACTCCGAGGTTTGCATAAAAAAAAATGGTATCTATCATTTCATTAAAAACAGCCGGATTTCTATAATTTAAATCCCACTGGTAATTATGAAAAACTGTCATCACCCATTTATTCAATTCTTCTACGTAAGTAAAATTTCCGGGAGCATTTTGAGGAAAGACTTCCGGCATCGTTTTTTCAAGTTCATCAGGTATAGTTCTATCATCAAAAAAATAAAAATAATCCTGATATTTTTTTTCGCCCTGCTTTGCTTTTAATGCCCATGCATGTTGGTTTGAGGTATGATTTAAAACAATATCCAGCATTAGGTACATACCCTTTTGCTTCATCTCTTTTTCAAGCGCATTAAGGTTTTTTAAAGTGCCGTATTTTTTATCTATTTTTCTAAAGTCCGATACTGCATATCCTCCGTCACTTTCATTTTGTGGACTTTCAAAAACCGGCATTAAGTGCAATAAATTAATACCAAGGGTTTCAAAATAATCAAGTTTTTTTTGCAGATTGTTTATAGTACCACAAAACCTGTCGATATACAAACTCATACCACAAAGGTTATTGTTTAAAAACCATGGCTCTTCTTTATTTAGTTGTTTGGATAAGTCTTTATTTTTTAAAATATCGCTCCTTTTTCCAAAGGCATTGTTTATAATCTTTAGCAGATTTTTAAAGCCGGTTTGTGCATCGGGATGATTTTGGTATAATTTATTAAATAATTCTACAATATTGCTTACCGCATTTTCGTAACGAAGATTAAATTTCTTTTCAGCCAATTCACTAATATCAGGCATTATGCTAATCTTTATTATTTAAAAAATATTTTTGTTTAAATGTTTAAACGCCTCCATTGCACCATAATATTCACAGGTTTTAGCTCCTGCTTTATTAGCGTTACCCACAATATTTTGCCAATCTGGCAAAGCTAATTTTTCAATTTCAAGCCTGTCCATTTTGCTCAATTGAAATAACAGCGCACCTACAAAAGCATCGCCGGCGCCGGTTGTATCTATAGCAGTAACAGGCACACTAGGCACCAATACACATGCCTTGTTTAATCCAAGTAAAGTTCCCTTATCGCCTAAGGTTATTGCAAATGTTGCTTTTGTTTTACTGAAAAAAACATTTGCAGCATCTTCCATATTTTCTTTACCTGTCAGTAACATAGCTTCTTCATCGCTCACTTTAAAAAAATTGCAAACCGTTAAAAATTTCCAAGATTGTTCAATAAAAGACTTTGTATTATTCTGAAAAAGCAGTTGACGATAATTAGGATCAAAACTTATAAATAAATTTTGATCCTGAGCTTTTTGCATCAAGTTATAATATGCCGTTTGAAGTGGACCTGGTAAAAAAGCTGTAGCAGATCCAAAATGAATAATTGAAAAATCATTTAACGGGATGGTATCAACTTCGTCTTTTGTTAACTGTCCGTCAGCACCTCTGTTAAAATAAAAATCTCTTTGACCATCGTTCATCAGCGATACAAATGCAAAAGTGGTAAAGTGTTTTTCATCCTGTAACATGTAATCGGTAGCAACATTAAAATCCTTCATCACTTCAAGTATATGTTTTCCGAAAGGATCTATACCTGTTTTTGCTGAGAGCCATACCTCTCCTCCAAGTGCGCCTATAGCAGCTGCAACATTTGTGGGCGCACCGCCGGGTTTTTTAATAAAGTTGTTACCATCAGCAAGCGCACTTCCTGTATCGGTACAAATCATATCAATCAGGGCTTCGCCAATACACAGTATTTTATTCATATAAATTTTATTAATGCCCACCGGTAGATGGTGCAGCCATTATTTCGCTGGTGAGTTTTTTAGATTTTATAAACGTAGTTAAACATGCAGCTATCAATAAAAATATTCCCGCAAATAAAATAGCCTTGCTGGAATCATTATTTAAAAAATGCTTCATGATATAGCCAAACGTAATTGTTTGGATAAACATTGGCAAAACGATCATCATATTAATTATACCCATGTAAACCCCATATTTTTCTTTGGGTATTTCGCTTACTATCATTAAATACGGTATGCCCATCATACTAGCCCAGCCTATACCAAAACCGGTAATTGCCACATAAAATAAGCCCAGTTGATGTATTTGAGAAAATGCTATAAACCCAATACCGGCAAGCAATAAACAAAATACGTGTACTAATTTTGGACTGTATTTTCTGGCAAGCCAGACCAAACTAAATGCAACCAAAAAAGTAACAATATTGTACCAGCCATTTATACCTCCGGTTGCAGAAACTGCTTTTTCGTATTTCTTATTGTTGGCATCAATTATAATAAGAGAATCCATTTGGGAAGTTGAAAAGTTTTCCGAGGGAATTTTATTTTTAAAACTTTCATATACTGTAACGGGCGTAGATAATTCCGTAAAAATTTCTTTTGTATTTAATTTATTATTGTCTGCATATTCTTTTGCTCCTTTTTCAAACCGCAGGTATGAATTGTAATTTTCATCCAGGGCTGTACTCATTTTTATACTTTGCCAGCCGTAAGCATTTTTTGCAACAGCCTTGCTGGAATTTTGCCAGTAACAAAACAATGCATACCATTGGAATAAATAAACCAACGCAAGCATCCACATTACTTTCGGCATGTTTTGTATAGCTTTTGCCACATCTGTAAACGGAGAAAATATATTTATTGGTTTAGCTTTCATCTCCGCAAGTTCTTCATCTGTTGGCGGAATTTCAGGAGTGGTTTTCATACTCCACCACACACTGGTAATTGAACATATAGCACCCAATGTAAATGATGCAAAAACCCAGTTTGGAATTTTACCGGTTTTGCCCATAAAAATCAGTGGAAAAATTAGCAAGGAAAAATTAGCCAGTGTCTGCCCAAAACCTGTAAAAAAACTTTGTGCCTGAAAGCCGGTAGGCTGCTGGCTTGGATCAAGTTTGTCGGCTACAAATGCCCGATATGGCTCCATTGCCGTATTATTACCGGCATCTAAAATCCACAACAATCCTGCTGCCATCCACAACGAACTGCTAAATGGAAAAGCAAACAATGCAAGGCTGCACATAATAGCACCAATAAAAAAATAAGGCTTTCTTCTTCCAAATTTTGGATGCCAGGTTCTATCACTTAATGCACCGATTATAGGTTGTACCAGTAAACCTGTTAGCGGGCCTGCAAGGTTTAACCATGGAATTTGATCTGGACTGGCGCCTAAAAAATCGTATATGGGATTTACAGCACTTTGTTGTAAACCAAAACTGTATTGAATGCCAAAAAAGCCGACGTTCATATTTATAATTTGCCAAAAACTTAAACGGGGTTTTAGTAAAGACATGCAGTTAGTTTATCCCTAAAAATAAGTGTTTTAAAGAAAACTATTTAATGAAACAAAAATGAACAATTACAATTGCAGTTGCAAACGATTGATGTGTGAAAAAATTATCACTTATAATTATTAGAATATTTGCTGAGTTATAAAATTTTTTTAAATGGAAGGACTATTTATACAGTTATAAATGTAAGTAAACTTTATTCTTTAATTTCCTTGTCCTTCACTATTGTAAGGTCTTCCAGCAAAACAGTCATGGGCATAATGCCAACCTGAAGGACTGTTTTTTTCCTTTAATTTCCTTTACAATTCCTACCTGTCTGTTTTGACGCATTTTTACTTTCTTGCCAACTTTAATTTCCTCTTCTATTTCTATAAATTTTTCGTTAAGCTTTTTCTCCACCTCGTTTGGTGTAGCTACGAAGCATTCGCTTCAACCCTTTGGCCATCTAAATAATGTTTAGATTTAAAGCATGTTTACAGGTTAAAGAGAAATCATCACTGACTAAAATAAAAATAATAAAAACATTTGATTAGTTCCTGACGTAGAAAGTAGCTTGGCATTTTAGTAGATAATAACAGTTGAAAAAAGATCCGCAGCTGCGCATAGCAGGGATAGAAGCGGAAATACTTTTTTGTTGCCCCTGCCTTTGCCGGCAGGCAGGTTTGAACAAAAAAGATTATAGCGCATAGCCCGTAACAAATGTTTGGCTTTGTACTGTTGCCCATGCTCCTTCCTCCTCTGGCGGACAAGCTCTTCGGGGGACAGGTCCAAAAAAAAACTATGTCTATTTCTCCATCATATAATCATAAACGAGTTTTGAAACTTCGGCCATCGGTTGTATTACCCTCTTTTCATCGCCCTTAAAACGGGATAGTAATACCAACACATATTTTCTGCCATCGGGTAAAAAAACAATTCCGCCGTCATGCTGAATGCCTGTGATAGAGCCGGTTTTATGTGCCACCTTTACATTGGCGGGTAACAATGCGGGTATAATTTCATTAAATTTTTGATCCAGTAATATCTTCGTCATTTGTTGAGAAGCTGTAATATTTACAACTTTTTCATTAGCCAGTTGTTCAAAAATTAATAAGTTGTCTAATGCCGTGGTGGAGTTGTTTAACCCTTTTTCAAATGCCTTTGTATCTTCTACGCCACGCAATACTTTTATATCCTTGGCACCCAATGTTTTCATTGTTTTCATCACGCTGTCTGCACTTACTTTTTCGATGAGCATATTGGTTGCAAGGTTACTGCTGAGGATAATCATTTTATAAGCAAGATCAGCAATGGTTGCATTCTTGCCAAGGTTTTTATACAAATCCAATTCACTGTCATCGGTTGAATCTAGTGAATACAAACTGCCATCAACAATGCTGCTGAATTCATTTTTAATTGTCAGTGAATCATTCAATGAAAAGCGACCTGCGGCTGCCTGTCGGTACAATTCAATCAGCACCGGCGTCTTCATTGTACTTGCTGCATGAAAAGGCATTTTTTCATTTATCAAAATGGTTTCGCCGGTTGCAAGATTTTTAAATGCCACACCAAAACTGGTGCTGTCAATGGCCAGTTTTTTTTGAATCTGATCTTTTAAATGAGCCAGTGATTTGGTATGGTTGTTACATGACATGGCAAATAAAATCAACAGTGAAAATAGTATCCCTTTCCATTTATACATGAGTTGTGATTAATGTTGTAAAAGCGTTTATTTGGTGAGTCCATTAATTACCTGATGCAGCTTGTTGTATACATAAGGCAATGCCTTTTTAAAACGCTTGTAAGTAGCAGGCACAATATTGTTGGTATCAAAGGGTACATATTTTATATACTCCTTGTTTGCTTTGTTTGCTACGGCATAATTACCATAAGGCATATTTGCCTGGTCGGCCAGGTATTGAAATGCTTCGTTGGAAAAGTCCGGAATGCCGTCGCCACCAGGTATGTCGGTTTTATTATTGAATGCATCCAGCGTTAGAATAGCTTGCAGTATGGTTAGTCCTCCTCTGCCGCTATCAAAAACGCCAATTGGTAATTGTTTATTTATTTGCTTTTGCTGGGCAAAAATTGAACTTGTAAAAATGAGTAATAGCATTACAAGAGAAAACTTTTTCATAGCATTGTTTTGTATATGGAAGATAAAGCAAAAGTTTAACCTGTTGCGCATACAGTTGCTATTGGTGGCTACTTTGATAAGGCTGGCTTTTAAGAAAGCTGCAATAATTCGTATAAGAAAATTACAACTATCTGTAGAATTAGATAGAATAAATTTTTATCCTTGTGGCAAGGCAGCAGTATCTATCCACTTTTTTGCAAAGGCTGCATCCCAGCCATGCTTCCATCTGCGGTGACTCCATAAATAATTTGATGGATCTGCTTTTACTCCTTCTTCTAAAAAATCTCTGTACAATCTGGTTAACTCTCCGTTGCTAAAAAGGCTGCCATCTTCTGTTATAACCTTGCAGCTAAAATGGTAGTGACCTCTTTTTATTTTTTTCATGTTTACAAAAACAACTGCGGTTTTGTAACGCATTGCGCCTTTTTCAGGACCCATTAAAAAGGGTGCAGGTTTACCAAAAAAGTTTAACCAAAAGCTGTGCTTTACGAGGCCGGGGTTTTGATCTGCAATTAACCCGAGTGCATACTGGCTTTTCATTAAGTGTGGCATTCTTGTCTGGTAGTTGTGTTTCTCTACCATGGTAGCACCAAACTTACTGCGTATTTTTAAAAATAACCTGTCAATTGGTTTTGCCTGTATGCGCAAATAAATTGCCACCCACGGTATAGTAAGTGAGTGCGATATGGCAAGGCTTGCATACTCCCAGTTCATTTGATGGCCGCTGTGAAACTGTATATTCAAACCCTTATCAACCAGCTTTTTTGCATCATCAAAATCAATGGAAGCCCTTCTTACAAATTCTTTTTCTGAAAGGCTAAGCAGCTTTATTGTTTCTATAAAATTATCAACAAGGTTTTTGTAAAACTGTTTGGCAATGCGGTTAATTTCTTCGATTGATTTTTGTGGAAATGCAATTTTAAGGTTATCTGTAACTATCTTTTTTCTGTAGGCAAATACATGGTACAGCAAAAAAAAAGCAAAGTCGCTTATGGCATAT
>JAYTCO010000138.1:0-5000 GCA_043736415.1 Ferruginibacter sp. | reverse complement strand
CAGCACTTATTATGGGCCAAAGTAATATGGCAGCAGGAGCCACCATCGGCAGCAACCATAACAGCCGCAGTGCAGATGGTGAAATACAGGCAGGGCGTGGCTTTTGGCCGGGATTGTGTGTAAGTTTAAAACACAATTCAAAATTTGCATCATTTACCATTATTGCCAAAGGAGATTTTCCCGCTGAGCTAAATATTTCCATTCCTTTTAGTTTAATCAGTAATGATGTTGCAAACGATCAGTTGGTTGTAATGCCAGCATATTGGTTTATGTACAACATGTATGCGCTGGAACGTAACGCATGGAAATATAAAGACAGAGACAAAAGAACGGAAAAAATTCAGTTAATTGAATATAATTATCTGGCACCGGATACAATTAATGAAATTTTTGATGCTGTATCGTTTTTAGAAAATTTAACTCCAGAAAAAAATGATATTGCTTTAGCAACCGGTCTGGAAAATACTAACAGAATAACTACCATTATTAAAGTACCGCAGTCTATCAAGGTATTTAAAGAAATAATACAGTATTACGGAATGTGTACTTTGGTAAGCCATCTAACAAAAAATAATTTTAATAATTTTGAAGAATTAAAAAGTTCAATACCCTTCTTAATCAGTAGAACTGCATGGATAAATATTGGTGGTCAGTTAATGAAAACAACAACCCTTAAACAACTGAAGGATGATATAGTTTCAGAAAAAGTTTGTAGCTGGAATGATGTGCATGACATTTACAGAGAGGAAGGAAAAAAATACCATAACCAGTTGTTGGAACATGCCTACTGTTCACTTCTTGAAATATTAAATATTACCACAAAACAATTTACTGTTGATTTGTTTAAAAAACTATTAAACGATACAGTTTCTACCAAACAATGGATGACAGAAGGCATCTTAAAATCAAGAGAGAAAGATTACACCAACCCTTACCGCAAAATGGTGTATGAAAATAACACTGAAATGAATAAAGTTATTGGATCTTTAGAAGACAACAGGTTTATTCAGGATCAATTTGAAGGGTTAGAAAACTATAAAAAAATGATAGCAGAAATCAGCAATAAATTTTGTACATCATAAATCATTTTAAAGAATCAATCAAATAACGAACAGCAAGTTCGTATCCTTTTAAACCCAATCCACTTATAACTCCAGCACATTTTGCAGAAACGTGGGAATGTTTTCTAAATTCTTCCCGTGCAAAAATATTAGAAATATGTACTTCTACAACTGCTGCAGGTATTGCTGCTACTGCATCTCCTATTGCAACGGAAGTATGCGTGTAACCCGCAGGATTTAAAATTATTCCATCTGTTGTAAATCCATGTTCCTGAATGGCGTTAACCAACTCCCCTTCTATGTTGCTTTGAAAATATTGGAACTGAATATCCGGAAACATTTTAACTAAATTTTCCAAAAAAGTTTCAAAGGTTTCGTTGCCATAAACCTCCGGTTCTCTTTTGCCGAGAAGGTTTAGGTTAGGACCGTTTATTATGGCTATTTTCATGAGCTATTTTTAATAATTGACATCTTTGTGAAATTGAAAATTGAGCGTTGAACATTGTCAATTGAACATTTATATTTTTCATTTTTAAATGTTCAATAATTAATAAACAATTTTCAATGCTCAAGTATATACCTCTTCTAAAAAGCAATCTTTTTACCTTCTCATCATTTCCACAAAATCATCAAACAGGTAACGGCTATCATGCGGACCAGGCGTAGCTTCAGGATGATATTGCACGGAAAATGCCTTTTTATTATTTACTCTTATGCCTTCAATACTGTTATCATTTAAATTTAAATGTGTTATCTCGATTTGAGGATTGTTTTTTATTGCATCGGCATCTACACCAAAACCGTGGTTTTGGGTAGTGATTTCACTTTTACCGGTAATAATATTTTTTACCGGATGATTTAACCCACGGTGACCATGTTTCATTTTAAAAGTTGGAATATCATTAGCCAAAGCCAATAGCTGGTGCCCTAAACAAATTCCAAACAATGGCTTTTCAGAAGCTAAAATATTTTTTACGGTCTCGATGGCATATTCCATTGGTGCAGGATCCCCGGGTCCATTGCTTATAAAGTATCCGTTTGGCGAAAAGGCTTCCATCACATCAAATGTTGTTTTTGCATTAAATACTTTTACAAATACACCTCTTTCAACCAAACAATTTAAAATATTTTTTTTAATACCTACGTCTAAAACAGCAACTCTAGTACCATTGTTTTCATCTCCACAAGTATAAGAATTTACTGTGCTGACAACTGATGCAAGTTCTAACCCATTCATTGATGGCACATTGTCGAGTTGTTGTTGCAGTTTTTTTATATCCATTTCCTCCGAAGAGATAATGCAATTCATTGCACCTTTTACACGAACATGTTCAACCAATGCCCTTGTATCAACACCATTGATAGCAACAACATTTTGTTTTTCAAAATAAGACTGTAAAGAATCTTCCGCCATAAAACGGCTAAATTTTTCTTCTAAATTTCTTCCTATAACTCCTTTGACTTTTACGGAATCACTTTCAACATCTGCAGATAAAACACCATAGTTACCCGTATGCACGCTATTCATTATTAATACCTGCTCATAATAACTTGGATCTGTAAAAACTTCCTGATAACCCGTCATACCTGTGTTGAAACAAAGCTCCCCGGTTGTAGTTCCTATTTGTCCAAAAGCTGTACCACTAATAGTGGTGCCATCCCTTAATAATAAAATTGCTTTTGTATTGTTGCTCTTACTCATCCTAATTAGTTTCTCGTTTACACAATGTTATAAAAAAAGCTCCGATAAAAATATCGGAGCCTTATATAAATTTTTAAAATGCATGTTAAGCTTCTTTACCTCCGTTTAATCTTTCTTGTAGTTCTTTTAATTCATCCATTTTCCCATCGGCAGCTAATTCCGCTTGTTCAGCCCAGGTAGTTGGATCTGCTGCATTGAAATTACCTTCTGATGCATCCAAAATTTCTTTAACTTTCTCAGCTGTGGTTGCTGCAAGATCAGCAAATGTTGTAATCCCAGCAGCTACTAAGGTTTCTGCAATTTTAGGTCCTATACCTTCAATAATTTTTAAATCATCAGCTTTTGCAGCTTTTGCCTTTGGAGCAGGAGTAGTTACAATTTCTGCATCAGTAAAACCAACTTCTGTTTTTGCTTTTGAACCACCAGATCTACGAGTTTTCTTAGCAGGTTCAACTGCAGTTTCAACAGTTTTACCGTATATGTCGTTAAAGTCTACCAACTCAATCATGGCCATTTCAGCATTATCACCCTGGCGTGCTCCAAGTTTAATAATACGAGTATATCCGCCCGGGCGACCAACAACTTTAGGAGCAACTACAGTAAATAATTCTTTAACTGCAGCTTTATCATTTAAGTAACTAAATACTATACGATGGTTGTGGCTGATAGCTTCTTTTGTGTCTGTAGCTTTTGTTTTTGTAATTAGCGGCTCAATATAGCTACGCAATGCTTTTGCTTTTGCAACAGTTGTAGTAATTCTTTTGTAAGTAATTAACTGGCAACCAAGGTTCATTAACAATGCTTTTCTGTGAGAAGCAGTTCTGCTAAGGTTGTTGTTTTTATTTCCGTGACGCATGACTTTGTTTGTTTTTATTCACCTGTACCGTGTCAGGAATTACAGGTTATCCTTTCGGAATTATTAAATGAAATATGTTGTTCTTATAATTAGTTTTTGTACTAATTAACTTTCGTCGTCAAGTTTTAACTTACTTAAATCCATACCAAAACTTAATCCTCTATCCTGTAAAACTGAATCAATTTCACTCAGAGATTTTTGACCGAAGTTTCTAAACTTCATCAAATCCTCTTGCTCATATTGAACCAACTCACTCAAAGAATTAATTTTAGCAGCTTTAAGACAATTAAAAGCTCTTACAGAAAGATCTAAATCTTCCAAAGGAGTTTTAAGCATTTTACGTAGTTGTAAAGTTTGCTCATCAACCATATCTTCCTTTTTATCTTCTTTGGTATCAAAAGTGATGTTCTCATCAGTAATGATCATCAAATGCTGAATAATGATACGACTTGCTTGTTTTACTGCTTCTTCAGGATGAATTGTACCATCAGTAACAACATCCATAATTAATTTTTCAAAATCAGTACGTTGTTCAACCCTTGTATTTTCTATAAGATATTTTACATTCTTAATGGGAGTGTAAATAGCATCTACAGGAATATAACCAAACTGTGTACTTTTTTCTTTATGCTCTTCAGCAGGAACGTAACCGCGTCCTCTGCCGATAGTAATGTCGATATCAAGTTTAGCACTTATGTCGAGCGTACAAATAAGCAACTCAGGATTCATTACTTCAAACATAGGAGTGGCTTCGCCAATCATACCTGCGGTAAATTCTGTTTTGCTTTTGATTGATAGTGTTACTTTTTCAGAAGTAATATCATGATCACCCAATAATTTAAAACGTACCTGCTTTAAATTAAGAATCATTTCGGTTACGTCTTCTGTAACACCTTTAATAGTTGCAAACTCATGATCAGCACCGGCGATATTGATACCTATAATTGCGTAACCTTCCAATGAATTAAGCAATACACGGCGAAGTGCATTACCGATAGTTACACCGTATCCAGGCTCTAGTGGACGAAACTCAAACTGGGCTTCGAAATCAGTAGCTTTTTGCAGAACAATTTTATCTGGTTTAACAAAATTAAAAATGGCCATTTTTATTTGTTGGTTTTAATTTAAAAATTAATTACTGAAACTTTACGGTTTTCCGTATTTAGTTTACTTAGAATACAGTTCAACAATAAGTTGCTCCTTAATATTTTCAGGAACACTCTCTCTTTCAGGATAAGTAATGAAAGTACCTTTCATTTCGGCATCGTTGAATTCGATCCAGTTGAACTTAGCATTTTTGCCACGCAGATTTCCGGATATTGATGCATTAGCTGCACTTTTTCCTTTAAGTCCGATCACATCACCTGGTTTGCAACTGTAC
>JAYTCO010000137.1:0-11819 GCA_043736415.1 Ferruginibacter sp. | reverse complement strand
ATGGTTTATTGGTGCGTTAGCAGTATTTACCATAATATCCTGCAACAGCACTCAGGTAATTTCATCTTATAAAGATGAAAAAGTTGCCGCAAAAGATTTTAAGAAAATTCTTGTATTAGGTATTTTTCAACAAAAAGAAAGATCGCTAAGGCAGGAAGCAGAAACACAACTGGTTAACCGGTTAATTGAACAGGGCTACAATGCAACATCAGCCATGAAAGATTTTGGGCCAAAAGCTTTTGAAAAAGTATCAGAAGATCAGCTGTCAGCAAATCTAAAAACAAGTGGGTACGATGCTGTGATAACAACGGCTTTGCTTGATAAAAAAGATGAAGAGAATTACCAGCAGGGCACATCACGTATTCAGCCCGTTGGTTTTTACTACAATCGTTTTGGCCGTTATTATTCCACAGTATACGATCGTGTGTATCAACCGGGATATTACACAACATCTACTGATTATTTTTTAGAATCAAATTTATATGACATTGCTACAGGTAATTTGTTGTACAGTGTTCAAACCAAATCATTTGATCCCTCATCTGCTAGCAGCCTTGCAAGCGATAACAGTAAAAAAATAGTAAAAGATTTAAAGGAAAAAGGTGTTTTGGTTAAAAAGTAAGTTGTTTTGGTTGTTGAAAAATGAGAGCGAAAGGATTAATTTCTTTTCGCTTTTTTATTTTTAGTCTATTGAAAGTTATATTTACAGTAACTGAAACACATTCAGTTATTAAATAAACTTCAACATTGCAACAACTCGTAACCGATATAAATTTTATAAAGCAGCATGCCGAAATAAAAGAGGAAGAAAATGATGCTTTTAGAAGCTTTTTAAAAGGTTTTAATGCCCTTGAACTTGATGAAAAAGTTCATGAAATAAATAATTTTGTTACACCACAAATTGACTGTACAGTTTGTGGTGCCTGTTGCAGAAAATTGATGATAAATGTTACAACCGAAGAAAATATTCAAGTTGCAGACCACCTTAATATTTCCCCGCAACAATTTAAAGATCAATACCTGGAAGAAAGTATGCAGGGCAAACTTATTATCAATACCATTCCTTGTCATTTTTTAGCAGACTCAAAATGTACTGTTTACGAAAACAGGTTTACAGAATGCAGAGCCTTCCCGCATTTACATGAAAATAATTTTAAAGGAAGATTATTTGCAACTCTTGTGCATTATGCCATGTGTCCAATCATTTTCAATGTTATTGAACAATTGAAAATAGAAATTGGATTTAAAAATTAAATCTGCGATAGCACGAAAAATGCATTACTTTAACATTGGCACTAATTGTGAATATATATTTCTAACTTAAAACAAAAAATCATGAAACTAACACAAATTGCAATGTCAGCTGCTTTGCTGACTACAATTGCATTTACAAGTTGTAAACCCAAAGACTCTGAAATTAAAACAAATGTTGAAGCCGCTTTAAAAACGGATATGAAAATGGCCAACACCATGGTTGATGTAAATGATGGAAAAGTAACTTTATCCGGTGAATGTACAGACGAAGCCTGCAAAGCAAAATGCGAAAGTACGGCAGCAGGTGTAAAAGGCGTAAAGCCCCCGGTAATTAATAACCTTACAGTAGCAGCACCAATGGTTACAACACCCCCACCTGCTTCTACCACTACTGTTTTAGATGCTGCAACCCAACAAAAAGTAAAAGATGGGTTAAAAGATATTAAAGGTGTAACAGTAGTATTTACTGCAGATAAAGCAGTTATAACAGGTGAAGTAACGGCAGCCAATAGAATGAAAATTATGCAGATGCTTTCTGCTGCTAAAGTACAGTCAGACGTTAGTGGCTTAATGGATAAAAAATAATATTTTCAATAAAAAAAATAAAAAATTATGGCTCTTCAAGAGAAATACGCACAATTACTAACTGCTGCACAAACCCATGGTGTAGAAAATTTATCTGTTGCAGAACAGAATGGAGTTTTACATGTTAGCGGTACTGCTAAAAGCACAGCTGATTATGATGCGCTTTGGGCACTTTACAGTCAGATTGACCCGAATATGGCAAGTGGAGATTTAATGATGAACATTGATATTAAAGCTGATGCAGGCGCTCAGTTAAAAGTTACTACAGATTCAACAAACCTAAATATTAGAAGTACACCAACAACCGATGGTGAAATTGTTGGAAAAGCTGCACACAATGAAGTGGTAACACTGGTTGAAAAAACGGACGACAGCTGGTGGAAAGTTAGAACTGCACAAGGCGAAGAAGGATACGCTTATGCGCAATATCTTTCTCCAATGTAAAAAAATATGCATCAATAAAAAAAGCTGTTTCATTAATTTGAAACAGCTTTTTTTGTGATAGTTAAATTATTTGTATTAATAAACATTTCGAATACACCAAAGAATTTAATTTTTCTCAAAAATAAAAGTTGAAAAAATTGTAGTGCCGTAATTTCTTTCTGAAACATAATGATCAAATTTTCTGTAATCATTACGTGGCGTGTGTTCCAAAATAAATCTTCCACCATTTTTTAATAATTCTTTTTCAAAAATTTTTAAAGGCAAATCATCAATCGATGAAAGAGCGTAAGGTGGACCGGCAAAAATAAAATCATATTTATTGGCACAAGAATTTATAAAATTAAAAACCTCACTTTTTATAACTTTAAAATTTTCTAATTTTAATTCTTCGGCAGTTTTTTTTATAAAGTCATACATTTTATTGTCCATTTCCACGATAGTTAAATCTGGCACTCCCCTGCTTGCAAGTTCATAACTTATGCAACCGGTACCACCAAAAAGATCAAGTGTTGTAAGCTCCTCAAAATCTAATTTATTTTGTAGAATATTAAACAATCCTTCTTTTGCAATATCAGTTGTAGGTCGGGTATGAGGCATATTCGCAGGAGGCTGTATTCTTCTGCCACCGTGGGTGCCACTAATTATGCGCATTTGCAAGTTCTTTAAGATGATGATAAAAATGAGTTGGTAATTCCTCAAAACTTTCCGAAAAAACTAAACCTGTGGTTTCTGCAAATTTAATATCCAGAAAATATTTGTAAAGTTCCTGATAAAGAGTTGAATCTATATCTATCATTCCGCTCAAAGACAGCTTGAGAGAAGATGCTGTTGTTTCAAAACGTTCTGCAACATTGAGAATGTGATAACAAACATCTGCCGGTGTAGTGTAATTAAAATATTGGACTATCTGTAGCTGCCCTTCTTTGAAAAAAATAATTTTAATACTTGAATTGTAAATAATACAATGCAGAATAGAGTCTTTGTTATTATTGATTTGATAAGAAGTACTGTGGGTAAATTTACCTGAAGGATATAATTCAAGGAAAGAATTATGAATTACTGCCGGAACACTGTAAATATTTTTTATAGCCTGTTGTTGACATGATTCCTGAAAACAAATTCTCGTTTTATCCTGGCCAAAAAGCTCATCTAAGATTTGCTCCTTTTCATCTTCAATAAAATATTGTTCCGGTATTAATGAACTTTTAGAAAAGTTATAAAATATAGTACTCGATGTAATATTTATCTCCTGCAAACAAACAGTTTCATTAATATATTTTTTAACATCATAAACATATTGATCAGGGAGAGTATTCTTCTCAAAGTTCATGGAAAAAAACCCCTCAATTTTGAAAGGAGTTTTTGAGAAAATAAGAAAAGAAATATCCGAATCTCCCACTTCTGTAATTAGGTGTAATGCAACATTTTTATCTGCTGAAGGTTCTATTTTAAATGCAATTTTCAAAGCCTGAGTTTAGGCAGGCAAAATAAGATATTTTTGCCTACTTATGGAAACAGGGGCAACATTAAATGATTTAAAGGTACAGGTTAACAACAAGCAGATTCTTTCAATTGCCCTGCCAATAACGCTTTCCATTCTTATACCTCAATTAAATTTATTAATAAACAGCATTTTTTTAGGGAAGGTGAGTGAAGAAGCTTTGGGCAACGCTGGAATTACAGGTGTATTTTATTTAATATTTGCTGTTGCAGGTCATGGCTTAAACAATGCCATGCAAACCGTGTTTTCAAAAAATGCGGGTAGTGGAAATCCTGAAAACTTTAAAACTATTTTATCGCAGGGAATACGGATAAGTTTGCAATTTGCAGCCGTTGGAATTTTATTTACCTGGCTCATTGCACCATTTATAATGCAGACTGTTGCTGATGCTGCTTCTTATCCTCAGGAAATGCGGTTCTTAAAAATCAGAATTTTCGGGTTACCGTTTCTTTATCTTTTTCAAATGGGCAATGCTTTTTTGGTTGCCTCTCTCAATAGCCGCTATTTAATAATTGCATTTATATGTGAAGCTGTCGTAAATATTATTTTTGATTATTTTCTCATATTCGGTCATGCAGGATTTACCGCAATGGGATTTGATGGAGCAGCTGTAGCATCTGTTATTGCTGAATTTTCAGGTATGATTGTCGTTTTTGCTGTACTTATTTTTACAGGCTTACAAAGTAAATATGGGTTGTTTAAAACTTTTAAATTTAATAAAGAAATCAACGGACAAATTTTGCAGGTATCTCTTCCTCTGGTAGCACAATATGTTATCAGCGTAACAACATGGCTTGTTTTCTTTTTATTGCTGGAAGGTAGAGGTGCAAATGCAAAAGCTATCAGTAATGTTATGAGGAACGTGTTTGGTATTGGAGGCGTTTTTGTTTGGGCTTTTGCCAGTACATGCAACACAATGGTAAGTAATTTAATGGGGCAAAAAAGAGAAGCTGATATTATACCTGCAATAAAATTAATTACATTTTGGAGTATTGGATTTTGCGCAGTTCCGGTTTTAATTTTAAATATCTATCCTCAAGTTTTTTTTAGTTTATTCGGGCAAAATGAAGCTTTTATAAAAGAAGGCACATCTGTAATAAGAATGGTTTCGTTAGGTATGATATTTATGAGTATTGCAAATATTTGGCTAAACGGTGTTACGGGTACGGGCAAAACCAAAACCAACCTAAAAATAGAGCTTGTAGCTATCTCACTTTATTTATCTTATACACTTTATTTTATGAAGGTAAATTACATTTCGCTTGCCATGGCCTGGAGCAATGAATTTGTATACTGGACAGCTATATTTACGATGTCATTTATTTATTTAAAAAGTGGAAAGTGGAAAACAGTAAATAATTAGAAAGGATAATATATTTTTTATGCTTTTCCAAAAATTTTTAATTAAAAAATGCCGCTCATTTATAAGCGGCATTTTCATTATCAAACTTAAAATTTAATTTTTTTAATTACCTGCGTTCCATTTATTATTTGCATAGTTCATATCAGGGAAGACTTTATCAGGATCTATCGTAACCGATTTTACGGCTTCCGTAGTTGGGAGTTTAACTTTAAACAAACTTGTATTGTTCCATATTTCTACCGGAAGATTTACAATTCCTTTTTTACCCGAAACTGTTTCAAACCCAATGATAACAGGCATTGCCATCTGGTCTAAATTTTCCAAAGTTACGATTGCACCTTTTACTGCATCATTGCTGACTTCTTTGATTGATTGATCTAATTTATAATTTTCCAAAAACCATCCTTTCCAAAACCATGATAAATTTTCGCCTGCAACATTGTCCATCGTTTTAAAGAAATCCCATGGGGTTGGATGTTTGTAAGCCCATCTTTTTATGTATTCTGTAAAAGCATAATCAAATCTTTGTGGCCCTAGAATATTATTTCTCAACATAGTTAAACCATAACCCGGTTTTAAATATAATACCGAACCAATATTTGCTTCTTTGATTGCATCCGGCGTATTAAAAATACTTTCGCTCATTGGGCCAAAAATGTAAGCAGTAAGCAATGATGGATTTGGAAATGAACCATCAAACTCACCTTTATTAAAATCTTTTAAGGCTAAGGAATTTATAAATGTATTTAAACCTTCATCCATCCAGCCATATTTTCTTTCATTACTTCCCACAATCATCGGAAACCAGGTATGACCAAATTCATGGTCTGTAACATTAAACAATTCGGCACCACCTGCACCTGAGCCACAAAAGACAATTCCGGGGTACTCCATTCCACTTACGTTTGAAGCAACATTTGTGGCCACAGGATAAGGATATTGAAACCATCTTTTACTATAATTTTCAATGCTGCCTTTTGTAAATTCGGTAGCTCTGCTCCATTTTTTATTGCCATTGCTTTCCGCAGGATAAACACTTTGAGCCAATACCTTTTTTCCCCCTGCAAGGTTAATTTTTGCAGCATCCCAAATAAATGATTTTGATGATGACCATGATACATCTCTTGCATTCTGCATTTTAAATTTCCATGTTAATGTGCCACTAGATTTTGGGCGGGATGATATATCTGTTACTTCATTTTCAGAACGAATTACGACAGTTTCATCGCTGTTTTTCGCATCTGTAAGTCTTTTAAACTGAGTTGCAGTAAGCACTTCAGCAGCATTTTGCAACTCACCGCTTGCTACAACAATATGAGAGGCGGGTGCTGTTATGCTAAAATCATAATCTCCGTATTCTAAATAAAATTCACTTGGGCCAATGTAAGGCAAAGTGTTCCAACCTTCTACATCGTCATACACACACATACGTGGATACCATTGTGCAACTGCAAAAATATTTCCGTTTTTTGTTTTTAATATACCGCAACGATCAGCGCCTTCTTCAGGCAAGGTAAAAGAATAATCAATTTTTATTTTAATAATGTCGCCTGATGGCTTTAGTGATTTGGGTAATCTAATTTGCATTCTGGTATCTGTAATTAAATAATCAGCATTTACATTATCTGTAATATTTTTTACTGATGAAATTTTATAACCACCATCAAAAGTACTTTCCGCACTTCCATAACGGCTGCGGCTTCCAACAGGCATACGATCCTGTCCCCTACTGCCTTTCGAAAATAAATTCTGATCTAACTGCAACCACAAAAAAGGTAAAGTATAAGGACTGTTATTTTTATAAGTTATTATAACTGAACCGGAGATTTGATTTGAATTTTCATCTAAAGAAACGTTTATCTGATAGTCTGCACGGTTTTGCCAATAATTTGCATTCGGTGAACCATCGGCACCTCTTGTGGCGGATCCGTCAGGATAAAATATTGGAGAGAATAATAAGTGCGGATCATAAGTGGAAACTTTTTGAGCTTGTGTAAGTCCTAGAATGCTTATAAAAAAGCAGCTAATCAATAATTTTAAATGCATCTGTAATTTTTTGTTGAAGATATAATAATTTCAATTCTGTATAAAGAGCTTAAACTTATTTGCCTTAATAAAATTTATAGTTTAACAATAAAACCAATGCCATTTCCCGAAGCACCCAGTTGTACCTTCTCTCCCATTTTGGCTAAAGCCTTGCCGTGCCTGTTGTGTATGGCATACATTACACCATCAAATAATAATAACACACCGCCCTGCAGCATTATACTTTCGCCATAACCTTTTAACCTAAGTGGATTTTTGATAGTTGTTTTAGCCCTTTCTTTTAAATATGCGCCACCTGCAATGTAGGCAACATCCAGCCCGGCATTAAAAAGAAAAAGCTTCTCTATGTGTTGCTGTTTTTTAAGAGACTCGCCGTAAGATAGTGTGCCCTCTTTTTTTGCGGTTAAAAACCCAATGCCTGTAATGCCCAGCGTAATGCCATTCCAAATAGCATTCATTTCATGAAAATACTTATTGCTGCCTGTTGTTTGCGATGCCGCAATACTGCCGTAAATAATATTAGCTACTGAATAACCTGCCAATACTTTTATGCCTGTTTTGGTTATTTTCTCCCGCTCTTTATTAAAATTAATCAACTGTAATTGCTGTGCAAATAACATTGACGAAAATATCTGTGTTGAAAGTGCAAATATTATTTTCTTTTTCATCGATGATCAATTTATTTTTAGAAGTAAAATTTTAAATGAAGTGTAAAAAAACTCTTTTATTATTGTGTTATGGCACTCTTGGAAGACCGGTTATTTTTGCTTACTTAAAGAGTCATTCATTAATACCAATGCATCTTGTGGCTCCCTTAATAAAATACTCTTTTCATTCAACAGTTTCTCCAACATTGGTTCATGCATACTATCCAGTAACTGATGCTTTAGCTGAAAAGTCTGTACATATTTTCCATCCTTAAACAACTTTAAAATTTTACACTTACAGCTTGCATTTTCTATTGTGTTTATTACTTCTTCTATGCTACCATCTTTACTTAATTTTTTATACACTTCTCTTATCCCTATTATTTTATTTTTATCTCCTACATCAAAATTCCATGAAGCAGATATTACAGGTAAAAATCCTGGTGCATGATCGAGTTGCATTAATGAATGCCGTGGCGACTCTATTGCCACGCTTTGGTTTTTTATACGAGAATGAAGAGAAACCAAACCGGGAGATTCAAACTGTGCAAACCCTGTATGGTTAAAGCCCGCACCATACCGGTTGTAACTAAAATAACCGTTTCTGTATTTTATTTCTACAATATTTAATACAACAAGGTGGTACCTTTTTGGTTCAGAACTTCTGGCTTGCGGTGAGCCTGTGTAGCACAACCAAATTCCCTCGAGGCTGTCAATCTCTGCCTTGGTTGGTTTGTATGGTAGTATATTCATGTCCTTTTTTACAGCTTCCCATTCATTTTTGTTTGTGATCCAATGATAGGTTGAAAAAATAAATGCTGCTGATAAAAATGCAAGCCCTATTAAGAGCCCTGTTTTTGCTTTGCTTAATTTTATATCTGCCGCTTTTTGCAAATTCTGCTTTTCATCTTTAAAGGCCTGTATTTGCAACGCTAATGCCTGTGGGTTATTTGTTTCTGTTTGTACAGTATTTTCTCCCTCTCTTATTAGTAATCTGTCGTCCTGCGGATTTTTCTCAAAACCTTTTCGCCCCATTCCAAAAAGATAAATATAGCAGGCGTCAATTAAAAAAGATCTTGGGTTATTTACCAATCCTAATGAGCCATCTTTCACCTGGCTTGCGGTAATATCATATTTGCGAGATGGATATTCTAAACCTGTAAGATTTTGATCGGCCGAGTAAGGGTCGTGTTGTAAATTATTTGCTGTAATGGGCAACTCATTGCTTATTTCGCTAAGCTTTTTTGCTACAGATTCATAATTTTTACGATTCGTATTTCGTACAATTAGGTTTCCAGTCTCTGTTTCATATTTTTCAAAAACAATGGTTAGTAAACAGCTTATTTCTTCTTTGCCCGTTTTAAGTTTCATACTTTATTTAAAACCAATGATTTATAAAATTTCGAAAATACCATGTCGTTTCCGAAAGTTAAAGTTTATTTCAGAATATTACCATTTTTATTCAGTATAAAAATAGCAGCTATCATTTTAGGTTAATAGGTAAAACGCTGTTTAAATTTATAACACATTATTTGTTAGATACCTTCCTGACGCGGATTAAAAAAATTTAGAGTATCCACTAAACTTACTTGCCTTAATAATTATTAACGATTGCTTTCATGAAGATAAAAACACTTCTGTATATCCATTTGAATGAGAGTGTGTATACAGTTTATAACAAGCCGCCCCCAAATTTTTTAAAGGATAAATTTTTTCCACCTCCTATTACGTCTCCGCCAGATTTAAATAACCACTCCACAATAAACGAAGCTTTATGACAAATTTTAAAAAGAACAATTTACCCCGCACTATTTTATTTCTGCTTACATTTTGTATTTCTCAAAATTTATGGGCACAGGTAAAAACTGTTACCGGTACTATTACCAGTGATAAAGATGAACCACTTGCCGGTGCTACCATATCTGTAAAAGGAAAAAACAGAACGGTAACCACAGATAGCCAGGGAAACTTTAGCATAAATGCAGAGCCTGGAGAAGTGCTTGTTGTAAGTTCTGTAGGGTTTACGTCCTATGAAATAAAAATAACAGCAGATACAAATTATGCTGCTAAACTTACTGCCAACTCCGCAGGCTTAGGCGCAGTAACGGTTATAGGCTCACGTGGCAAACCCCGTACAGATGTAAACCGTCCTGTGCCGGTAGATGTTATCAGTTCCAAAGAATTAGAAAATACAGGACAAACCGATCTTGGTCAAATGGCTCAGTTTACATCCCCGTCTTTTAACTCTGCAAAAAATGGCATTAATGGTGTTGCAAATTTTGCAGATCCTGCTTCTTTAAGAGGAATGTCTCCTGACCAGTCGTTAGTATTAATAAATGGGAAAAGAAGACACCAGTTTTCTGCCATCAACAACAATGTTACAGTTGGTAAAGGAACTGTGGTTACGGATTTAAACAGCATTCCATCGTTGGCAGTAGAGCGTATGGAAATTTTACGGGATGGTGCCGCAGCACAATATGGTTCTGATGCAATTGCAGGTATAATGAACCTTGTGCTCAAAAAAAATATAAATAGCGGCACTTTTAAAACACAGTTTGGTGTTACTTCAAAAGGTGATGGTGCTACTGCGCTCGCAGCTATAAACTATGGTTTTGGATTAGGTAAAGTCGGCAGTTTTTTTAATTTTACACTTCATTACCAATTTGTAGAAGGTACTGATAGAATTGACCCTTTTACGGGAATTATTTACAACAGCAACAAAAAAACTGACGACAGTATTCGCAATGCAAGAGGTGTATGGCCAACGAGCAACCCAGCTTATGTAACCAAGTATGGCAGCAATCAAGCAAAAGCTTACCAAACCTTTATTAATGTTGCTTATCCATTGAGCAAAAACTGGACACTCTACAGTTTTGGAGGAGCTTCCAGAAAAGATATTCTTGCCTATGGTTTTTTTAGAAATGCACGTGCAGGAGATGCCAATTCCAATCCATCGCTTTTCCCTGACGGATATACGCCTGAGCTTCCCGGAAAAACTGTTGACTATTCTTTAGTTGCCGGTGTAAATAAAAAATCTATAAATGGCTGGAACTTAGATTTCAGTACAGGATATGGTTTAAATTATTTAGATCTTTATGCTAACAATACCACCAATCCATCACTAGGTGGGGCTTCGCCTACAAACTTTTATGTAGGCAGAAATACTTTTGGCCAGAGTACAACTGAGGCTACTTTTAGCAAAAACTTTGATAATGCACTGGGCACAAAATCCATCAACCTTGCATTTGGCAGTCAGTTGCGTGTAGATAATTTTAAATTATCGGAAGGCGATTCTCTATCATATAAAATTGGTCCTTTGGCAGCATCTAACAACAAAGCTCCGGGCAGTTCTGGCAGGCCAGGCATTGCACCTGCAGATAGAGCAAATGAAAGCAGAACCAATGTGGGTGTTTTTGTGGATATTGAAAGTGATATTACCGAAAAGTTTTTGGTTGCCATTGCAGGTCGTTATGAAAACTACAGCGACTTTGGGGGTAATGTTTCAGGCAAGCTTGCCACACGGTATAACCTCGCAAAGAACTTTGCTGTAAGAGGTTCAATTAATCGCGGGTTTAGGGCTCCGTCTCTTCAGCAAATTTTTAATAGCCAAACCACCTCTACAGTGCAGGCCGGTGTTATTCGCCAGACAAAACAATTGCGTAGTGATGATACAAGGTTGCAGCAGTTAGGAATAGAAACACCAAGGGCTGAACTAAGCTGGAATTACAATGTAGGCTTAACAGCCAAAGCAGGATCGCAGTTTTTATTTACGTTAGATGCTTATCAGATCGATGTTTCAGACAGGATAATTATCTCTGAGCAGTTACCTGTAAGTGCAGCTATACCTGCATTGCTTGCTGCATTCCCACCAAGCTCACAAATAAAAGAGGTTACTTTTTTTACAAATCATATTAACACCCGCACCAGAGGTATTGATTTTGTCACCAATTTTAAGCAAAGCCTTTCGCCTAAAAGCAGC